>JAFSYV010000344.1 GCA_017443585.1 Lentisphaeria bacterium | reverse complement strand
CAGTTTACGCCGAATCGCCAAGGCTTCACCGTATTCCCGTCCCGCCTCCTCGCACCGATTTTGGTCGTTATGCAGGATAGCGAGGTTGTTCAAGGTCATCGCCACATCGGAAAGGTATTTTTCCGGGTCTTCTCCGGCCAGTTCACGCCGGATCGCCAGTGCTTCGACGTATTCCCGCTCCGCTTCAGCGTAATGATTTCGATTCCAATGCAGAAGTCCGAGGTTGTTCAAGGTCATCGCCACATAGGAAACGTATTTCTCGGGAATTTTTTCGGCCAGTTCACGGTAAATCGAAAGTGCTTCGCCATACTCCCGCTCCCCCTCGCCATAACGATTTTGGTCCTCATGCAGATTCGCGAGGTTGTTCAAGGTGTTTGCCACATAGGAAAGGTATTTTTCCGGGACTTTTTTTGCCAGTTCACGATAAATCGAAAGTTCTTCGCCGTATTCCCGTTCCGCTTCCTGGCAACGGTTAAGGGCGCAATGAATCTCGCCCAGCACAAAAAGGCATTTCCCGACAAGCGGGGGCGATTCGATTCTCCTTGCACCTTCAAGCGTCGGCAGAAGGAGCCGCTCCGCCTCGTCATGCAAATCGACAGGAATGCATCCATCGACAATGTCCAACGCTGTATCCAAAAAAATTTCTTCTCCCCGCAATTGGGGATGCGCAATGGCGTCTTCCGTCCAGCCGCACCAGGGCTGCAGCTGCCGGGCCGTCATGTCGGGCGTCGCCGAAAGAAATTCGTCCAGATACTGCCGCATGGTTTCGAGGATTTCGAAAGCTTCTTCATCGCCCTTGACCTCGTGCCGCAGGAATTCCCGAGTCAGGCGGTGCATTTTCAGCATATCGCCCTCGCCGTTGACGATGCAGTATTTGGTCAGCTGCTCCACGGCCAGCGCGGCGGCGGGGGCTTTACGCGTTCCCTGATCCCACGAAATGACCTTGTCACCGAATTTATGCTGCCAGATCCCGATCAGGGCGTCACGGGGCACCTGCTCGGGCGGAAAGAACGAAGCCGCCTCGGCCAAATAGAGGATATGCTCCCCGAGGGCGGGTTCGATCTTATCGAACTCGAGCAGCCGGTCGACGGTCGGGCGCAGGAGCTTTTCCGGATCCTGATATTTCCCGCCCCGGTGGGTCCGGCCGATGATGTTCCCCCCGAAATCCTTCCGCAGATCGGCCAGCTTCGACTCGAAACTGCAGCTTTCGTTGGCGGCCATGAACCCGGCGACGATCTCCAGCGACCACGCGTGACCGCCCAGCAGGGTGATGATCTCCTTCAGCGCGGCGTATTCCGTTTTGATCTTTTGGCGTTCCAAGGAACTTGGCTGTTTTTCCGGCGGGACATCTTTCAGGAGCGGCTCGCCCTCTGCCGACAACGGCCATTGGGCGAAGGGGAAGCGGTCGTTGCCCATCAGGCAGAAAAACTCGAAGGCGTCCTTGTCGCTCAATCGGCCCAGCTCGTAAATTTTCCGATCGTCCAGAGTGGAGCTCGCCCCCTCGTTGAGCCGGGTGGTGGCGATCATGCGGAAATTCCGCGGCAACCCGTGCCCGCGGGTGAGTTCGCGGAGGGCATCATCCGAAATGAGTTCGAGATCTTCCAGATTGTCCAGCAAAAGAAGAAGTTCCCCCTGTTTCGAGCGATCGTACAGCCAGCGCCAGACGGCATCACGCTTTTTCTCTCTCTCCAAACGGTCGAAATCGCCGGGCAGCCCCACACTTTCCAGGTCGTCGGTGACGTGGGTCTTGATGAGGTCGACCATCTTGACCAAGGCGTCGGTCCAGGTGGAAACGCCCTGCATGGGGATAAGGAACCGCCCCTGAGGGAAATTTTCCGCGTAGGCGTAGGCGTAGGCCACCGCCAACTCGCTTTTGCCGACGCCCGCCTCTCCGGCGATGACGGGGATCGCCCCCTCTTCCCGGCACAGCTGGTTGAGATCGGCCAGCTCCTTGAGGCGGCCGACGAAAAACTTGCTGATGGCAGGATACACCGTGCAGAGACTGGCCTCCGCGGCCTGCGACTGCAGGAACTGTTCCGCCACGTCCTGCCGGATCGACGCCAGCCGGCCGGCGACGACGCTGCTTTTCACCTCGTCCAAGGAGGCGAAAAAGGGCTTGTCCACCCCCTGACAGATCGTGAGCTCCTGAATGTAGTGATCGGAAACGGCGTCCCCGGTCTCGGGGAGTTCCACGTAGTAGATGGGCCGGGTCGCCTTGTTCAGACGGCCCTGCCGGATCTCCCGTCTGGCCCACCACATTTTTTCGCGCTGGCAGTAGTTGCTCTTGAGATAGTTCGGAGAGAGCAGGTAGACGAAGACCCGGGCTTTGTCGATGCAGCTGCGGATCTTGGCGCTCCACTCGTCGCCCCAGTGCAAGGCCTCGCTGTCGAGGAAGACGCGGGACTCCCTGCCCGCCACACCTTCAAGGGCCTGTTCGATGGTCTCTTTGAGGACGGCGAGGATCTTTTTCTGCTCATCGGTCTGGGCGTCGGCGTGGGCGTAGGAGAAAAAGACATCATATTTCTGCTCACTCATCTTCATCCCTTTTCGCGGTATGGCCTGATGGTATTTACGTTTCCGGCCTCAGGCCGGGGAATTTCTCCCCGCTCCTATTTTTTTACGATGGAGTCCACGTAAGCGCTCAGGGCCTTGTGCCCGTCGGAGTGCGGTGTGCCGTGGCCGCCGGTGGGACAGGTCTGGATGTGTTTCTCAACACCCGCCGGGATGCTGTTGTAGGCGGCGAAGACGCTGGAGGGCGGACAGGTGGTGTCGGCGAACCCGGTGTTGATCCAGATCGGACACCGGATCCGCCGGGCGAAATAGGCCCCGTCATAGTAGGACGCGCACTTGGCATAGGCGGGATTTTTCTGGTTGTCCTCCCTCGTGTAGAGGGCGGGCCACCCGCTGCGCCGGTCGCCCAGGCATCCGGAGTGGTCGCACATGGCGGGGACCCCCGCTCGGGCGAAGGTGATGTCGTGATCCAGCCCGCAGGCGGCGAGGACCTGCGCCCCGCCCTGGCTGCCGCCGCTCACGATCAGATGTTTCCCGTCCCATTCCGGCAGACTCTTGACGTACTCCAGCGCCCGCAGGAGCCGCATGTACATCCCCTTGAAATAATAGCGGTCCCGGTCATGCTTGTACCAGTGGGCGTAGCGGCCGGGACGGAATTCGTCGAGCTTGGCGTAGAAGTACTTTTTCCTCAGCTCGTCGTAAAAACTTTGGGGCTTGCCGTTCTCGATCCCGTGGGCGTTGATGTCGAGCGCGATCACCCCGCGCATCCCCATGGCGATGGGCTTCCCGGAGCTGCGGACCCCCGCGCCGTGGAAGTTTACGAAGGCCGGGCAGCTTTTGGGCTTGGCGTTCAGGGGGATGCAGAGATATCCCGACACGGGCTTGTCCCCCGCGCAGGAGATCTTCACGTCGTAAAGTTTGACTCTCTTTTCTTCCGGCAGCTGAACTTTCGCCAGCTCCTTCATCGGGACCGCCGCCAGCTCTTTCTTGACGCCGTTCCAGAACGCGTCGAAATCGGAGGGCTCCTTCATGGGCGGCAGCAGTTTTTCCGGTTCGACCATGGCGCCGACCGTGCCGCTCAAAGGCCGGGCGGCGGAGGCCGGCTGTCCCTTGGCCTGCTGCTTGATGTACTTGTCTTTGCCGTCCTTGGCATAGGCCTGGATGAAGATCCAGCCGGGTTTCGTGCCCGAGGTTTCGATCGTGAGCTCCTTCGCAGCGGAAACCTTGCCGTTCTTCACCGTCTTGTCGTCATGGTAAAGGCGGTACTGGATGAATTTATCCGCCGCGGGCTTGCCGTCTTCCGTCAGCTTCACGGTGAAAACGATCTTTTCCCCGGCCTTGAAGATGGCGTCCTTGGAATTGACGGAACACTCGAACTTGAGCGTCCCGGCGGAGATGCCCGCAACAGCGAACATCACGGCGGCGATCAGCAACTTTCTCATCATCATCATTTCCTTTCCTATGTGGATGGTTTTCTGCTTATTTGCCGAACTGTTCTTTCAGAAATTTCTGAACTTCCGGACGGAAGGCCGGGGCGCCCCGGTGTCCCTGGCGATACATGTGATAGATCCGTTTCGGCACATTGGCCGGGATCGAATTGAAGGCTGCGTAGACCGAAGCGGGCGAACAGGTGGTGTCGACGAAGCCCACCGAGATCAGCGTCGGTTTTTTTATTCTCGCGGCGAAATTCGCGGCATCGAAATAGGGAGCCGCCCCATCGGCCTTGCCGTTCAGATTGGCGTGTATCTGCGGCCAGCCCGCCTGCCGCCCGAGCTTCCAGCCGCCGTGGTCGCAGAGCGCCGGGACCGAGGCGACGATGCAGGTGATGTTCTTGTTCAGGCTCCCGATGGCCAGCGCGGTCCCGCCGCCCTGACTGTTCCCGGCCATGGCGAAGTGCTTGCCGTCGAACTCCGGCAAGGCGGCGACGAAGTCCACCGCGAAATTCACCGCCAGCCAGACGTTCCGGTAGAAATAGCGGTCCCGGTCCGGGGCGTTCTGGAGCCAGTATCTCCCGCCGACGGATTTCGAGTAGGCGGCGTAACGCGCCCGCTGTTCCTTCTGGGTGGAGCCGGTGACGAAGTTATGGACGTTCAGCCACAGTTCGATGGCCGGGACGGGGCTGTTCCAGTAGGGGACGGGATCCGCCTTGCCCGGACCGGCTCCGGGAACGCCCGCCAGCGCGGGATACTTCCCCGGCTTCGAGGGGATGGAGAGGAACCCGGTGACGATCCCCGTCCCGTCCGGGAAGCTGATCCGGACCCGCGAAACTTTATACCCCTCGCGCTTGATGCCGGGGGCCTCGGTCACTTCGATCTTCGCATTCCTGAACGACTCGACGCCCTTTCGCCAGAATTCGTCGAAATCCTTCGGACACGCCGTCCCCGGCCGGATTTTTTCCGGCTCCACGGCGGCGCCGCCCAGGGGCGCGAAGGGGGCGTTGCTCCATTTGACGGCCTTGCCGTCGGGGAGTTTGACGGGCGAAGCCGTGACCAGAACGAAGCCGGGATGGTCCATCTTCACCGTGAATTTCGCCGGATTGATCTTGCTCAGATCGACGGCGAGATCGTCGCGGAGTTTTTTCCCGCCCGAATCCTTGAACGAGAAGACGACGGAGCCCTCCCTGAGCAGCTCCCTGTCCTTTTTCCGCGCGGTCGCGGTGAACCGGATCTCCTGGCCGGTCTTGAAAACCGGCGTCCCCTCGGCGACGATGTCCATCTGCTGCGCCGGGAGCACACCTGCCGCCGCGATCACTCCCGCGGCAAGGATGTTTTTGATGTTCATGCTGTTTTTCCTTTTCATCAAGTGAACCGTGTAAAAAGCCATGGATTAATATATCCGCTTTTTCCGGAAATTGCAAGTCCCCAACCCGACTTCCTCCGGAGCAAAAAACGGCCCCTGCGCCCGTAACGGGTTGACAGGACCGCCGACAAGTGCTATATTAGCCGGGAGACCGGAAATCATAACTCTGTGCCGGACGACGATCCGGCGGTTCGAAAGGAAGTGAGCTTGATGTTTATCCGCTGTTTTCTGTTGTTGACGCTGCTGTGCGGGCTTCCCGCGTTCGGCGCCGAACTGCTCCGGAAAATCGAAATCGGGAAAACGGCCGACCTGACGCTTACCGGGGACAACACCGTGATCGTGGTGGAGCCGTCGGCTTCCAAGGTCACCCGGTTCGCCGCGAAGGAGCTGCAGGAAATTCTCTCGCAGATCCTCGGGCGGCAGATCCCCGTCTCGGCCCGGCCCGGAAAAGGGGTCAATCTTCACGTCGGACTCGGGGCATTCGCCCGGAAAAACGGACTCAAGGGGGAAGATCTGGCCCGCGACGGCTTCTTCATCAGACGTTACGGCAATGACATCTGCATCGCGGGCCGCGACGACCCCCACGCCGATCCGGAAAAATTGATCCGGACCAGCGGCGTCTGGGGCATGATGCACGAACGCGCTTCGGTCTTCGCCGTGTATGATTTTCTGGAACGTTTCGCCGGAGTTCGGTTCTATTTCCCCGGCGAACTCGGGACCGTCGTGCCGAAAATGAAGGCTTTGAAACTGCCTGAGATCGACATCGTGGAAAAGCCGGATTTCGACAAACGCATGTATTCGGCTTTCTGGGACGGCGAATATTTCGAAGGGGAAAACCGGAAGGCGGTGGTCAATCCGCACAAGAATCTGAACATGTACCGCCGCCGGGCCTCGACCACGGCGGCTCCGCCCTGCACCCACGGTCTTTCCAACGCGTTCAATCTGGCCGCCAGATTCTACAAGACCCATCCGGAGTATTTCGCCCTGACCAGGACCGGAGATCGGGATCCTCTCCACCTCTGCTGGAGCAGTCCGGTCACGGAGGAGATCTATCAGGACATCAAGGCCTATCTGACCGGGCGGCCCGCCTCGGAGCGCGGCGTCGGCGCGCCGAATGCGAAGAAACCCCACTGGCATTTCGCCCATTTCATCGGCAAGTACGTGGACATTTTCCCCGCCGACGGCATGGTGCTGTGCGAATGTCCCAAATGCAAGGCGGCCTGTCAGCCGGAACGGGGACGGCTCTTCGCCATAGCCACCGAGCTGGTCTGGAACAATGTGATCGACTGGGCCGAACGGCTCAAGAAGGAAAAGATCGACGGATTCCTGTGCATGCCGGCCTATGTGCCGTACAAGGACATGCCGAAACGGAAGATCCCCGACAACGTGCTGGTCATGGTCTGCGACGTGGGCCCGTGGGCCATGGGCACCGGACCCGGAGACAAAGGCACGGCCCTGATCAAAGCCTGGACTGAAAAGATCGGCCGTAAGGTCCAGCTCTGGAATTACGCCTACAAAAACTACGGCGCCTGGAAAATGACCGGGATCCCGGCCTATACCCCGAAAGCCATCGGCCGATATTACCGGGCCATCGCGCCCTATGCCCGCGGCGTCTTTCTGGAGTCCGAAAGCGACCGGTTCCTCTATTTCTACATGAACAACTACATTTTCTGCAAAGTGGCGTGGGACAACCACGCGGACTATGAAGGTATGCTGGCCGAGCATTACCGCCTGATGTACGGCCCCGCCGCCGGGATCATGCGCGGGATCATGGAGGAATTCGAGGAGGTCTGCACGAAAAAAATTGTGGGCCGGATCATCGACACGCCCGACGGCCCGGCCGCTTCGGTCCCCTCGGACAACGAGATCTGGAACAAGATCTATACCCCCCGCAAACTGGCCGACCTGACCGCCCGCTTCGATCAGGCGGCGAAGCGGGTTTCCCCCGGTTCGCTGGAAGCCCGGCGCATCGAATTGTTCCGCCGGGAGTACCTCGCTCCGCTGCTGGCGGAGTCGAACCGGTTCCGGGAGCATACCCGAGCGGCCCGGGGCCTGCGCTTCGACATGCGTTATCCCGTCCGGCTGATCCCCTGGAAACTCGATCCGAAAAAGTGCCCGGTCCCGGTCAATACCTCGATCCGGGCCCGGTACACGGATGACGCCCTGGTTTTCACCATCGACTGCGAAGAACCGAAAATGGACGAGGTCCGGACCGCGATACGCCCGGCCGACGATCCCGATGCCTATATGGACAACTGCGTGGAGATCATGCTCGATCCCGACGGCGACCGGAAAATTTACTATCACTGGGTGGTCACTTCAGCAGGCGTCGTGACCGACTACCGCTGGAAACGGGTCGGCAAAACCGGCAGCCGCCCGGAAAGCGCCTGGAATTCCGGAGCCGGGGCCAAAGTGATCCGGACGCCGGAGGGCTGGCGGGCGGAACTCACCATCCCGCTGAAGAGTCTGCCAAACCTGAAAAAGAGCGGGTTCCCGGTCAATTTCGGCCGCAACCGGGTCCTGAAAACCGGCCGCCCCAATGAGGAACTCTACGTCTGGAGTTCCCATGCCGACGGATTCCACGACATCGACAACTTCGGGATCATGACGCCGGGGGACAGGGAGGTCGTGACAGACGGTGGATTCGATCATCTCCCATCGGCCGGCCGGATCGGCCGCAGTCTCGCCTGGGGCGAACGCAGGAACGGCAGATTCACGGGCTGGCTCGCCGGGGGAGTTGAACCGATCCTCTGCGAACGTGACGGGAAAGTGTTCTTCAGCGCGCCGTACTCCATGAAGCTCGCCTCCAACTCGGGGAAAAACCTCTCGCTTTTCCAGAATTTCACGCAGCGGAGCCTGAAGCCGAATACGAAATACCGGATCAGCTGCATGGTGAAACTGGACAACGTCAAACCGGTGAAACGGGGAGGCGGAGTGCTCCTGAATCTGGTGGACTGCCGGAACAACTTCTTCCCCCGCCACGCCTGGCTCGCCGGAACTCAGGACTGGACCTGCATGAGTTTCGATTTCAAGACCGCGGACAAACCCATCAGGAAAAACGGCACCGTCGAGATCAAGATGCTCTACTGCACCGGGACCGCCTGGGTCGATAACGTCTCCGTGGAGGAGATCGCGGAATAAGGGAGGCTTCCCGCAAGCGGAGCCGGGCCCCCCCGCCCGCGGGGAGGGCATCGGGATCTCACATGTCCTTTTCGCTTTTGTAGGCGAACCGGTATTCCCTTTTGTTGGTGCGGGGATCGGATCCGTCCGGGACCGTGAAGATGACGACATTCTGATTCCGGCGCCAGTTTTTCAGTACCTTGCCGTCTTCGGTCAAGGTGTGGCGCTTCAGGGCGGCGGCGGCCCGCTTCGCAACCTCCTTCGAGGGCTTGAAAACCAGGACCGGATCGGGGGATTCATGATCCAGGACGGCACACCAGGTGCCGCTGACTTTCGAAATATCGGGGTAGGGATAGATCTTGACGAGCTTTTCATCGAAAGAGGGTTTGTCCTGCCATTTCCAATCCTTTTCGGAGGTGTATTCGAAGACGTATTTTCGGCCGTTGGTGCAGGGATCGGACTTGTCCGAGGCGGTCATCATGAGCGACCAGCCCAGACTGCTCCAGCCGATGAGGCCGTTTTTCATGATGAGCGCGTGGGCGAACACGCCGGGGCCGAGCAGTTTGCCGTCCTCATAAAGCTTCATTCGCCTCAGGGCGAGACGGTAGCGGATCTTCCCCTCGTCGTCGAGGTCCCGGTCCAGCCCCCAGTCCCGGAAGATCTGCTTCGAAAGAGGGACCGTATAGTGGCAGTGCTGGATCCACGGCGTTTTCTTGAAGGAGCTGTTTTTCAGCACTTCGGTCCTCGAGGGGAAATCTTCCCACTTGTATTTGAGCGTAAGACACTCTTTTTCGGTGATCCCCGCCCGGTGCAGCGTATCCATGACATAGGGCAACGAGACCCAGAAGAAAAGACTTGCCACGGGGAGATTCGGACATTTCCACTTTTTGTCGTACTCCGCTATGGAGTTATTGCGGGGGAGGGCGTAATCCGCATCGAGGTAAGAGCGCATCTGAAAGAGCATCGCTTTCAAAGTGAAGAAATTTTCCGGGCAAGGAGCGTATTTGCAGGCCAGAACAGCGGGGATCCAGGGGGGATATTGCTTCGCGTGGACGGCGGAGTGATACCGCGGCGCGTATTTACCGATTCCGGCCAGCACCTTTTCCTTCAGCGCTCCGGGCAGGATGGATTCCACGAAGAGATACCCCGTCGCATCGTAGGAATTGGAGCGGAAATTGTCCGATCGCGGAACGACGGTTTCCCGCTCCATGTCTCTCCTGAACCGCTTGAGAAATCTTTGCTCCCCGGTGATCTCGTAAAGCCGCAGAGCCATGAAACGGCCGTAATAGGCGTTGTAATTGGCCCCCACCAGCTTGAGGACCTCCAGTATCCGCTCCTCGCCGGTCAGAAGATAGGCGTAGATCCCGTCGTCGCAGACGTACCCGTACTCCAGTGGGAACGTCCCCCAGTGCTGCTGGTCGTGGCGGCGCCCAAGCCCGACGTAATTCGTTCCGGGGGAGCAGTCGTACTTTTTGTCTTCCGGCCAGTAGTGGACCGTGTCCACGTCGGCCAGATGCCAGGTGAAGTCCAGCCCGTCCCTCAGAACATCCTGATCGCCGGTCCTGAGAAAATGGAGGTAAAAACCCGTCGCCAGGGCTAAGTCGCCGTTGCTCCAGCCGGTGTATCCCCGGAAGGGGGCCGATTCGGGAGTTCCCTGATCCATGTGATCTTTCATGCCGTGAGCGCCCAGGGGGATGTCCCCCCAGTCCATCATGCCGTCGAAGTGTCCCTGCCGTTTGTATTCGTGCAGGTACTTGAAGCTGAAGTCCAGCAAGGCGTCGCATTTCGGGAACCCCTTGCCCGGCAGCAGGTATTCGCCGCACGCGAGGGTGGAACGCATGTATTCGGGGGAGGCCGCGGGGAGCTCGAGTTTGTTGATCCTGTCGGCGATGCGGGGATCGCTCCACGACAGATAAAGGTCATGGGTCTTGGCCGCGCCGTAACCTCCGGCTGGATTCTTGTACTCGAGGAAACGGCGGTCCACCTTCTCTCTGCGGCGCAGGTCGAGGATCTTTCCCGAACGCTCCGGTCAGATATGAAAGTAAACGCCTTTTTCGTCGCAGCTCAGTTCCGTGGGGAAGAGGCGGGCGAAATCCCTGACCGCGACGGTAAGTTTGCCGTCATGGAGCACGCCGGAAGCGGCGGGGGAACTTTTCTTCCGCCATGAGACCATGTGGTGGAAACGGGGCGTTCCCGTGACCAGTTCCCGTTGGGTCGTTTTCCCCGGCCGGTCGATCTTCAGCACCATGGATTGGAGGAAATTTTCGTTGGGGTCGAGGGTGCAGATGAAGGTGGTCTGCACCCGGAGCGTAAGTTCGTTTTTCCAGAGCGTCACCCGGACGATGTAGCGGTATCCCGCATCGCCTTCGATCCTGACGACGGCCCGCTGGGGCCCGTTGGTTTCCACGGAAACGGTCCGTTTCCCGTCGGAGTTGAAAATGCGGAAACGCTTCCCCACTGGAGCGGCTTTCAGCCAGTTTTCGCCTTCGCACGGGCCGGGGGAGTCGAGCAGGAACTTCGTCGAGATCCGGGCGCTGCCTTTTTCACCGGGAAGTTCGTAGCAAAAGAGCGGCCCCTGCGCCGGAAAGGTCACCTTGACCTTGCCGTTGGAAAGGACGCCATCACGGTAAAGGGGAGCCCCTGAATGAGCCTTTCCCAGTGTGAATTTCCCCTTGAAATTTTTGGGGAGATCCGTATCGAAAAGGGCCCATTTGACCGATCCGTCCGGCCAGGACGCGTTGACTTTTACTTGCAGCGGTTTCCCGCCGAGGTTGAGTTTCGAGGCGTCCTTGACGGCTCCCTGTGCGAAGGGGACCCCGAAGGTGACGGGGCCGGGTTCGCCCCTGTAGGTGATCTCGGCCTCGACGGCGGCGGAGACTGCGGAGATCGGCAACAGAAACAGCAGGAGCATTT
>JAFSYV010000343.1 GCA_017443585.1 Lentisphaeria bacterium | reverse complement strand
GTGAAGTTTCTTCTGCGGGATTTCTGAGTTTTTTTCATAATTGAGGTCCTCCTTGACTGATAGAGTTGATTTCCATCATGGCTACGAAGATCGACACCACCACCACCAGCACCACCACGGCGAGAAACACGATGACGGCGGGTTCGAACAGGCTCAGGAGCCGTTTGATCTTGAGCTTGGTGTCGTTTTCCAGATTGCCGGCGATCTTTTCCAGCATGGGCCCTACGTTGCCCGACTCCTCCCCGACGCGGAGCATGGGGGTCATGCCGGGGGGAACGTAGGGATTCCCCGCCAGGGCGGCGGAAAGCTTATCCCCGCCCTTGAGCTTGCGGTCGATGGCGGAAAAGGCCTTGGCGATGACGGGATTCGAAATGATCTTCCCCGAAATGCGCACGGTCCGGATGATCTCCACGTGGTTGCCGATGAGGATGGACAGAGTGCGGACGTACTTGCACATCTCGAGATCCACGGCGATGCGGCCGAAGAGGGGGAGCTTGATCATCTGCCCGGCAAGCTTGAACTTGAGTTCCTCCTCGCCCACGATTTTCTTGAGCAGATACCAGAAGGCCACACAACCGATGGGGATCATCCACCAGGCGTACTTGGCGAAATCGCTCACCCCGAGCAGGAAGCGCATGGAAGGCGGCTGCTCCCGGCCCATATCGCTGAAGATGTTGGCGAACCGGGGCACGAAGACCGTGAAAAGCAGGACCGTCACCAGCAGCGTGATGACCAGGATGGCCGCGGGATAAACGGAGCTGGAGATGATGAAGTCCTTGAGTTCCTTGCTTTCGCCCATGAACTTGTGGAGCTCCCGGACCACTTCGGGCAGACACCCGGTTTCCTCGCCGCTTTCGATCAGATTGGCGTAGTAGGGAGGAAAAAGGGCCCCGTGGGAACGGACGATCTCGGAAAACTTCTTGCCTTCGTGGAGCGCCTGCCGCATGGAGTTGACGAACTCCCGCTGTTCCTTTTCGGGGGAACTTTCGGCGATGATGCTCAGGGCCCGTTCGAGAGGGATATAGGAGTCCAGCAGGGGAGCCAGTTCACGGGTGAATTCGTAGGTGTTGACCTTGCTGCGCTTCAGGGCGAAACTGCGCCGCTCCTCGGCGGCTTCGCCCAGGAAACGGACGGGGATGATCCCCCGCACCTTGAGTTTTTCCCGGGCCTCCTTTTCGTTGTCCGCCTCGATCAGCACCTCGTGGAGCTTCTCGCCGCGGGCAGCGCCTGTGTACTTGTAAAGTCCCATGAACTCAGACCTCGGCGGTGGATCTTCCCAGTTCTTCCGCGGTGGTTATCCCGGCCCTGACCTTGGCCTCGCCGTCCTGCTTCAAGGTGATCATGCCGTGGCGGACGGCGATCTCCTCGAGTTCGGCGCTGGAGGCGTCGTGAGTGACGGCGGTCCGGATCTCGTCGTTGAGGACGAGCAGTTCGAAGATGCCGCAGCGGCCCTTGAACCCGGTGCCGTTGCAACGGCGGCACTTGACGCCGTCGATGGTTCCCGCCGCATGGCAGTCGGGGCAGATCTTCCGGACCAGGCGCTGGGAAAGGACGCCGAAGAGCGCGGAGGCGACGAGGAAGTTTTCCACGCCCATATCCAGCAGACGGGTCACGGCGCCCACGGCGTCGTTGGTGTGGAGCGTACTCAGCACCAGGTGGCCCGTCAGGGCCGCGTTGATGGCGATGTCGGCGGTTTCCCGGTCGCGGATCTCACCCACGAGGATGATGTCCGGGTCCTGACGCACGATGCTGCGCAAACCGGCGGCGAAGGTGACGCCGATCTTGTGGTTGACCTGCACCTGGCAGAGGCCGGGAGTCTTGTACTCCACCGGGTCCTCGATGGTGATGATCTTTTTCCGGTTGTCGTTGAGCTGGTTGATGACGCTGTACAAGGTGGTGGTCTTGCCGCTCCCGGTGGGGCCCACCACGAGGATGATGCCGTGGGGGATCTGGATGAGTTTTTCGAACTGGGCCAGATGCTCCGGCGACATGCCCAGGGTGCGCAGGTCGAAGCTCAGCGCCCCCTGATCCAGCAGACGCAGGACGATGCTTTCGCCCGTGAGGATGGGGATGGTGCTGATACGCATATCCAGTTCCGTCCGCCCCAGCTTCACGTTGGTCCGGCCGTCCTGAGGCAGACGGCTCTCGGCGATGTTGAGTCCGCCCAGAAGCTTGATGCGCGAGGCGATGGCGGGAAACTCTTTCAAGGGCGCGGTCAGGATCTCGGTCAGGACGCCGTCCACCCGGCAGCGGACGGCCACATTCTCTTCGCCGGGCTCCACGTGGATGTCGCTGGCCCCCAGCTCGATGGCCTGCGTGAAGATGTCGTTGACCAGCCGGACGATGCGGGCTTCACCCGCCATGGACCGGAGCGTGTTCTCGTCTTCGGCCTCGACCGGGGCTTCCTCCTCGCCCTTGGACTGGACCTTGCTCAGCAGCCGTTCGAGGAAGGGGCGGCGGCAGAAAACGGGGGTGATGCTCCGTTTCCAGCTGCTCGCGAGCATGAAGTCCAGTTCCTCGGCTTCGTAGGGGTCGGTCACCAGCAGTTTGACGCTGTTCTCGTCCCACTCCATGGGGAGACAGCAGTGGGTGTTCAGAAAAGTCGCCGAGCAGTCGGGGAAGGGTTCGGGAGTGCCGATCTCGTCCTCTTCCACGAACTCCACGCCGCAGGCTTCGGCATAAAGTTTGAGCAGTCCGCTTTCGGCGATCTTCCCGTCCTCCACGAGCTTCCGGTCCGAAGCGGCGGGGGCGCTCCGGTCGATGCCGGGAAAGCGCTTCAGCAGCTCCTCATCCAGCCGCGCGCGGGCGGCGGCGTAGTCTATGCTTCCGGGGGTCATTCCAGCCAGAACTCCTTGTCGGCCAGAAGGCTGTGCCGGTTCTTCTCGCCGTCGGGCCGGTCGCCCAGCTGGCTGTCATACTTGTTGAGGGCCTTGATGGCGTCGTTGTAGCGCTTGATCATGTCCTCGACGGGGCTCTTCTCGGTGACGATCTGCCCGGTGATGAGGACCAGGATCTCACTGCGTTCGGTGTTGGCGTTGGTGGAGCCCAGCAGCCGGTTCAGGAGGGGGATCTTGTTGATGATGGGGATCGAATCCAGCATGTCGTTGCGCCGTTCCTGGATCAGACCGCCGATGATCATGGTCTGACCGTTGGCAATGGTCATGGTGGACTGCACCTTGCGGATCGAGAACGAAGGCGACTGGATGGCGTCGGTGCTCGAGGGCTCCACCTTGGCGGAAACTTCCTGCGAGATGTTGAGGGCGATCAGATCGGTGCTGGTGATCTGGGGCGTCACTTCGAGGATGACGCCGATGTCCCGGTAGGTGTAGTTCTGGGTCACGTTGGTGCTCGATTCGCTGTTGGTGATGCCCTGGGTCAGGGTGGGGATGTTGCTGCCCACCTGCATCCGGGCCTTGTTGTGGCTGGTCACCAGCAGCTGGGGACTGGAGATCACCTTGACCTTGCCGTTCCCGGCCAGAGCGCGGATGTAGCCGAAACGCTTCTGGGGATCCTTGGGGTCGGCGATGACGAAGGTGCCGCCCGTCTGCCGGTCGCCCGCGGTCCGGAAATCGGTGGTGGTTGTCGTGGTTCCGTCCGAAGTGGTGGTGCTGGTGATGAAGGGATTGAGCCCCGTCCCGCTGCCGGAGTACTGGTTGCCGAAGAGAGCGACCGTCTCCTTGCCCTTGGCGTAGCCCGAAAATTCGATGCCGAACTGGGTGGATTCGGTGAGTGTCACTTCGACCACCATCACCTGGAGCAGCACCTGCGCGGGGACCACGTCCAGCTTATCCAGCATGGCCTTGATGGCGGCGTAGGTCCGGGGCACGGTCCGGAAGACCAGACGGTTCAGCACGCCGTCGGAGTGGACCCGCACCTGCTGGTCGAAGATGTTGGAACTCCTGTCGCTCAGGGTGTTGGCAATGACGTTGGACCGGGACATGGCCTGATTGCGCTGGGCGTTGTTGGCGGTGTTCCGGTTGACGGTGCTGGAGTTGATGTTCTGGGTCCGGATGTTTCCGGTGTTGGTGTCCATGGAAAGGTTCACGCCGGTGGTGTTGAAGATCACCGACAGCGCATAAGCCAGCTGTTCGGCCCGGTTGTGGCGGACCTTGTAGACGAAGATCCGCTCCTGATCGTTGTTGTCGGAGTTGTCGAGGAGCGTCACCCACTCCTTGATGAGGTCGATGGCTTCCTGCGTGGCGGCCGAGGCCACCACCACGTTGAGCCGGTCGATGGCGGAAAGACTGACCGCGCCGGGCAGCTCCGTCCGGTCGGTGATCTTGAAGACGTTGAAGCCGAGGACGGGGAGGATCTCCTGCATTTCCATGACCACCTTGCTGGGCAGCACGTTGTGGCACTGGATCACCATCCGGGGCCAGGTGCGGCGGCCGTTCCGGTCGATGAGGTCGAGGAGCTGTTTGGCCTTGGCGATGCTGGGCCGCAGGTCGCAGACCAGGATGGCGTTGGGCCGGGTCAGTTCAGTGATGGCGGCGTCACGGCTCATGAAGGGACGGAGCTGATTCACGGCCTCCCGGCCCGTGGCGGTGACGAGGGGGTAATAGAGGATCTCGCTTTCGGGAGCCGTGCCGATCTTGTGGTCGGCCTCCTTGGCGAACTTGCCGGAGCCCACGATGCGCAGGATCGAATCCTCGACCTTGATGCCGGCCCCGGCCAGGTGGACCATCCGTTCGAAGGTGTTCCACAGTTCCCGGCGGGTCATGTTGGAGTTGATGTTCAAGGTCACCACGCCCCGCAGGTCGTTGTCGGCGATGAAGTTGAAGTTGAGCACATCGGCGAAGGCCGACAGCACGTCGAGGAGCGGCGCACTGTTGAAGACCAGCGAAACGGGGATCTCCTCGTCCCCGTTGAGGGCGATGAAGTCATCGTAGAAGCGGGGGGCGTTGGCGGTGGAGCCGCCGGGGACGATCTTGGCCTTGGGAATGGGCCGGACCTCCAGCTTCTTGATCTTGTCGGAACTCACCGGATGGGGATAGGGCGCCTTGGAAAGCACCTCCTCATCCTTGAGCGGGACACTCATGTCCTTGACGCTTTCGTGCTCGTCCCGGCGGAGGAACTGGAAACGGTCTTCGGTGTCGTCCTTGTCCTTGAGGTCGTCGGACTCGCAGCCGAAGGAAAAAATCAGCAGCAGAACGCCCGATCCCAACAACAGTTTCTTGAGTAGTTTTTTCATGCTCTTTCCCCGATATATGTTATTCGAATTCACTGATTCAGACGAAATCACCTTCTCGCCCCGCTGTTGCCGCCGGAAGTCTGGATGTTGCGGTTGAGGTTGTACATGGCCCGGTTCATGCCGAAGGACATCTGCTGCATCATCTGCATCATCTGCCGCTGAGTGTTGAGCTGGTTCTGCATGAAGCGCTGATAGGCGGGCTGCTGGCGGGTGACGGTGGTCCGGACCTGGTTCTTGGAGGGATCCTCGAGGACCAGCTCGGTCTTGCTGCCGCCCCGGCTCAGGACGACCTTGAAGCGCTGGACCTCGACCAGAGTATGGCCGCTGGTCAGGGTCTCGCCCACCTTGACGTACTGCTTGGTGCCGGTGGTGGCGGAGTCGGCGTCCTCCTCGCCGGACATCTGGCGGAACATATTGGTGAAACGCATCCGGTTGTCCGTGCCGGACATCATGCCGCCCCGGCCCTCGCCGGCGCCGCCGCGGCGGCCGTTCCGGGCCGCGCCGATCTGATTCTGCTGTACGCCGGTCTGCTGGTTGTTGCCGCCCTGACGGAATCCGCCGGGACCGCCGCCCATGCCGCCGCCGAAGCCGCCGCCCATGCCGGGACCGCCGCCCATGCCGCCGCCGAAGCCGCCGCCCATGCCGGGACC
>JAFSYV010000342.1 GCA_017443585.1 Lentisphaeria bacterium | reverse complement strand
TGGGGCGGATCATGGACATCCAGACGGCGGAGCATGTGAGCTATCACCACTTTTCCGCCTGCTACGTCCGGGGCAAGTGGGCGAGAAAGGAGATCTGCGGCGCTTCCAGTCTGCTGGCCAAGTGCTGTCACGACATCGACCTTCTCACCTGGTTCAAGAGCGGCATCGCCCCGGCGGCGGTGGAGAGCATGGGGGGGCTCCTCTTCTTCAACCGGGCCAACGCGCCGGAAAAGTCGGGGAATTACTGCCTTATCGACTGCCCCATCGAAAGCTCCTGCGACTTCTCGGTGCGGCGGCTTCATCTGGAAAACCCCGTCCGCTGGCGGGGCTACATCTGGCCCAAGAGCGCCTACTGCCCCGAAGCCAATACCCCGGAGTACCGGGAAAAGGCCCTCAAGGATCCCTCTCATCCCCACGCCCGGTGCGTCTGGAAGTGCGACAACGACCAGCCCGACTATCAGGTGGTGAACGTCACCTTCGCCGACGGCGCCATCGCCACCCACACCATGGCGGCCAACTCCGCCCGGCCCATGCGCAAGATCCACATCATCGGCACCGAGGGGGAGATCCAGGGGATCTTCGACGACAATCGTTTCACGCTCCGCCACCGGGACGTGCGCCCCGGCGGGGAGTACACCGAAGAGGTGGTGGATCTGGGCAACATGGGGGACACCACGGGGGCCTTCGGCGACCACGGGGGCGGCGACCTGCGGCTGGCCATGGATTTCGTGGAGTTCGTGCAGGGCGGCAAGCCCTCCATTTCGTGCACCTCCCTTGAGGACTCGGTCAACGGCCACAGGATCGTCTTCGCCGCCGACCGGGCCATGGCGGAGCAGGTGCGGCAGATCAGCGTGGACGGCCGGTTCGTGTCGAGCCGGAACAGATAAAGAGAAAAACCCCAAACAGAAAATCGGAGACAGATATGAAAAAGATGTTCCTTCTGCTGGCGGCCCTCGCGGCCCTTCCGCTTCTTTCGCAAGCGGAGGAAATGAGCGTTTTCCTCACCAAGAGCAAGTCCCTCTACATCCGCCGGGGGTGGAGCGCTTCGGAGGATCTGCTGCTCGTCTGCGGCCTCGGCGGAAACAGGCAGTTCAACTTCGTCAGCACCTTCCTCATCCCCAAGAGCACACCCGAAAAGGACATTCCCTACAAGTTCAAGCTGCCGACGCGTTTTCACTGGTGCGGGGACTCCGTGGGGGTCATGCACCTCTATCCCCATCCCGACAAACGGACCGTCTACATTCTGAGCGGCAACCACGGCTACAACGGAACGCTGGTCACCCTTCCCGGCCACGGGTACAAGAAGGAGGACGCGGGGAAGAAGCTGGACGAAACCCACTGGATCGCCCGTGTGGACTCCCCCGACAAGCTGCTGGTGCTCCCTGCCATCGGCAAGAAGGCCCTGCCCAAGGCTACGGAACTGAAACCCTTCCACAACTTCGCCGCCACGCGGATCCTCAAGCGTGAGTACCTGCTCGACGGCAAGACGCTCCCTGCGGAACAGCTGGTGAAGGGCCGCGAACTCACGGTCATCGAAAAGCAGGGCATCTGCGTCTTCGAAGCGCTGGCGGCGGCGGGGTTCAAGCAGGAAAGTGTCACCGATTACTACGCGGTGGTCGATCTGGAATACCACTTCTTCCCCAACGGCTCCTGCCGGGTGGACGCAAGATTCGAATTCACCCGTGACGTCCAGATCATGGGGGTGAGCCCCATGCAGGACTCCGACTGCGAGCTGTGGAGGTACGACTTCTACGAAAAATACATCCCCAAGGTGAAGCCCATTCAGGAAAAAATACAGGAACGGTCCAAACTCCAGGTGTGGCATACGCCCAACAAGCGTCTCGAAGCGGACACCCGTCCCTACGATTTTGCGGGCGTGCAGGACATGACCGCGATCCGCAAGACCGCAAGCAATATCTCTCCCCGGTTCCAGATCCGGGTCCAGGGGGGCTATGTGGATCCGAACGACCAGCCCGACCGCTTCATCGAATTTCTGGGAAAGATCGTGGACGGGAAACGGGTCCGGAAGATCGGCAACGTGCTGGGCATGGATCCCGAATGGGGGATCTTCAGAAAGTCCGAACGGGCGAAGAACGGCTCCAGCTTCATTCTGGCCGCCTGGCACAAGACCTATCCTTCACAGTTCGGCCGCCCCGGACGGACGACCCTCAAGAAGGGCACGGTGCTGGAAAGTGTGGGCTACCGCTGCTACTTCAACCCCGAAACCATCGGCGACGCCACGGCTCTTTACGTCATCCCCCACCGGGACCACCGGAAACTTTACGCCGACTTCCACAAAACCGTGAAAGATTATCAGCTTCCCTTCGGCGCGGATGAGAAGGCCGAGATCGTGGAAGTTTCTCCCGGCGTGACCCTCGCGGGAAACAAGGTGAGCGTCGCCGGCCCCCGGGGCTTCATCGTCCTCAAGCTCGCCGGGAAATAAAATCGTTGACTCACGGGGGAACGGCCCCTGTTCAAAAAAGAAGGAAAACAACATGTCCGGAAATGTTTCGCTGGCCCGCCTTCATGAAGAAGAGCGGGTTCTCGTCACCGCCCACCGGGGCAACTCCATCGAGTACCCCGAGAACACCCTCCTTTCCATGACCAAGGCCGTGGAGGCCGGGGCCGACTTCATCGAATTCGACCTGCGTTCCACCAGCGACAACGTGCCGATCCTGCTCCACGACGCCACGCTGAAGCGGACCGCCGACGTCGAAGGGACTCCCGAGGAAAAGACCTTGGCCGAAATCAAGAAACTCAACGCCTCCTGGTACCGGCGGATGTACCGCAGGAGCGCCCCCCTGCCCGAAAAGGTGGAGATCCCCACCTTCGAGGAGATCCTCGACGCCCTGAGCGACAAGGTGGCCATGAACATCCAGATGTACCTGGGCAATCCCGTTGCCTTGAAGGAGGCCTGCCGCCTCTACAGGAAGTACGACATGTACGACAAGGGCTACATGACCATCGCCGACGAAGCGGTGGTGCAGGCGGTCCACGCCATCGACAAGGACATCGCCATCTGCCTCACTCCCGGCTGGCGGGACCGGGCGGACGAGAAAAACATGCGCCGCTGCGCGGAACTGGGGTGCCGCTTCTTCCAGCCCATCCGGGAGACGTTGACGCCGGAAAAACTGGAGATCGCCCGCAGTCTCGGGCTCCGGGCCAACGCCTTTTACGCCGACACGGAGCTGGACTTCGCCTTCCTCTACCAGTTGCAGGCCCCCGGCATCATGACCGACGCCCCCGCCCGGCTCATCAGCTGGCTCGAGAGCTTCAAGTAATTCAACCGCATTCAAGAGGAACTGTCATGAAACGCATCGTTTTCCCTGAAAGTTGGACCGCCGACGAGTGGTACGGCTTCACCCGCCATCACTTCGATTTCGAAGGCTGCAAGGCCTGGATCGTCGAACCCAAATATCCCGCGGGGGACGGCCGCTGGAGCTGGTGCACCGTCTGGCCCGAAGCCTTCGTCCGGCGGGTTGGCATCGTCGCCTTGCTGGAGCACGGTTTTTATCACGTCCACGTGGACGCCTTCAAATTCCGGGCGTCCCCCGAGGGCGTGGCTCTCATGGGCCGTTTTCAGGACTTTTTGCAGGGACTTGGCCTCTCGCCCAAGGCGAACCTGATCGGCATGAGCTGGGGCGGCTTCTTCTCGCTCCGCTACGCGGAAACCTTCCCCCAGCGCGTCGCCGCCATCTATCTGGACGCCCCCGTCTGCAACGCCGCCGACCCGGAACCCAATGCCGCCGACCGGGTGAAGACGATCCTCGACAACTGCGGGCTCTCCTTCGAAGAGATGACCACGTCGAAAATCAATCCTCTGAACAACGTGGAGGCCATCGTTGAGGCGGGAATCCCCCTCTTCGCCGCCGTGGGCCAGACGGACGAGTCCGTGGCCCTCGCGACCAATTTCGACCTCCTCGAAAAGAGGATCCTCGAACTGGGGGGCACGATCAAGGTCATCCGCCGGAACTACTGGGGCCACCACCCCCACGGGCTGGACGATCCGGAAGAGCTGCTCGCCTTCCACTGCGCCGCACGGGAACAGGCGTGAAAACACAGGACGTGTTCGAAAAATGAAACGCATCGTCTTTCCCGAAAGCTGGACCACCGACGAGTGGTACGGCTTCACCCGGCACAGCTTCGACTTCGAAGGCTGCAAGGCGTGGGTCGTCGAACCGGAATTCCCCGCGGGGGACGGCCGCTGGAGCTGGTGCACCGTC
This sequence comes from Lentisphaeria bacterium, assembly GCA_017443585.1. Classification (GTDB taxonomy): domain Bacteria; phylum Verrucomicrobiota; class Lentisphaeria; order Victivallales; family Victivallaceae; genus UBA1784. The sequence goes on along the minus strand of JAFSYV010000342.1, from coordinate 13,946 downwards.
TGGCCCGAATCCTTCGTCAAGCGCGTGGGGACGCTCGAACTGCTGGAACACGGCTTCTACCACGCCCATGTGGACGCTTTCCAGTTCCGGGCCTCGCCGGAAGGCATCGCCCTCATGGGCCGCTTTCAGGAGCTCCTCGTGAACCTGGGCCTGTCGCCCAAGGCGAACCTCATCGGCATGAGCTGGGGCGGCTTCTTCTCGCTCAGGTTTGCGGAAACCTTCCCGGACCGGGTCTGCGCCATCTATCTTGACGCTCCCGTCTGCAACGCCGCCGATCCGGAGCCCAACGCCGCCAAACGGCTGGCGACGATCCTCGAAAATTATCACCTCACCTTCGAGGAAATGGCGAAATCTAAACTCAATCCGCTGAACAACGTGGAAGCGATCGTCGAAGCGGGGATCCCCCTCTTCGCCGTCGTGGGCAAGACCGATATGACCGTGACCCTCGGGACCAATTTCGACCTCCTCGAAAAGCGGATCCTCGAGCTGGGCGGCTTCATCAAGGTCATCCGGCGGGAGGGATGGGGACACCATCCCCACGGACTGGACGAACCGAAGGAACTGCTGGCCTTCCACTGCGCCGCGCGGGAGAAGTGACGCAAAGCGGTGCCGCCGATGCCCCCGGCGGCACTTTTTCCGTTTTTTCACGGGAGTTTCCTTGCATTTTTCCGCAAAATGGAGTATAATAAACGGAATACGTAAGTCGTTTCTTGAAACATACGATAAACATAAGGAATTTCCGCAATGAAAAAACTGCTGCTCGCGTGTGTGCTCGCCGCCGCGTCCCTCGGTTCCGGAGCAACGCCGAAACTGCCCTTCACCATCGACCCGCTGATCCCCCGCAGGATCGTCATCGGCAAGGGGTCGCTCCTCACCCTCGCCCCCGGCAAATTCGACATCGTCGAGTGCCAGAAGACCCCCACGGTGAAGCTGGCTGCCAAGGAGATCGCCGATGCCCTGAGCGTCGCCCTCGGCAGTGACATCAAACCCGTGGCGAAGAGCACGGGAAAAGCGGTCGAGATCCGCATCGGGGACCTGAAACTCGCCGCCCAGCTGGGCATCAAGCCCGACACCTTCGATCGGGACGGTTTCGTCATCAAGACCGCCGGGAACAAGATCCTCATCATCGGGAGAGACCTGCCCCAGAGCGATCCCCGGCGCCGGGTCCTCGCCACGGGGATCAAGGGCGAATGGGGGACCCTCTTCGGCGCTTACGACTTTCTGGAACGCTTCGCGGGCGTCCGCTACTACTTCCCCGGCAAACTGGGAACCTACATTCCCCTTGCAAAGGAACTGAAGATCCCCGCCGTCGACATCTACGACCGGCCCGACTTCCTCCAGCGCCGCTTCAACGACTACAACCACGGGGGCCGTCCCATCCGCCGCTTCAAGGGCTGGGACGCCGCCGCCAACAAGCTCCGCAACCGCATGGAAACGGTCTATATCCCCAACTGCCACGGGCTGGCAAACTTAGGCTACTACTTCCGCTTCGGCGAAACGCACCCCGAATACTTCGCCGTGAACGTCAACGGCAAGCGCATGATCAAGTTCAAGGCCCCCAGCCGGGACGAAAGCCAGATCTGCTATTCCAGCGGCATCAAGCAGGAGATCATCAAGGACGCCATCTCCTTCCTGAAGAATGAAAAACCTTCGGTCCGGGGCATCAAAAACTCCCGCTGCAAGGTCTCGTGGAACAGCATCCACACCCCCGGCATGCCCTGCTTCAACATCATGCCCAACGACTCGGCCTATCTCTGCCGCTGCCCCCAATGCTGGAAACACTTTTCCCAGGGGCCGCAGGCGACCACCGATTACTTCTGGCAGTTCTTCATCGACATCTGCGGCGAGGTGAAGAAGACCGGGCTTCCCGGATATCTCACCACCATGGCCTACGCCGACTATCGCAAGATCCCCACCCAGAAGATCCCCGAAAATCTGCTGGTGATGCTGGCCATCCGCGGGCCCTGGAACGAATATCTCCCCGCCGTGCAGGCGAAGGACGTGGAACTGCTCAAGGCGTGGAACGCGAAGCTGGGGCAGAAGACCTGGCTCTGGACCTATCCCGGAAAATACGGCGGCAACATGCCGGGGATCCCCCACACCACCCCGAGGGCCATTTCCAGCTTCATCAAGCGCGTCCGGCCCTATATCTTCGGGCTCTACATCGAATGCGAGACCGACGTGCTGCTGCATAACTATCTCACCTATCACGTCTTCGGGAAACTCGCCTGGGATCCCTCCACCGATGTGGAAAAACTCCTCGACGAACACGCGAAGAACCTCTACGGCCCGGCCGCGAAGCCCATGAAGGAGTTCTTCGACTCCATCGAGAAGCACTGGCAACAGATCGCCGCCAACGTGGTGGAAACCTCCGAAGGGCCCAAGACCATCTATCCTTCGGAACTGGTGCTCTGGGGCAGGATCTACTCCGCCGATGAACTGAAACGGCTGAACGGGCTCTTCGATCAGGCGGAAAAGCTGGCGGCCAACGACAAGCTCATCCTCGAACGGCTCAAGTTCGTCCGCGGGGAGTTCATGGGGCCACTCATGGCCGAAGCGGAAAAGTTCCACAAGGCCAACGACGCCGCGCGGGCGTGGCGTTTCGCCATCCCCGAATTCAAGGGTCAGGGGGCTCCTGCCGAAAAGGAGTGGGCAAGCGTGGAGGGATTTTACCTCGCGGGGCTCAAGGGCGATCCCGCCGAAGTCGCCACCGTGGCGAAAGCCATGTACGATGCGAAGAACTTCTATTTCCGCTTCGACTGCGAGGAGAAGGAAACCGGCAGGATCCAGGCCTTCAAGCGGCCCTTCGACCAGAAGGAGCTGTGGAAGGACTCCGGCGTGGAACTTTTCATTTCCCCCGACGGGAACCGCCAGCACTACTACCAGCTGATGATCAACGCCAGGGGCTCCTGGGCCGACCTCGAAGTCAACAAGGGGGCGGAACTCTTCAAATGGAACAGCGGCGCGAAAGTGACGACGAAGATCCTCCCCGGCAAGGGGTGGCAGGCGGAAGTCGTCCTGCCCCGCAGTTCCATGTCCAAGGCGGAAGCCGACGGGATCCTCGCGGACTTCTCCCGTCACCGGGTGATGAACGGCGTCAAGGTCAACACACCCTACTACTGCTGGAGCCCCTTCGCCCGGAGCTTCGGCGACGTCTCCCGCTTCGGCAAACTGCTCTTCAAGCCCGATGAAGCGAAAAATTTGCTCCTCAACCCGGACTTCGATCCCGCGCGGATCAAACGCATCTGGAACCTGGGCAAGACGAGCTCGCTGGACAAAAGGTACTTCCTGACGGGCGGATGCTCCGTGAGACTTCACTGCGGCGACGCCGTCTCCTCGGATCTCGTCCAGTATTTCCGCGGCGTCAAGGCCGACACCGACTACGAAGTCCGATTCTTCCTGCGCATGGACAAGGTGAAGAAGAAGGAGGCCAAGTGGAGCGGCTTCTACATCCGCTTCGATCACCGGAACGGCACCTGTCTCATGTTCCCGCCCGCCCCGGTGCAGATGGACGGCAGCTGCCCGTGGACCGGATTTTCCTTCAAGGTCCACACGCCCAAGGACTTCAACGCCAACAAGAGGGCCTACATCAACTTCATCCTGCGCAAGGCTGAAGGAGAGGCGTGGATCGACCACGTGAGTTTGGTCGAGATCCCGAAAAAATAAACCGAAATCCGCAAACATAAGGAGCGATAGATAATGAAAATGACCAGAAAACTGCTGTTCGCCGCCGCGGCCGCGGTCTGCGCGATCTCCTTCGGGGCGGAGCCCCTGAAACTGCCCTTCAACATCGACCCTCAGATCCCCCGGAAGATCGAGATCGGGAAAACCCCCGTGCTCACTTTGACGCCGGGCAACTTCGAAGTCGTCCAGTGCAGCTGGTACCCGACATCGGAACTGGCGGCCAAGGAGATCGCCGACGCCCTGAGCGAGGTTTTCGAATCGAAAATCACGCCGGTGAAAAAGGCTTCCGGAAATAAAATCGAGATCCGCGTGGGAGACCGGGAACTGGCCAAAAACCTGGGCATCGACATCGCCAAGTTCGACCGGGACGGCTTCGTCATCAAAACCGACTGCAAAAAGATCCTCATCATCGGCCGGGACCGGCCCGACAGCAAACCCCTCCGGAACGCCCGCGGCTTCGGCGACAAGGGCGAGTGGGCCACGCTCTTCGGCGCCTACGATTTTCTGGAGCGCTTCGCGGGTGTCCGCTACTACTTCCCCGGCAAGCTGGGGACCTACGCCCCGAAAACGAACAAACTCGCCATCCCCGCCATCGATATCTATGACCGGCCCGATTTTCTCCAGCGCCGCTTCACCGACTATAACCACGGCGGCCGTCCCTGCCACCGCTACAAGGGGTGGGACGGGACGCTGAACACGCTCCGCACCCGCATGGAAACGATCTACATCCCCAACTGCCACGGGCTCGACTATCTGGGGTACTATTACCGCTTCAAGGACAGCCATCCGGAGTATTTCGCCCTGAACGTCAACGGCAAGCGCATGTTCCAGCTCAGGGACAAGCGGGACGACAGCCAGCTCTGCTGGAGTTCCGGCATCAAGCAGGAGGTCATCAAGGACGCCATCTCCTTCTTCAAGAAGGAACCCGCCTCGGTGCGCGGAGTGAAGAACAGGGTGGGCCAGGTCGGCTGGAACATCGTCCAGCATCCCAGTCTGGCCTGCTTCAACATCATGCCCAACGACTCCGCCTACCTCTGCCGCTGCCCCGAGTGCCAGAAGCACTTCTCCAAGGGGCCGCAGGCGGTCACCGACTACTTCTGGCAATTCTTCATCGACGTCTGCGATGAAGTGCGAAAGTCCGGGATCCCCGGGTATCTTACCACCATGGCCTACGCCGACTACCGGCGGATCCCCACGCAGGCCATCCCCGAAAACCTGCTGGTGATGCTGGCCATCCGGGGCCCCTGGAACGAATATCTCCCCGCCAACCGGGATTCCGACGTGGAGCTTCTCAAGGCGTGGACCAAAAAGCTGGGGCAGAAGACCTGGCTCTGGACCTATCCCGGGAAATACGGCGGCACCATGCCGGGGATCCCCCACTCCACGCCGCGGTCGCTGGCGAGTTTCATCAAGCGGGTCCGCCCCTATATCTTCGGGATCTTCATCGAAACCGACACCGATTCGGTCTTCTTCAACTATCTCACCTATCACGTCTTCGGCAAGCTGGTCTGGGATCCCTCGACCGACGTGGAAAAACTCCTCGACGAGCACGTGAAGAACCTCTACGGCCCGGCGGCAAAACCCATGAAGGAGCTCTTCGACTCCCTCGAAAGAAACTGGTCCGAGATCGCCGCCAACGTGGTCGAGACCTCCGAAGGCCCCAAGACCATCTTCCCCTCCGAACTCGTTCTGTGGAGCAAGATATACTCTCCCGAAGAGCTCAAGCGTCTGAACGGGCTTCTCGATCAGTCGGAAAAACTGGCCGCCGGGGACAAGCTCGTCCTCGCCCGGCTGAAACTCCTCCGCGAAGAGCTTCTGGGCCCCCTCATGGCCGAAGCGGCAAAGTTCCGTAAGGCCAACGACGCCACCTCGTCGTGGCAGTTCCCCATGGGGGAATTCAAGGGTCAGGGCGCGCCCGCCGACGGGGACTGGGCCAAGGCGAAAGGCTTTCATCTCGCCGGACTTCAGGGCAGTCCCACCGAAGTCTCCACGGTGGTCAAAGCCATGTACGATGCGAAAAACTTCTACTTCCGTTTCGATTGTTCCGAACCCGAGACCGAAAAGATCAAGGCTTTCAAGCGGCCTTATGACGAGAAGGAGATCTGGCAGGACAACGACGTGGAGCTTTTCGTCTCTCCCGACGGGGACCGGCAGCACTACTACCAGTTGCTGATCAACCACCTGGGCTCCTGGACCGATCTGCGGGGCATCCAGGGCGCCGAAGACCACAAGTGGAACAGCAACGCCAAAGTTTCGGCCGTGGTCTTCCCCGGCAAGGGCTGGCGGGCGGAAGTGATCCTGCCCCGGAGCTCCATGCGCAAGGCGACTCCGGAGGGGATCCTCGTCAACTTCACCCGGCAGAGGGTGCTCAAGGGGACCCGGGTCGTCACCCCCTATTACTGCTGGAGCCCCTTCGCCCGGAAATTCGGCGACGTCTCCCGTTTCGGCAAACTGCTCTTCAAGGCGCAGCCGGAAAAGAATCTCATCCTGAATCCCGATTTTCTCCCGTCTCAGATGAGGCACTGGGGCCTGAACCGGCCGTGCGCCCTCGACAAGAGCCGTTTCATGACCGAAGGCTCCTCCGTCAAACTGGAGTGCGGGGAAAAAGTCTCGACCAGTTTCTACCAGTATCTCAAGGGCCTCAAGCCGGAAACAGAGTATGAATTCTCCTTCTTCGCCCGGCTGGACAACGTGAAAAAACTGGGGTCCGATACGAGCGGCTTCTACATGAAGCTCGACATGGGGAACGGCAAGGTGGTCTTCTTTCCGCCCTATCCGATCCAGATGGACGGCACCTGCCCCTGGACGGGATTTTCCCTCAGGGTCCGTACACCGAAAAACTACAACGCCAACGGCAAGGCTTACATCACCTTCATCCTCCGCAAGGCTTCGGGCACGGCGTGGGTGGATCACGTGAGCTGCGTCGAAGTTCCCGGAAAGAAATGAAATGCTGTGAACACTTTTACACATAACGAAACAGGAGTGATATGAAACCCGTCAAAACCATGTTGTTCGCGGCGCTTCTGACAGCGTCGGCCCTGAGTTTCGGAGCGGAGCCTTTGAAACTGCCCTTCACCATCGAGCCCAAGACGCCCCGGAAGATCGGGATCGGGAAAAGTGCCGTCATCACCCTCACGGCCGACAATTTCGATATCGTGCAGACTTCGAATCCCACGGTCAAGTTCGCCGCAAAGGAGATGGCCGAGGCCCTGAGCGGCGTCTTCGGCGTCACGCAGAAGCCCGTGAACGCCCCCGGCAAGAAGGCGTTCCACATCCGCCTCGGGGACCGGGCTCTGGCCGCAAAACTGGGGATCGACCCGAAAAAGTTCGACCGGGACGGCTTCGTCATCCGCACCTCGGGGAACGATATCCTCATCATCGGCAACGACCACCCGAAAAACGATCCCTACCGCCACGCCTACGGCTACGGCGACCGGGGGGAGCGGGGCACCCTCTTCGGGGCCTACGACTTTCTGGAGCGCTTCGCCGGGGTCCGCTACTACTTCCCCGGCAAGATCGGGACCTGCACTCCGCCGGCGAAGAAACTCGCCATCCCCGCACTCGACATCTATGACCGGCCGGACTTCATCCAGCGCCGCTTCAACGACTACAACTACGGCCAGCAGCCCATCCGCCGCTACGACGGCTGGGACGGAAAACTGAACTGTCTGCGCAACCGCAAGGAGACCTTCGAGATCCCCAACTGCCACGGGCTTTCCTATCTGGGGTACGTCCAGCGCTACGCCAAGAGCCATCCGGAATACTTCGCCCTCAAGAAAGACGGCTCCCGGGAAGACGGCACCATCAAGGTCCCGCCCTCGAGCTCCTACGGCCACCTCTGCTGGAGTTCCGGCATCAAGCAGGAGATCATCAAGGACGCCGTCTCCTTCTTCAAGAAGGAAAAACCCGAAGTCCGCGGGATCATGAACCGCCGGGGCACCGTCTCCTGGGGGATGCACTCGCCGACATTGCCCTTCTTCAACATCATGCCCAACGACTGCTCCTGCGTCTGCTACTGCAAGGAGTGTCAGAAATACTTTTCCAAAGGACCGCAGGAAACGACGGATTTTCTCTGGAGATTCTTCAACGAAGTCAGCGATGAAGTGAAAAAATCGGGCGTGCCGGGGTATCTCACCACCATGGCCTACGGGGAATACCGCAAGATCCCCAGCATGAAGATCGCCGACAATCTGCTGGTGATGCTGGCGCTCCGGGGCCCCTGGAACGAATACCTGCCCAAAACCCAGGCCGGCGACATGGAACTGCTGAAGGCCTGGTGCGAAAAGCTGGGGCAGAAGACCTGGCTGTGGACCTACCCCGGCAAATACTACGGCCACATGCAGGGCATCCCCCACACCACTCCCCGGGCGCTTTCGAGCTTCATCAAGCGGGCAAAACCCTACATCTTCGGGCTCTACATCGAATGTGAAAGCGACGTGCTGATCTTCAACTACCTGACCTACTACATCTTCGGGAAACTCGCATGGAATCCCGATGTTGATGTGGAACAGCTCCTCGACGACCATGCCAGAAGTTTCTACGGCCCGGCGGCGAAGCCCATGAAAGAGTTCTTCGACTCCGTGGAAAAGCACTGGCAGCAGATCGCCGCCAACGTGGTGGAGACCGCCGAAGGCCCCAAGACCATCTATCCTTCGGAGCTGGTGCTGTGGGGCAAGATCTACTCTTCCGAAGAGCTCCGGCGTCTGAACGGCCTCTTCGATCAGGCGGACAAACTGGCGGCGAAGGAGAAGGTCTTCCTGGACCGGGTGAAATTCATCCGCCGGGAGTTTTTCGGCGCGGTCCTGAAGGAAGCGGCCCATTTCAACGATATGAACAACGCCTCCAAGGCGTGGCGCTTCGCCATGGGCAAATTCACCGGCAAGGGGACACCCTCCGACAAGGACTGGGCCGCGGCCCCCGCCTTCCATCTGGAGGGAATGAACGACAAGCCCGCTGAAGTCAGAAGCGTGGTCCGGGCCATGTACGATGACAAAAACCTCTACTTCCGCTTCGAGTGCGACGAGCCCCGGACGGACATAATGGCGCTGGACAAATATCCCGTTGACGGCAGGATCTGGGACGACTCCGACGTGGAGCTCTTCCTTTCGCCCGACGGCGACCGGAACCATTACTATCAGGTCCTGGTCAATCCTCTGGGCTGTCACGCCGATCTCGAAGACCGGGGCGGCGTCAAGGACTTCAAGTGGGACAGCAAGGCCAAAATCAAGACGAAGATCGTTCCCGGCAAAATGTGGCAGGCCGACATCATCCTGCCCCGGGACACCATGCGCAAGGCCATGCCGGAAGGGATGCTGGCGGAGTTCACCCGCCAGCGGCTGCTGAAGGATCCTTCGCCCCGGACGGTCTACTACGCCTGGAGTCCCTTCGCCCGGAAATTCGGCGACGTTCTCCGTTTCGGGACGCTCCTCTTCGAGCCCGAGAAAGAGGTGAACGTGGCGAAAAATTCCGACATGGACCCGAAACTGATGCGGAACGCATGGGGAGTGTACTCCGGCGCCGCTGTCGACAAACAGATCTTCGTCACCGGCGGTCATTCCATCCGGCTCCCGGGGGGCAAGAATCCGGGGAACCGCAAGGACGGCAAGTATTACGCGGCCAATCTGTTCCAGCGCATGGACTACCTCAAGCCCGAAACCGAATACGAAGTCACCTTCTTCGCCCGGATGGACAAGGTGAAAAAACACGAAGCCAAGGCCAGCGGCTTCTATCTGAGATTCGACTTCGGCAACGGCAAGCCCGACTATTTCCCCCGGAAACCGGCTGAACTGGACGGCAGCTGCCCGTGGACGGGCTTCGGCTTCCGGGTCCGCACCCCGAAAGACCTGAACGCGAAAAAGGCGTACATCATCTTCACGCTCCGCAAGGCGGACGGGACGGCGTGGATCGACCACGTGAAGATCCGCGAGATCGGGCCCGTCGCGAAGGAAGGGAAGAAAGGCGGCAAATGACCGCCCGCGGCGAAAAAATAAAAGCATTACTGGAAATTTCGCAGAACTTGCTGTATATTAATGCAGGGAAGTCGTGACATCAACCCGGCGGGAGACCCGGAAAAAGGTCTCCCGTCATCAAAATACGAGGAAAGCAAAATGAAGTCCGAAAGAAGATTTACGCTCATCGAACTTTTGGTGGTCATCGCCATCATCGCAATACTCGCGGGGATGCTTCTGCCCGCCTTGCAGCAGGCCAGAAGAAAAGGCAAGTTCATCACCTGTGTCAACAACTTTTCGACCATCGGCAAGGCCTACGTACAGTACTGCGAAGACAACAAGAACATGGTCATGCCCTACTGGAACGGCGGGGTAAGTTCCAAAAGCACAGGCTGCTGGTACAGTGAAGGACTGAACGTCAGCGGGGTGAAGGGGGGCGACCACGGAATGATGGCCCCCTATCTCGGCACGCGGATCAACCGGGTCATCGGCGGCTGGCGCTACCCGTACACTTACCCGCAGTACCGGCAGAAGAGTCAGTTCGTCTGTCCGGAGCGCCACCGCAGTGAATTCACGGGCAAGACCTCTTCGTCCCTTTTTTTCCTCGGCCAGAACAACCATCACGCAGCTCTGAAACTTTCGATCTCAAGAGTCCGGATCCCCTCCCGCAACGCCGCCATCATGGAGACCCGGGGCGTCGCCCAGCCCTGGTACGATCACGAATCGAAGGGCAGCATCGCCTATCCCCACACCAACAATGTCTGCAACGTACTGATGCTGGGCGGCAATGTAATGAACATCCCCCGCGGCAAGATCCCTTCGGATGTCAATCAGAGCTTCTGGTATACGTCTCAGAAAAATAACACCTGGTGGTGACGACAACTTCACGAAACACAAGGAGCATCCCATGAAAAAGAAATTCACCCTCATCGAACTGCTGGTGGTCATCGCCATCATCGCCATCCTGGCGGGGATGCTTCTGCCCGCGCTGCAGCAGGCCAGAAGAAAAGGCAAGTTCATCACCTGCGTCAACAATTTTTCGGCCTTCGGCAAGGCCTACGGGCAGTACTGCGAAGACAACAAGAACATGGTCATGCCCTACTGGAACGGCGGCAAGAGCTCGACCAGCTCCAAATGCTGGGGCAACGAAGGGCTGTACTTCAAGCAGGGCGACACCGCCGCCGGGATGATGGCGCCCTACCTCGGCACCATCGCCCATCGCATTCTGGGCAGCTGGCGCTATCCGTGGAACTATCCCCAGTACCGCTCGAAGAGCCAGTTCACCTGTCCCGAACGGCACCGCAGCGAATTCAAGCCCTCGACGGCCTCCGCTCTCCACTTTCTGGGGCAGAACAGCAGTCACGGCTCGGCGGCGGTCAGCATCTCGCGGATCAGGATCCCTTCGCGCAACGCCGCCATCATGGAAACGAGGAACGTCGTCCAGCCCTGGTACGATCATGAATCGAAGAACTCCATCGCCTACCCCCACACCGGCAACATCTGCAACGTGCTGATGGTGGGCGGCAACGTGATGAGCATCCCCCGCGGCAAGATCCCCTCCGACGGCGACCAGAGCTTCTGGCGGGTGACCCAAAAGAAGAACACCTGGTGGTGACGATAACTTGACGGAAAACAAGGAACATCCCATGAAAAAGAAATTCACCCTCATCGAGCTTTTGGTGGTCATCGCCATCATTGCCATACTTGCGGGAATGCTCCTGCCTGCCTTGCAGCAGGCCCGGCGGCGGGGCATGTACGCCACCTGCGTCAACAACTTCGGCACCATCGGCAAAGCCTACGTGCAGTATTGCGACGACAACAAGAATATGCTCATGCCCTACTGGAACGGCGGCCAGAGCAGCAAGAGCACCAAATGGTGGAGCGGCGAAGGGCTGATCTACTCCCCCGGCAACACGGCGGGAATGATGGCCCCCTATCTCGGCACCCGTGCCAACCGGCTCCTGGGCGGCTGGCGCTACCCCTGGACCTATCCCCAGTACCGTTCCAAGAGCCAGTTCGCCTGTCCCGAGCGGCACCGCAGCGAGGTCACGGCCACCACGTCGAGCGCCCTCCCCTTCCTTGGCCAGAACAACAACCACAGCACGGCCCGGTTCAGCATCAACCGGATCAGGATCCCTTCGCGCAACGCCGCCATCATGGAGTCCAGAAACAACTACCAGCCCTGGACGGACCACGAGACCAAGCAGAGCATCGCCTATCCCCACCCCGGCAACACGTGCAACGTGCTGATGGTGGGCGGCAACATGATGAGCATTCCGCGGGGCAAGATCCCCACCGACGGCGACCAGAGCTTCTGGCGGCCGACGCAGAAAAAGAACACCTGGTGGTGACGATCACCTCACGGAAAGCAAGGAACGTCCCATGAAAAGAAAATTCACCCTCATTGAACTTCTGGTGGTCATCGCCATCATCGCCATTCTGGCGGGAATGCTCCTGCCCGCCTTGCAGCAGGCCAGAAGAAAGGGCAAATTCATCACCTGCGTCAACAACTTTTCGTCCATCGGCAAGGCCTACTTGCAGTATTGCGACGACAACAAGAACATGATCATGCCCTACTGGAACGGCGGGGTCTGGAGCAAAAGCACCAAATGCTGGTTCAGGGAAGGGCTGCTCTACACTCCCGGCAACACGGCAGGAATGATGGCTCCTTATCTCGGCACCCGGGACAATTTGATCCTGGGAGGGTGGCTGTATCCCTGGACCAAACCCAATGCACGGGCGAAGAGCCGGTTCACCTGTCCCGAACGGCACCGCACCGAGTTCACGGCCACCACGGCCGACCAGCTCTTCTTTCTGGGGCAGAACAACGGCCACGGCGCGGCGAAGATCAGCATCTCGCGGCTCAGATATCCTTCGCGCAACGCCGCCATCATGGAAACGAGGAACGTCGTCCAGCCCTGGTACGACCATGAATCGAAAGGCGCCATCGCCTATCCTCACACCGGCAATATGTGCAACGTGCTGATGGTGGGCGGCAACGTGATGAGCATCCCCCGCGGCAAGATACCTTCAGACGGCGACCAGAGCTTCTGGCGGGTGTCGCAGACGAAAAACACCTGGTGGTGAGTCGATAAAACAAGAAAGGAAGAGGGAAATGAAGGGGAAAAGGAATTTCACGCTCATCGAACTGCTGGTGGTCATCGCCATCATCGCCATTTTGGCCTCCATGCTCCTGCCCGCCTTGCAGCAGGCGCGGGAGCGGGCCAACACCGTCAAGTGCGCCAGCAACTTCAACACCTCGGGCAAGGCCATTTCCCATTATGTGGCCGACAGCAACGATTTCATGCCCATGCTGGGTTCCATCGTCTTCATGACCAGTTCCGGACAGATGCGGAGTTACTGGCCGGGACTGACCCATGCCAACATGCTCTACGCGGGGCTCCGGATCAGGAAGGGCGTCACGTACCGCTCGGCCTATATGTGTCCGTCGGCCAAACCGGATGAGGAGGCGGCCTACTGGACGCTGGATCCGGACGACCGGCGCTACTGCACGCAGGGCTACAATTTCAACTTCTCGGACACCTATGCCGGGCCCAACAAGACCGGGCTCCGCAACCGGAAAGTCACCCGCTGGCTTTATCCCACCCGGCTCCTGAGCATGGGCGACGCCCTCACGCCCAGCATCTACTACTACGCCTTCACCAGCACGGACACCACCGCCAATCAGAAGAAAATGAAGTCCCGCCACAACGGCGGCTGCAATCTCCTTTTCGGCGACGGACACGTGGGCTGGCTGAAGCAGGGCGCCATCCCCGACGAAGGGGTGAAGTCCGGCATCTACAAAAAGGCCTTCTGGAGCCCCGTGAGCGAAACGGGCTCCTGGTGGTGATCTTCGACGGTTCCCATTCCGGCGCAGCGCGCAGAATACGACCATAAACGAAAGAACAGAAAACAATGAAAAAATCTCTCCTTCTTCTCGCCGTCGCCGCCGGAGCGTTCCTGCTTCCGGCAGTGGAGATCCCCGTCAAGGCGGGCAAAGTCAGCGTCATCTTCCAGACCAAGGGCGGCGGTATCGACAGCATCACCCGAGACGGCAAGGTCTTCACCTGCGGCAAAGGCTCCTTCACCGAACGGGTCATGGCCGACACGATGAAGAACGGCAAACCCGCCCAGTTCCAGGAACGGTTCGACAATCTGGAGTTCGAAGCGAAATTCCTGCGGCGCTGGAAGTCCGAAGCGATCCTCGACTTTTCCGCACGGGGAATCGGCGCATTCGACTTGCTGCGGATCGACAAAGTCTATACCGTCCGGGCCAATCCCGCCGGATTTTCTTTCAAGTACACGTTGACCAAT
>JAFSYV010000031.1 GCA_017443585.1 Lentisphaeria bacterium | reverse complement strand
GCCGGGGTTCGCAGTCGCACCCCCGGGTGACGTTGACGACGAAATTGATGTAGAGATGCTTTTTCCCCCGGGCGGAACCGCAGGCGTACTCCACCAGCTTTTCCCGGAAGAATTTCCCTTTGAAGAGGGCATTCCAGAAGCCCGCGACGCTGAAGATGGAAACCGCGTGGGAGGGGCAGATGGAAAAACAGGCCCCGCAGCCGATGCACTTCGCGTGGTCGATACGGAATTTGCCTCTGGCGTCCTTCGTTATGGCGTTTTCATTGCACCTGCGCTGACAGGCTCCGCATCTTTTGCACAGAAAGCCCATGATCCGGGGCTTGACGCCCAGGTGCATGGCCATCTTGCCCCCCTTGGAGGCGAAGCCCATGGAAAGCTGCTTCAGCGCGCCGCCGAAACCGGCGAGGCCGTGCCCCTTGAAGTGCGAAAGGACCAGGATCTGATCGTATTTCGCCAGCCCCGAAGCGATGCTGACGGTCTTGAAGTGGCGGAGGTTCACAGGAATCTCCACCGCCTCTTCGCCCCTGGCCCCGTCGGCGATGACCACGGGGAGCCGGGTGAAGCCGTGGGCGAGGGCGAGGGCGGTGTGCTTTTCCCGGCTGAAGCGTTCGCCGCCGTAGAGGACGCTGGTCTCGGCGAAAAAGCTTTTTATTCCCCGCTCCTCGAGAAAGTCGATGATCCCGTCGTAGGTCCCCGGCTTCAAGTAGGTGGAGTTGCCCCGCTCCCCGAAGTGGAGTTTCAGCGGGATCTCGGGCGCAAGTTCGATATGTTCCCGTTCGACGATGGTCTCGAGGATCTTCCGGCCCGCGGCGGCCAGTTCCGCCGGATCGGCGGGAGCGGAAAGGGGATGGAAATAAACGATTGCCATTTTCAGAGACCTCTCTATTGCTTCCGGACCATGCCCGCAAGGACCTTCAGATCCGCGTAAAGGAAGCGCAGCGTTTCCCGGACGAGCCCGTCGGGGAAGGAGCTCCGCAGCAGCTCCAGACTCAGGGGGCCGTCGTAGCCGATGGAGCCCAGATAGGGCATGACCTTTTCCCACTCGACCTTGCCGAAGAAGGGCGGCAGGTGCAGGTCGCGCCCGCTGTGGTTGTCGTGGATGTGGGTGGTGACGAGGCGCTTCCCCACCTTGCGGAGTTCATCGGGCATCTTTTCTCCGGCGGCCACCTGCCCGTGGCCGAAGTCCCAGCAGATGCCCATGCCGCCCGAGAAGGCGTCCGCGAGGGCGATGATCTCCTCGGTCTCGCCGGAAAAACGCGAACGGCAGTTTTCCGGCACGTTCAGATGGTCTTCGTAGAGATTTTCCACCGCGGGCAGGACGCCGTATTTCCGCCCCAGTTCCACCACGGGAGCCATGTAGTCCGCGGTGATCTCGAAGACTTTCGCCGCATCCCACTCGTCGGGAGACTTGATCCGGTACTCGTCGGCGTGGACCACGGCGAACTCGGCCCCGAGGATGGCGGCGCACTCCATGGCGCGGGGGGCGTTGGCGCGGAAGAGGGCCACCGAATCCTCCTCTTTCCTGAACCGGAAAAGGGGCATGTGGATCTGATGCACCCGGACCCCCGCCCGGTCGTAAGCGCTCCGCAAGTCCCGGGCGATCTTCAAATA
This sequence comes from Lentisphaeria bacterium, assembly GCA_017443585.1. Classification (GTDB taxonomy): domain Bacteria; phylum Verrucomicrobiota; class Lentisphaeria; order Victivallales; family Victivallaceae; genus UBA1784. The sequence continues at coordinate 4,668 of JAFSYV010000031.1, read as the reverse complement.
CTCGGGGCTTTCGGTGAAATTCACGTGGCAGTCCACGTATTCGAACCCCGCCTCGCGGCAGAGCCGGGCCGCCTCCTCGTGGGTGCGGTACGCGCCCTCCCGGCCGGGGACGAAACACACAAGATTGGTTCCAAGTTTCATAAGCACAAGTTCCCGTTCTTCTTCAAACGAAAATCAACGCTATAATATAGCCCGGCCCCGGCCTCTTGTCAAGGGGTAAGGGGGGCCGATCCCCCCGCGCCTTTCCGGAACGATGCGGAAATCGAACTTGAAAAACGGGGCGGAAGGTGCTATAGTAATACGCAGAATAAAAGGAACGATGCAAATGAAATATATCGACATCCACGCCCACGCCTACCGCAGGCCCCTGCCCTTCGTGACTCAGTTCCACACCCCCGGCGAACTCATCGGGTGCTACGACCGGTACGGGATCGAGATGGGGGCGCTGCTCCCCGTGGTCAATTCGGAAATCTACCTGCCTCAGGCCAACGAAGACATCCTCGACATGGTGCAGGCGCATCCCGACCGCTTTTTCGCCTTCTGCAACGTGGACCCGCGGGCTCTCATCAACCGGGCGGACGCCCCGCTGGACACGGTTCTCCAATACTACAAAAACCTCGGCTGCAAGGGGGTGGGAGAGATCATGCCGAACCTGCCTTTCGAAGACGAACTGGTGCAGAATCTCTTCCGCTGCGCGGAAAAAGTCGGGCTCCCCGTGACGACGGACGGCTCGGACCGGGTCGGCGGGGATTTCGGCCTCTGCGACGCTCCCGGTCTTCCGGGGCTGGAGCACACGTTGCAGCGTTTCCCAAGCTTGCAATTCATCGCCCACGGGCCGATCTTCTGGATCGAACTCATGCAGGATCCCCCCGCCGCCCGCAAGGCGGTCTTCCGCACGGACGGGCTCCAGCACGGAACGATCCGCAAAGCAAAAAGAATCGAAGAGGGCGGCGTCGCCGTGGAACTGCTCCGGCTCTTCCCCAATCTGTACGGGGAACTTTCCGACGCCGTCGGGATCTTGAAGCAGGACGAAGAGTTCGCGATCCGATTCCTGACCGAGTTTCAGGACCGGCTTTTCTTCGGCACCGACTCCTGCAACAGCACCTGCAACGCCAACTATCAGGGAAAGCTCTGGTTCGACGCGTTGCACGACTCCGGCCGCCTGCCGGAAGAGGTCTGGAAAAAAATCTGCCGCAACAACGCCATCGACTTCTTCCGGCTCGACCTCGCCAAGGCCTGACGCCCGGTCGGAAAAACTTAACTCCGTCGAACAACATGCCGTACTTTCTTCGTGGTGCGGTGCTTCACCGACCGACCCGCCAGCTGCCTCCGGCAGGGAGCGGGGAGCAGTGATAAGTGATATTGGGTTGAAGGCACAATTCAAGAGTCAATATCTTCGTCTTGACGCAGTGTGCGCAATATTTTATACGCAAGAGAGGGAAGATTGTCACGAAGCTCAGCATCCTCGGGATAAACGGCAACGGCTTTACATATGTTTCTGAATGCGTCCGCAATACTTTTTTGCCTGTCAGGGGCTCCCCTGAATTCGTGAAGAACACAGGCTTTGGTCTGATAAAGATACCATTCAGGGGCGATTTCAATCGCGGAATCAAGCCATTTTATCGCCTGAGCAAACTCGCCCACACGCCATGCTACCATGGCTGCGCCCTGAAGAGCGCCGTAACTCAAATGGAAAGTATCGCGAGTTATACATTCCTTGAAATACCGTAATGCTTTCTCATTGTCCTCTTCCAAATAAACCCAACCAAGTCCGGAGTAAGCCAGCATATTCTCAGGATCAATCTTTAAGGCCGCCCTGTAATCTCTCCTGGCGCCAATAAAATCAGGCTCGTCCAGCCAACGTTTCGTGTTCCCTCTGACGATATATGCCTCCGTGTAATTTGGATCGAATTCTATCGCCTTTGTACTCAATGAGAGCGATTCTTCTCGTTCATGAAATCCATCATCGATGATCTCCGCCAGCCAGCGATAACCTACCGGAGATTGCGGATAGGTTTTGATAAATACCCGGGCACGATCTCTTGCAGTTTCCCAATTTTGGTGCTCGAAATAGTACTGGATCTCAAGCTCGAATCTCTGTTCAGGCGAGAGATCGGGAGAATTCATCAAATCTGCGGCCGCCGAATATTTCTTTTGCTTCAAACAAACTCTCGTCCTCTGGTAGTTCGAAAGCCCGGGGTATTTCCGGATATGTTCCTTAAGTTCAGCATGAGGGTCGTCAATGCATGAGAGGATAACGATGGCCTTGCCGCATGAAGGACATTCTCCATCCCTGCCGATCCACTTTTCGTCAGCTTCGATTTTTTGTCCGCAATGTTTGCAAAAAAAAGTAAAATTCATAAATCCCCCCTCGTTTTGATACTGTATATCGACTTTCCTTCCAGGCAAATCCGACAGCTTCAAAACACATTTACAAGTGGAAAAAAAACAGTCCGGTCCAAGGGCAAAAAGACGTCACTTTTTTGAAACGAAACTTGGTAACACAACAACTTGCACGCAGAGACTGATTACTCTTTGCGCAACGGTCGACATGCGCTATCTGAAGGTGAGATTCCTCAGACATGCGCCACAAAGAACATCAACAATTGCGGACATCACCACTTTTATCGCACTGGATAGTATGTTGAACAGAGCAATTTGGATATTTCTTTTTAATTTCTCGGGACGCCTCCATTGCATCACAGGCTTCCACAACCTCGTGTTTGACATTGCCATTGATTCCAAAATAAACTTTCCAATATCTTCCCCAACCCATTTGTAATCTCCTTTTTCTTTTGATACAGTTTGACAGGGAATATCTCCTGCACCATGGACCGGACTGTATGCTAACACCATTTGCTGAAGTATACGGTTTTCAATCAGCACGAACATGCCCCCATCGCAGCACGGGGATCCACCGCTTTTCTCAATTATTCCCCGGAAAAAGGCATTTTCTTATGCACTTTTCGGAAATTTTTGAAAAAAAAGCAAAAAAAGGATGTCAGCGGAGACAGCTGACGGAAAGGAGGAACGCTTCGTATTCCTCCGCCGCCCGCAAGGCGGTCTTCGGGACGGACGGGCTCCAGCACGGCACGATCCGCAAGGCGAAAAGGATCGAAGAGGGCGGCGTCGCCGTGGAGCTGCTGCGGCTTTTCCCCAATCTTTACGGGGAACTTTCCGACGCCATCGGGATATTGAAGCAGGACGAAGATTTCGCGATCCGCTTCTTAACCGAATTTCAGGACAAACTCTTCTTCGGCACCGACTCCTGCAACAGCACCTGCGACGCCAACTATCAGGGGAAGCTCTGGTTCGACGCGCTCCACGACTCCGGCCGCCTGCCGGAAGAAGCGTGGAAAAAGATCTGCCGCAACAACGCCATCGACTTCTTCCACCTCGACCTCAAAAAGGCCTGACGCCCGGGCAGAAAAACTTCACGCAGCGGGCCGTCAGACCGCAAGGAGCCGAATCACGGCCCCGGATCAGCCCGGCAAGCGCGCCTGATCCGGTAGATGCCCGGAGACAGTTTTCTACCGTAGCATAGTGCGTTTATATTTTTATCAAACCTGTTGTTGTAACGCGATGGTGATATTCAAATCTTGCCGATGATTTTGAAACACTCATCCAATACGTCCTTTATCGGCACTTCAGATATGCAATTTCCCAAACCATCGCATTTACGGCTGCACATGACTTTTGAACATTTCGGGTGGCAGACTCGGTGCTTTTCTTTGGAATAGGGTTGCCACGTGTAATGAAAATCGCCAGGCGAGAGAGTTATTGATGGGACGTCGAGCATACATGCCAGGTGCATCAATCCGGTATCGTTGCCGATGACACATTTGACAACCCGATTATTGAAAAGCGCGGCCACCCCGCAGAAACTCATATTCACCGCCGTTCGAAACCCCGCTCCCCGGATTTCTTCCGTATAATCCAACTCATTGCTCCCAAGCAAAAACAAACAGTTATATTTGAGTTTTTTTAAATTTGCGGCAACTACCAAATATTTATCGTTCCCCCAATGTTTGTGCCTGTCACCGGCACCCGGAATAAATATAACGAGATTGGAGCATAGATATTTTTCTGCAACGTCGTAATCATGGACAAAAGTGTTTTTCTGAAGCGACGAATGGACAAGATGATACCCGGGGTCTATCAACCGCAACAATGCGCTGTCGAGTTCAGAAACACTGGTGTTATATCTGAAATTTACATCATCCCACGCCGAGAGGGGGACCCACTTTTCATATTGTTGTTGGCAGATTTCCTGAGGGATTTCGACATTTTCGAAGCCGTAGGCCGAACGATGCGGAAGTTTTGCAAGCAATTCAATGCTATTCAAATCGTACCGTGTATTGAAGATCACTTCAAATTGATCTTGCGTCAGTACACTGTCGATTTCATTGTTCCGGGGTATTCGTACAACTTGTTCACAATAGGCGTAATCATCAAATAGTTCTGAAATTTCACCATCGCAAAACACAGTTATTTCACACGGTGTATACAGTTCCGATATCTTTTCGAGTGCGGTTGGCCCCAAAAACTGGACACCTTGAATTGGTGTAAAAAGTGGTGTACATTAAACCAAGGGAAAGGGTGTCAAGATGAAAAAAACGTATGACAGCAAATTCAAAAGCCGCGTGGCGCTGGAAGCGTTACGCGGGG
>JAFSYV010000030.1 GCA_017443585.1 Lentisphaeria bacterium | reverse complement strand
GTTCTTCACCGACCTTCTGCCCTATCTGGGGCTGCCCTCGCGCAAATGCGCGGACGGGACGCTCGAAGTCAATCCCTACGTCCGCCCCCCGGCCACGGTCTACTGCAACAGCGACAGCAAGCGTCTGGCCGTCGCGGCCAAAGGGGGCTACAACCTTTCCAACCTCTACGTCACCTACGGCCAGAATTACTGGGCCCGGCGGGATGCGGCGGCTTCAGGGGGTACGACCAATCCCAAATTGACCCATCTGATGCGCCCGGCGGGTCTCAGGAGGATGGGGGGCATCATCTATCTGATCGACGCCACGAGGGAAAATCTCGCCCAGGTCACTTTGAGCGTCAACGCCTGGCCCTTCAAGACCACGGCCGATCCCACCGGCGGCGCTCCCGAGTTCAGGCACAACGACAGCGCCAATATCATATATCTGGACTTTCATGTCGGCAACGCGAACATGAATAAACTGGCGGGCAAGAACAATATGTTCAACGACTGACCAACCGAAAAAGGAGCACCGGCAATGAAAATCGTTTCTTCCTTCCTTCTTCTCTCGACCATCGGCTTCATCGCCGCCGCTTCCGCCGCGGCGCCCGAGGCGGAGCGTTTCAACCCGCGGGCCGTCAGCCCCCGGATCATCAAAACCGACGCCGAGGTCAAGATCCCCATTACCGTAATAGGAAAGCCCTTCTGCGAGGTGGTGGTCCCCGCCAACCGGAACACAGCCTTCGCCGGGAAGGAGCTTGCCGCGTATCTGGAGCGGATCATCGGCGGCGGAAAAGTCCCCGTGGTGCGCAAACCTTCCGGCAAGGTGCCCGCCTTCATCCTCGGGGAACCGGCGGCCAAGCTGGCCGGAGTGGATTTGACGAAGATCGACCGGGACGGGTTTTTCATCAAGACCGTCGGGAATAACATCCTCATCGCCGGGACCGACAACCCCCGCGGCAAAATGGAGGTCAGCGCGGGCGAGGGGGAACGGGGGACTCTCTACGGCGTCTACGAATTTCTGGAGCGCTTCGGCGGCGTGCGTTTCTACTTCCCCGGCGAGATCGGCACCATCGTGCCCCGCAAGCCCGACTGGGTCCTTCCCGGCATCGACATCTGCGACCGGCCCGACAGCCAGTACCGCCAGACCTACTGCGTGGGGCTGAAATCTCTGGGCAACGGCAAGCTCAACTTCTACGACGACAGGATCGCGCCTCATGTCCAGCGTCTCAGCAAGTTCCAGCTGCGCGAGAGCACGCTCCATATGCCCAACTGCCACGGCCTGGCCTATCTGGGACTGGTCCAGCGCTTCGCCAAGAGCCATCCCGAATTCTTCGCCCTCAAGGACAACGGCAAGCGCCACGACGGAAGCGTGGTCACCCGGGGCAGCGACGAGGACGGCCAGCTCTGCTTCAGCAGCGAAGGGCTGAAAGAGGTGATCTTTCAGGACGCCAAAGCCTTTCTCACCGGCGTCAGCGCCAAAGAGCGGGGCATCCTGATGCCCAACGGCAAATACTACTGGAACCGTTCGCGCCACTCCCGGCCCTTCTTCAACATCATGCCCAACGACTCCAATTATTCCTGCAAGTGCCCCCTCTGCACCAAGGCCAAAGTCTACACTTCGGGACCGCAGGTTTCCAGCAACCACATCTGGAAGTTCAAGACCGACATCGCCCGCAGACTGCAGAAAGAGGGCGTTCCCGGCTACTGCACCATGATGGCCTATTCCAACTACCGGGAGATCCCCGACGTGGACATCCCCTCCAACGTCATCGTCCAGCTGGCCATCACGGGGCCCTGGAACGAGCTGAATCCCAGCCAGCCGGGCTTCATCGATCTGCTCAAAAGGTGGAATGAGAAACTCAAGGCCAAGACCTATCTGTGGACCTATACCACAAAATGCGGCAACCAGATCGCCGACATCCCCGGCTTCACGCCCCGGGCGGTGGGGAGCTTTTTCAAGAAGACCACGCCCTACAGTTTCGGGGCTTTCCTCGAATCCGAGACGGACTTCTGGCTCTTCAACTTCATGAACTACTACGTCTTCGGCAAGGTCATGTGGGACGCCGACACCGACGTGGATGCCTTGATGGCCGAACACCTGCGTCTGATGTACGGCAAGGCCGCCCCCCGGATGAAGGAGTTCTACGACACCTTGGAGCGGCACTGGCTCAAGGACATCATGAGCAACATCCGCGAGACCCCCATCGGGCCCCAGGCGGTGATCCCCTCGCAGTTCGACATCTGGAGCAAGATTTACGGCCCCGCCGAGATCGCCCGGATCGAAAGGCTCTTCGACGCGGCGGAAAAGGATGTTTCCGGAGACGCCGCCTCCCTGAAGCGGGTGAAGTTCATGCGCAGGGAGATGTGGGGAAGGATCCTCGACGGGGCGAAGCGCTTCGCCAAACACGCCGACGACACCAAAATGTGGACCATCTGCGTCAAGCCCGTGTCGGGGAAGATCTCGATCGACGGCAAGCTTTCCGAGCCCGAGTGGAAACAGGCGGTCCCCGTCTGGATGTTGCCCCGGACCAAGGAGGCCGTCGAGGTCCACACCCGGGTCCGGATGCTGGCCGACAAGGATTTTTTCTACATGGGCATCGAGTGCGACGAACCCCATACCGACAAGCTCATCCGCGTCAAGCGCAAGTTCGACGAGCTCGACATGTGGCAGGACAATCTGGTGGAGCTCTTCTTTTCCGGAAAACCGCAGGATGAGTTCGTCTACCAGATCATGCTCACCAGCGACGGGAACGTGTGCGACTCCCGCAACGTGCCCGGCAATCTGAACCGGAACTGGAACAGCGGTCTCGTATTCAAACCGGGGATCGTGCCCGGCAGGATGTGGGTGGCCGAAGTGAAGATCCCCCGGAAGTCCATGCCCGAACTCGAAGGGGACACCTTCAGGGTGAACTTCACCCGCGGCCGGAAACTCGATCCTGCGATCAAGGTGGTCGAACCCTACTACACCTGGAGCAAGTTCCGCAAGCAGACCGCCGAGAACTGCGGCACCGCCGTCATCGGCGAAAGACCTGCGTCCAAGTCGGTCATCGCCGGCGGGGACTTCGACATGCCGCACGTCGCCAACAAACGTTTCCTGCAGACTGGCAACCGCTTCTGGTGGGTGGACAAGACCATGATCGTCGACCGGAAGATCTTCCGCACCTGCGGCCAGTCGGTGTGCATCCACCCCGACGGCGGCGACACGCTCCGCCAGTACATCCCCAGGGAGATCTTCAAATCCAATACGCGCTACAAGCTCTCCTTCTTCATGAAGATGAAGGGTGTCGCCGGGGATAAGGACCACCCGCGGGCGGGTGTCACCATCGACGTGCGCTTCGGCAACGGAGGCAAGAACTTCGTCTTCTATCCCTTCAAGCAGCCCCTGACGGGGGACATGAAGTGGACCCGGTTCGAATTCGAGTTCACCACCCCGGAAAACGTGGGCAAGGTCGCCGTGCCCTATATCGGGTTCAACCTGAGCCGGTATGCCAAGGGCATGGTGTGGCTGGACCACGTCGAGATGACCGAAGTCGGCAAGTGACGGGAAGGCTCGGGAGCGATGAAGCGCCTTTTCGCCGATGACAGGATCGGCTTCGGGCCCTCCGGGACTTTCGCCCGGCTGGGGGACTACTTCGGGGGCGATCAGGAAGATCAGCTCCCCTTCGCGCTCCACTGTGCGGGCGTCGGCCGCTTCGGCGATCCGAAAATTTCCGGGCGGGGCAACACCCGGCGCTTCACCTTCGAGGACGATAAAAAGAGTTTGCGGATCGTCTCGACTCTTTGTTACGACCCCGGAACGGAAACGCTCCGCCGGCAGGATTCCGTGACCAATCTCGGCAGGAAGCCGCTCACGCTCCGCCGCTATCTGGCCCGCTTCCCCCTTGCCCGAGGCGAATATGAGATCCACAGCAGCCAGAGTTTCTGGTGCCGCGAGGATCAGGGGGCGTGGACGCCCCTCCGGGCGGGCAAACTGGAACTCTTTTCCCGTGAAGGCCGCTGGTGCGAAAGTTCCGTTCCCTTCGCCGTGCTGCGGGATCTTTACGCCGCTCACGCGCTGGGCTTCATGGTCTTTCCCGAGGGGGACTGGATCATCCGCTTTTCCGCCGTTTCCAAGCACGGGATGCTCCCCAACATGACCGTTGAAGCGGGACTTTCCGACGACCGGCTGGAACTGCCCCTCGCGCCGGGAGAATGCTGGGACGCCCCCGCGGTGGTGGTCCAGCTCCTGCCGGGACGGGAGGCCTTTTCCGGCGCGGCGGCCATGGGAAAACTGCTCAACGGTATCTTCCCCCCGAGGAGCGGCCACGCCCCCGTGGTCTACAACACCTGGCTCGACCGGAACAGCCGCCTCGATGTGCCCCGGCTCCGGAAACAGCTGGCCGCCGCAAAAGAGTGCGGCTGCGAGGTCTTCGTGGTGGACTACGGCTGGTACGAGGACCACCGCGCCTTCACCCGGCTCGACAACTGGGACGAATGTACCGACCGGGCCTTTTTCGGCAAGATGCGGGAGTTCGCCTGCGAGGTGCGCCGGGCGGGACTGGGCTTCGGCTTCTGGGTGGAGTTCGAGTTTTTTTCCACGGAATCGAAAGTCGTGAAGGCCCATCCCGACTGGTTCTTCCCTTCCGCCCACCCGAATATCGTTTCGCCGAAGATCTGGCTCCCGGAAGTGGAGGATATGCTGGTCGAAACGCTGGCCGAAGCGATCCGCCGCTACGACGCGGTCTACATCAAAAACGACATGAACCACTCCCAGGGGTACGAGCCTGCCCGGCTGAATCTCTACATGAAGGGCCTCGCCCGGGTCATGGCCCGGCTGAAGAAACTTCTCCCCCGCGTGACCTTCGAGAACTGCTCCAGCGGCAGTCTGCGCGGCGCGGCGGGCTCCATGCTGGGCTCCTTCGATCTCCACTTCATCAGCGACAACGCGTCTCCCCTGGAAAATCTGCGGATGATTCAGCAGATGGGGACCCGCTTCCCCCCCGGCCGCATTTTTCACTGGTACGTGGGGAGTGAACTCCACCCCGGCGAAGAAAGCTCCTTCTATCCCGGCACCGTGCTGCAGCCCGAGGCGGCCACCTGGCATCGGGCCCGGATCGAGGACTTGCGCACGGGGCTCTTGAGCTGCATCACGGGGATGCTGGGTTTTTCCTGCGACCTCGCCTCCTTTTCGCAGGAGAACCGGCGCATCATAAGGGAATTCACCGACTTCTTCAAGGCCCATCGGGAGCAGATCCTCCGCTCGGAACTGCACCTGCTGACGCCGCCTGAAAACTTCGAAAAGAAACGGGGCTGGCTGGCGCTCCAGTTGAGCAACCCCGCGGACGACGTGCACTTCGTCTACGTCTTCCACTGCGTCTGCGACGGCGGGAGCTGCCGGGTCTTCCACCCGGAGGCGCTGGCCCCGGAGAAAATGTACCGCACAAGGGAGGTCCTTGCCCCCTCCCGGAGCGCGAGCGTCAGCCGTTCCGGAGCGGAGCTCGTCCGGGACGGGATCCCCGCCGCCTTCGGCTACGACCAGCAGGAGGGATTCCGGGGCAAACTTTTCCTCATCGAACCTGAAAACAAAGGAAAGGAAACAAAAGATAAATGAAAAGATCGACCATTTTTGTGGAAGGCCGCTGGCACGAGATCCCGCGGCAGGGGGGCATGATCCCCGGAACTTCCCTCGAAGCCCGCTGGCTCGATGAGCGCGCAGGCGCTTTCGAACTGCGTAAACTGGCGCTGGTCAACCGGGGGGCCGCTCCCGTGAAACTGGGCTCCTGTCATCTGCTCGAAGACGATGATCTGCCGGATTTTTCTCCTGACGACCGGGTCTTTCTCGATTCCGGCGGCGGCTGGCCTTCCGGGTGCATCAAGGTCACGGAGCATTTTTTCACTCCGCGCTATGCGTGGGAATACTGGCTCCCGGTTTACCAGCCGGAAGAGGAGCGGCTCTGGGCCGCAGAAATCATGGGCGTCGCCCCGGACGAACTCCCCAGGGGGGTCCGCGGGGCCAACTACTCCTTCGGCGGCATGGCGGCGGTCCAGCATAAAACTTACGGCATGGTCTACGCCTTCACGGCTCCCATGCGGCAGTGCAACACCTGCATCTACATTCTCTGCGATCCCCAAACGGGAGCGGTGCGCCGTCTGGCGCTGTCGTGCCATTTCAGCGGCTTCGAACTTCAGTCCGGGGCCCGGATTGAATCCGAGGAAACCGCCGTGGCCCGCTTCGACTCCGCCCAAAGAGGGCTTGAGGCGTGGGCCGACATGTCGAAGGAGCGGAGCAACGTGAAGCTCCGCCACGACAAGCCCGCCGTGGGCTGGCTTTCCTGGTACGGCTACCGCCTCACCATCAGTGCGGAAGAGATAAACCGCATCGCGGATTTCATCAACCGGACCTATCCCGGTTTCGGCTTCGAGTATATGCAGATCGATCTGGGATACAGCGACCGGAATATCCCGGGGCGCTGGAAGAAGCCCAACGAAAGGTTCCCCGGAGGACTGGAAAAATTCGCCGATGATATGCGGGCAAGGGGGTTTGTCCCCGGCATCTGGTGCAGTCTGCTCGAAGTCGAAGACGGCACGGTTTCCGCAGGGGCTATGGAGGAATCCCACAAATGGGCCTGGGAACCCCACTGCCCCATCCGCGTCTACGATCCCACCCATCCGGAGGTCCGGAAATACGCCGCCGAAACCTTGCGTTACTTCAAGTCCCTGGGGATAAAATACTTCAAGATCGACTTCCTGAACCGGACCGGGCGGACGGACGCAGTCTACAAACCCTGGGACAAGGGGCTGGTGCAGGGCGCCGGGACCTACCGGACATCCCTGCGGATGATCCTCGACGAACTGGAATCGGACGATTATCTCTACGCCTGCTCCGACCTGACCATGCACTCCATCGGCTTGTGCTCCACCACCATGAGCGCCTGCGACATCGGGAACACGGGGATCCGGAACGACAAGGAGAAGCTGGAGTTCTTCCGGGAGCAGTTCACCACGACCATGAGCCGCTATTTCGTCCAGAACAAGCTGGTCTCCATGACGGCGGACTCCATCAACATCGCGCCCCCCGCGGACCTTGAAGAGGCCCGGATCCGGGTGCTTTTCGTGGGCATTTCGGGCGGCCAGATCTTCCTCGGGGACAAATTCCAGGAAGCCTCGCCCGAAGTCCTCGATCTGGTGCGCCGGGTCCTGCCCCCCTGGGGCCGCGCCGCCGTGCCGGTGGACCTTTTCGCAGGACCCACGCCGGAGATATTCCGGCTCGAAACGCCCGTCAACGACGTCTATTCCTTCTTCAACTTCGACGAAGAACGGCCCATGACACTCCGTCTTCCCGACGACCGGGAGTACGACGTGTGGAACTTCTTCGAAGAGCGGTACGAAGGCCGGGCGAAGAAAACCTTCACCTTCCGGATGCCCCGGGTCTGTGCACGGGTCTTCGCCCTGACGCCGGTCCGCCCGGAACCCCGCGTCATCGGCTCCTCCTTCCACTTCACCTGCGGCGCTTCCGAACTTTCCGGAATGAGCTTTGCCGACGGGATCCTCGCGGGAAAGCTGACCCGCCCTGCGGGCGACCGGGGACGGCTCTTCGTCATGGACGGCAAGGGAAAACTCCACACGCTGGAACTGACCGGAACGGGCGCCCCCCTCGACTGGGAGCTGCGCGTGTAAAAAATACAACTCAACCACTCTATTCGAACAGGAGCCGATCTCATGAAAAACATCCCTCTCGCCCTTCAGGCTTACTCCCTGCGCCAGACTTTCCCCACCCAGCCTCTGGCCACCTTGAAGACCGTCAAGGAAACGGGCTTCACCGGCGTGGAGTTCTACGGCAGTTTCTTCAAGCCCGCCTTCTACCGGGCGCTGCTCGAGGAAACGGGGCTGGTCTGCTGCGGCTGGCACACCCCCATCGACAATCTGGAAGGGGAAAAATTCGGTCCCACCGTGGAGCTGAATCTGGCCGTGGGGAGCAAGTTTCTCTGCGTGCCCTGGTTTCAGACCGACACCGCCGACAACTGGAAACGCTTCGCCGACAGACTGAACACGGCGGCGGAAAAACTCCGGCCCTACGGCCTGCGGACGGGCTACCACTGCCACGCCCACGACTTCGCCCCGGTCGAAGGGGCGATCCCGTGGGAGATCGTGGCCGAAAATACCGGGAACGACGTGGTGCTCCAGCTGGACACGGGCAACGCCATGTCCGGCGGAGCCGACATCATGGCCACGCTGAAGAAGTTCCCCGGCAGGAACCAGACCATCCACTGGAAACCTTGGTCGGCCAGGGATCGCTTTCACACTCCCGCGGGCAGCGACGACCACGACTGGCCCGCCCTGCTCGACTGGTGCGAAAAGGAGGGCCGCACGGAGTGGGCCGTCCTGGAATACGAGGAACCGGACGATCCCATCGTCAACATCCGGCGTTCCGCCGAGTTCTTCGCCGCCCTCGGGTGAAAAAGTTTCCCTCAAGGGAAAATTTCGCCAGGAAGGGTTTGACTTTGCGCACTCCATGCGCTATATTACCTGACGGAACCGTCTTTCCACGATTATAACGATGGAGTTTGAGGATCATGTCGAAAACCGCAGTTGTTGTGATTTCGCTTCTGGCCGGGGCCTTTTTTCTCGCCGCCGCCCCCGCCCCCTTCGAGGAACAGGTAAAAAAACTTGACGCCATCATGGAAAAGTGCTGGAGCCGGCACGGCCTGACTCCGGCCCCCGCGGTGGATGACGCAGGGTTCTTCCGCCGGCTTTCCTTCCGGGTGCGCGGCAAACTCCCCAAGCTTCGCGAACTGGAGTCGTTCCTGGCCGACAAGGATCCCGACAAGCGGGCGAAGCTCATCGCCAGGTGGCTGGACTCCACCGACTTCGCCACGCTGATGGCCATGCGTTACGCCGACATGTTCCGCATCAAGTCGGAGTTCCCCATCAATCTGTGGCCAAACGCGGTCCAGTGCTACCACCGTTACTTCTATCTGCTCACGCTCGAGGACCGTTCGTGGAAGGCGGTCACGCAGGAGCTGCTCACCTCTTCGGGGAGCAACTTCCGCGTTCCTCCGGCCAACTTCTTCCGGGCCAACGCCGACCGGACGCCCAAGGGGCTCGCCGCCGGGACCGCGCTGGCGCTCATGGGGTTCCGCACCGCGGCGCTCCCCGCCGACGCTCAGGAGCGCTTCGCGGCCTTCTTTTCACGCATCCGCTTCAAATCCACCATGGAGTGGAAGGAGGAGATCGTCTTCAACGACCCGACCCCCGCGGTGCTGAAGTGCGCCACCCCCGACGGCGAGACCTTCACCGTCGACACCGCGCGCAAGGATCCCCGTCAGGTCTTCGCCGACTGGCTCACCGACGAGGGCAATCCCTTCTTCGCCCGTGCCTACGTGAACCGGGCGTGGTACTGGATGTTCGGTTCCGGCATCGCCAATCCGCCGGACGACCTGCCGCTCCCCAGGGGCTTCTGGCAGAAGCTCTTCGGCGCGGAGCCCCGGCCCAACGATCCGGCGGACGAAAAACTCATGGCCTTTCTGGAGGAGTTCTTCCGGGAAAACGGCTGCTCCACCAAAAAACTGTGCCATCTCATCCTCCGTTCCCGTGCGTGGCAGTCCGGCTGGCGGCCCGTTTCCGGCACCTTCGCCGAAAACGAGAAGTACTTCGCAGTCTATCCGGTGCGCCGTCTGGAATCGGAGCTGCTCTGCGACGCCCTGAGCACGCTTACAGGCAGTTACGAACGCTTCTTCAGCGTCATCCCCGAGCCTTTCACCTACATTCCCCGCGGGACCCCCTCGGTCGCCCTGGCCGACGGCAGCATGTCCACGGGGACGCTGGACAAATTCGGCCGGCCTTCCCGCGACTCCGGGATACTTTCCGAACGCAACAGCACCCCCACGGGGGCCCAGCGGCTCCACCTGATGAACTCCGGGATTCTCTACCGCCAGATCACCCAGCTGCCGCGGCTGACCTTCCGGGGCAACCTCAGCTGGGACCGCCAGCTGACCATCGCCTACTATTCGGTCCTGTGCCGCGCTCCCCGGAAAGAGGAGCGTGACGCCGCCCGCAAATACCACGACAAACTGCCGGTCAATCAGCGCTGGCGCTTCTGGCAGGAACTCTACTGGGCTCTGGTCAACACCACCGAGTTCAGCTGTCACCACTGAGGGCCGTTTCCCCCATGAAATTCCCGACTCGCAAACTGCTGACGGTTTCTCTCTGGTTCGCGGCGACGCTGCTGTCAGGGGCCAATCTGGGCTACGTGTATCCCGCGGGCGCCAGGGCCGGGACGACGGTCCGGGTCATCATCGGCGGCCAGGGGCTGGGCCGTCACACCCGGCTGCTGATCTCCGGTCCCGGCGTGGAGCTGGTCAAATTCCAGTACGCTCCCGGCGTCAACTACAATCCGGGCAGCGGGGAGCAGGCGGTCTGGGCCCGGACTTACATGAAGCAGGTCTACAACGGCGGCCATCGCCAGCCCCTCCGGGACAACCGGAACTTCGGCGTCTGGCGCTACCACGAATTCATGGAAAGGATGGACCAGCTGGATCCCCTGATGCTCTCTCTGACCTGCCGGGCCCTTTTCGGCCCCCGGACCAGTTCCCTGCAGGCCAGTCCCGCCATCGCCCAGCGGGCGGTCCTCACGCTGCGGATCGCCCCCGACGCCCCGCCGGGATGCCGGGAATTCCGCCTCGCGACGCCCTCCGGCCGCCCTGCGATCCAGCTCACCAACCCGGTGCGCTTCTACGTGGGGAACGTGCCCGAGTTCCGGGAACAGTACTACCAGCTGCCGCCCCGCAAGGCGCAGCCGGTGCTCTTCACCATTCCGTCGGCGGTCAACGGCCAGATCGAACCGGGGGAAATCGACCGGTTCAAATTCGAACTCGCCAAGGGTGAAACGGTCCATTTCGCCCTCAAGGGCCGGATCCTCAACCCCTACATCGGCGACGGCGTTCCGGGGAACTTCCAGCCCGTCCTCGAGGTCCGGGACGAAACGGGGAAAAGCCTCGCTTTCGCCGACGACAACTATTTCGACCCGGATCCGGTGCTCGATTTCACGGCCCCGGCCGACGGTCTTTATACGCTGGAGATCCGCGACGCTCTCTACCGGGGCCGGGCGGATTTCGTCTACCGCATCGACGCGGGCCTCGGCCCGTGGAAACGGCCGCCCCTGACCCGGCCCGGCTTCGATCTGCCC
>JAFSYV010000341.1 GCA_017443585.1 Lentisphaeria bacterium | reverse complement strand
TCGGCTTTGGCCTTTTCCTGCGCCACCTGAGCGGCGAGGCCGGGGGCGTTGAGGGGGTTGGAGCCGGGGGTGGTCCGGGTGCAGTCGCAGGCCTGACGCATGGAGGCGTTGAGGATGGCGATCTTCATCCCCTTGACTTCACAGTAAAGAGGCGCGGAAGCTTCGGCCAGGTTCCTGCCGCCGCCCACATATTTTCCTCCGGCTTTCGTGATGTGCTCCATGGTCTCCACGAAGCTTTCGTCGCCGAAGTCCCTGGAGTGGTTGTTGGCCAGCGCGTAGACGGAAAAATTGGCCTTCATCAGCGCGGGCATGACCGCCGGATCGGCCCGGAGATTGGGACCGCACTTGTAGATGGGTTCGCCCCCCCTGGTCAAGGTGCATTCGAGGTTGGTGATGCCCAGATCGCAGGAACGGATCACGGGCAGGACGGTGCCGAAAACGCTTTCGACTTCGCCGGCGCAGAGCCGGGCTTCGGCCTTTTCGCGGGGGATCAGGTCGCCGGTGATGAACACGGTGGCGGTGTCGGAAGCGGCGGGGGCGGGAACGAGGGCGATCTTGCCGTCGGCGGGGATGGAAATCATGGTGTGAACTCCTTCGGGTTGTTGGTTGACGCCACTAAAGATAATACCGCTGCCGGGATTTTTCAAGGCCGGCACGGACAAATTTGAAGAATTTTCTGTACGGGCGCTTGCAAAAAGTAAAAGGTATGTTATATTAAGGGCGTAAGTCGGTTAGAGGCGGCCCGAGTTTCGTGAGAAGCAGGTTCGGCGTTCGGCACGGCCGTGAAAACTGAGGCTCTACCCCGCGGCGCTGCGTTCGGGGGAGATCCGAGCAAAATGAGGAGATGGTATTTTGAAGATTGCGAGATTTCTTGCC
The DNA here is from genome assembly GCA_017443585.1 of Lentisphaeria bacterium. Taxonomy (GTDB): domain Bacteria; phylum Verrucomicrobiota; class Lentisphaeria; order Victivallales; family Victivallaceae; genus UBA1784. Next base: position 9,765 of record JAFSYV010000341.1, on the reverse strand, counting down.
GCACTGCTTCTTGTTGCGGCGGCCGGGTGCGCGACTCCTTCCGGAAGTCCCGGAAACGAGGCTGAAGCCAGGCGCGAGTCGACGCTGGAAAACGGATTCTACCCGCGGGCCGAACAGAAGACGGCTCAGGCGAAAGCTCCCGTGCAGGAAGCTCCCCGGACGGAATCTTCCCCGTCGGGCGGTCCTTCGGAGTCGTGGCTCTGGAAGCAGACCTCCTTTTCCAAGATGGGTGTCCTGAATGCGATCCTCTGGTACATCCCCAACCGTTTGTCCGATCTGATGGACATCATCACCGTCGAAATCGGCGCGGGCGAGATCGGCCTCGATCTGCAGCTCACCCGTTATCTCACCTTCGGCGCGGGGATCGGGCAGTCCTACATGCTGGGCTGGAGCATCAACAACCAGTTCGGCATCTATCAGCAGAAGGGCTGGTATTTCGACTGCTTCCGCTACCGGGCGAGCTCGATCCGGCGGGATCCCACCTTCGGGGATTACTCCAGCATCTTCACTTCGGACAAATCCGGCCTCGTCGATGTTTCCGCCATGTTCGACGGCAATGTGGAAGATCCCTTTGCCCTCGGCGTCAAGGCCTGCTGCTACCTCAATCTGAAGGTCCAGGTCCATCCGCTGGAGCTGGCCGATTTCATCGGGGGGCTTCTCTTCATCGATTGTCCCCATGACGACAATCCGAAGATCAACTGGACCTTCAATCTGCTCTGAGTTTCGCGCGGGGGGGGCTCCCCCCGGATCCGGCGCTCCGTTTGCGGTCCTGCAAACGGAGCGCTTCTTTTTTTTGCGCCCTCACGGGGGGCCTTTTCCGGGAACGCAAAAGAGTTCCTTTTTTTCTCTTCCGCAGCTTGCATTGAAGAGGAAAAAGGCTTATATTAAGTCCGGGCGTGTATTCGACGCGTCCAACGCAAAGAAAGAAAGGCTGTTCTTATGAAAAAACTGCAGATCGGACTGATCGCCACGGGAGGCCGCGGCGTTCACGGATTCGAGGCTCACCGTCCCGAACAGGGCATCGAGATCGTCGCCGGAGCGGACATCAATCCGGCCGCGCAGAAAAACTTCAAGGAAAAATTTCCCGATGCTCAAACCTTCACCGACTACCGGGACCTGCTGAAGATCAAGTCCATCGGGGCCGTCATCATCGCCACGCCCGATTATCTCCACGAAGAAATGGCCGTCGCCGCCCTCGAGGCGGGCAAGGCCGTCTATCTGGAAAAACCCATGGCCATCACCATCGAAGGCTGTGACCGGATCCTCGAGACCGCCATGCGCACGGGGAGCAAACTTTTCGTGGGTCACAACATGCGCCACTTCCCCGTGGTGCTCAAGATGAAGGAGATCATCGACTCCGGACTCATCGGTGAAGTCCAGGTGGGCTGGTGCCGCCACTTCGTGGGTTACGGCGGCGACGCCTACTTCCGGGACTGGCATTCCGAACAGCGCTACTCCAACGGGCTGCTGCTCCAGAAAGGGGCCCACGACATCGACGTCATGCACTGGCTCATGGGCAGCTACACCAGGAGCGTGGTGGGCATGGGGATGCTTTCGGTCTACAACCGCTGCGCCCGCCGCTCCCCCGACACTCCCGGATGCGCCAAGTGGGACGTCAGGCAGTATCCGCCGCTCACCCAGACCGGATTTTCCCCCATCATCGACGTGGAAGACCACAGCATGGTCATGATGCAGCTCGAGAACGGCGCCCAGATGACCTATATGCAGTGCCACTACGCTCCCGACGCCGAACGGAACTACACCTTCATCGGGACCAAAGGCCGGGTGGAAAACATCGGCGACTACGGCGGCTGCCAGGTCCACGTGTGGACCCAGCGGGGGCCCCGCGAGACGCCGGACATCATCTACAAGCTCAAGCCCGTGACCGGCGGCCACGGCGGCGCCGACACGCCCATCATCGACAACTTCCTCGACTTCGTCCGTTTCGGGGCGAAGACCAACACCTCCCCGGTGGCGGCGCGGCAGTCGGTGGCGGCGGGGGTGCTGGGGCACTACTCCATGCGCCACGGCAACAACCGGCAGGATGTTCCGCCGCTTCCTCCCGAGGTGGTGGCTTATTTCGACAACAATCAGGTCAAAGGGAAGCGCACCAGAAAATGAATGAAACAAGTTTTGCGGAACTCAAGAAGTACAAGGATCAGTACAACACCGATTACTCCATCGGCGATCTGACCCCCACGGTGTGCGAGATCAACGACTGGCCCGTCCCGGCCCAGTCCGGCGGCACGCCCGTCGCCATGGTGGTGGACCACGCCCAGCGGCTTTTCGGCGGTGAAGGGAAGAACGAAAAGACCTTCATCTACTGTCCCGACGCCATCGGCGACATCCATTACAAGCACTACCCGGAAGAGCTGAAAAAGGTGGAGCGTCTGGCGGGGATCAAGCTTCTTTCGAGCGGCGTCATGCCCAGCGTGACCCCGGTCTGCTTCGGCACCATCTTTTCGGGCGCGTCGCCCCAAGTCCACGGCATCACCCAGTACGCCAAGCCGGTGCTGACGGTGGAGACCCTTTTCGACAGCGCCGCGGCGGCGGGGAAGAAGGCGGTCATCGTCTCGGTCAACACCTGCAGCATCGACATGATCTTCCGGAAGCGGAAGATCGAGTACATCTCCACCCGGACCGATGCCTCCAGCCGGGATTTCGCCGAAAAACTCCTGCGCTGGTACGACTACGATCTCATCGTCTGTTACAGCACGGATTACGACCACTTGTCGCACCACACCGGCTGTGATTCGGAAGAATCGGTGACGGCGCTCAAGACCTGCGTCCGTTACTTCGAGGACTTCGCGCGGCTCACCGACGAGATCTGGGGCAAGTACAACCGGACCCTCATCTGGGCTCCCGACCACGGGAACCACCCCGTCGATGAAAAATCCGGCACCCACGGCGCCAACGTGCCCGAGGACATGCTGGTGAACCACTTCTACCGGATCAAGGCCGGGGAGAAATAAGTTCCGGAAAGAAAAATCACTTCTTCGATTTGGACCCGGAGCAGACCAGCGTCACCTTGGCGCAGAAGTCTGCTCCGAGTTTTTTATTGATCTCGGAACGGATCTTTCCGGTGATGGGCTGGAGCTCCAGGATCAACGCGCTGTGGCTCACTTCCACATAGAGGTCGTCGCCCCGGAAAAATCCGGGAGAAACGTATCTGGCGAAGGCGGGGCCGATGACCTCGGGCCAGACGGCCTGGAGCTGAAGGAGCTTCACCGTTTCGGGCGTGGTCACCTCTTTCAGGACCCCCGGCAGCAGTTCGCCGATGGGCCGGGCTTGGGGCGTATGCTGGGGCGCGGCGAATTCGGTCACGGCAAAATCCCCGCCGTACCAGTCCGCGAGGAGCGAGTACCGCTCCCGGAGCCGCTTGAGTTCGCGCCAGGTGGCCACAGCCTCACCCCATGTTGAAGTTGACGCCGAAGGTCACCAGCGGCAGAATGAGTATATGCAGCACGACTTTGCCGACGGCGAGCCCTCCCCGCAGGGTGTAGATCAGCCCCGACCGGAATCCCCCGAGGGGGGCTCCGAGGGTCATCTTGATCAGCCCGTAGGGCAGGTATACCAGTTCGATCATGTCCTTGCCCACCCGGATCATCCCGCGGCCGAGATTCATGAGCCCGCGGATGACGTAGGGCTTGGCGGCCTGGGCCAGCTGAAGGGCGATGGGGGCCAGGATGGCGATGGTGATGGGATCGATGGCCTTGGCCTGCTGCATGGGCAGCAGCAGCAGGGCCAGAGCCAGAAACAAAATTTTGACTTCCCGTCTTGTCATGATCACTCGGTTCTTCTTTCAGGCATGATTTCCGCACACGGAACATGCAAACGCTCTAATATACCTTGAAAAGAGCGGAATGTCAAGTTTGATTTTTCGATTCGACGCCTTATATTGTGAAAAGAGGGGGAATTCGATCCGAAAAACGTATTGCAAAAAAAGAGGAGACCTTTTCGTGAAAACGCTCTGTATCCTGCTGGCGGCGGCCGCCGTACTGCTTTTCGTCCGGCACCTGGCGGCCGGAAACACCTCGACTCAGGAGTTCGCTCCCGCCCGGTACGCGTTGCTGGAAGCCTCGGTCAACGTTTCTTCCGTGCTGAATTCCGGGGCGTTCGACCGGGGAGTCCAGAAAACCGTGCTGAAGATCGATACCCGCACGGGCCAGGTCTGGGTCCTGCAGCTGGCGGTGAACGGCGTGGGGGATCCCACGGTCTGCAGCGCCGTATGGGCCAGGGTCCAGGACCAGGGGACCTTTTACCGCAGCGGCCCGCCCTCGGGCAACTGAGACGGCTCTTCGGGCTCTTCGCGGCGGCCCGGTTTGCCGCAGATGCCGATGACGAATTCGCCCCGCCACTCCCGCTTCAGCGCGGCCAGCTCCGCCGCCCGGCCCCGGAGGATCTCTTCGTGGATCTTGGTGGCCTCGCGGATCACCGCGACAGCCGCGTCGGGCATGATTTCCGCAATGAGCTGAAGCGTGGCGGCGATGCGGAAGGGGGATTCGAAACAGAAGACGGTGTACCCGCATCCGGCGATCTCTTCGAAAAATTTCCGTTTCCGGCCGGATTTCACCGGGACGAAGTTCCAGAAGGCGAAGCGGTCCACGGGCAGCCCCGACGCGGTGACCGAAAAGGTCACGGCGGAAACGCCGGGAACGACCACCGGTTCCAGTCCGGCTTCCAGCGCCGCCCGCACGGGGAGGAATCCCGGATCCGCCACGGCAGGGGTCCCCGCATCGGAAACCAGCGCCACGTTGAGCCCCTCCCTGATGCGGGCGATGAGGTGTTCCACCTTGGCATGCTCGTTGAAGGCGTGGAAACTTTCCATTTTCTTGCGGATGTCGTACCGCTGGAGCAGCTGGGCCGTGCGCCGGGTGTCTTCGGCGGCGATCAGATCGCACTCCCGGAGCGTCCGGACCGCCCTGAAGGTCATGTCCTCCAGATTGCCGATGGGAGTGCTGACCAGATAAAGGTTACCGGCCATCGGTCGCAGGCGCCGTCGTCAGCACACTGTTGAGAGTGCCGAAGTCGTTGGGGTAGAAATTGGGGTTGGATTCATCGAGGAACCACTCGCCGTCGACCACGAACTTGTATTCGTATTCGCCCGGTCCGAGCGTGACGGACCCCCGGTAGACGTGCTCCTTCGGATCGTACTTCATGGGGGTCGTGGCGGGGTCCCAGTCGTTGAAGGAGCCCGCTACGCCCACGGTACGGCCCGGAGGCGTTTCCAGAGAGAAAACGACGGTCACCCGTCCCTCCTTGTCTGCCGGTTTGAGTTCGTACATTTTCAGGTTTTCCTGATTTCTTTTTAGAATTGCTGTCTTTCTAATATACACCCGGAAGGGCAAAAATACAAATTCTTTTCGCAAAAAAAGGCTCCTTCGGCGTCGAAGCGCCGCCGCCGCCCTTGACATCGGCGGTGTGTCATGGTATATTATCCGCGACGGGTCTTCGAAAAAGGAACACGAGACATATGACGGGATTTTCGGCGCTTCTGGAAGAACAGCTGGCACAGGGGCTCATCTACGGCTGCGTGGTCATGATCGGCACCCCGGAAGAGGAGCTCTTCTTCCGCGCCGCCGGGACCGCGGACCGGAAGAGCGGAGTCCCCATGACCCGGGAAGCCCTCTTCGACATGGCCAGCGTCACCAAGGCGGTCTGCACCGCCACGCTCCTCGCCCGTCTCCACGCCGAAGGGCGCATCGACTACGACGCCCCCCTTACAGCCTGCCTGCCCGAATTCCGGGGCAAGGCGGCGGCGATCCCCACGCTCCGCGAGCTGGCCGCCCACTGTTCCGGCATCGGCAACGCCCGGCCCCACTACGATCCCGCCATGCTTCAGGGCTCCGAAGCCCTGATGGCGGCCCTGCACGAGATCCCCGTGCCGACCCTGCCGGGAACGGAGTACGTCTACAGCTGCGCCAACTACATCCTCCTGGGGCTGGTCATCGAAAAAATCACCGGGCAAGCGTTGGAACAACTTGCGCAAAAGGAGATCTTCGCCCCCGCCGGCATGGTCCGCTCCTCCTGGGGGATGCCCAGACCGGAGTTCCGGAACCGGACCGTTCATGAATATCTGCCCCGGGGGCCCATCGTTCCCGGCGAGGCCGCGGTGCCGCCCGAGGTGTGGCAGCTGCACCTGGCCGACGAACTCCCCAGCGACCCCACGGCCCGCTGGGCGCTGCCCCGCCGAATCGGCAACGCGGGGCTCTTTTCCTGCGCGGACGATCTGGCCCGTTTCGCCCGATGGCTGCTGAAGAGGCCCTTCCCCGAAGAGACGATGCGGGAACTTTGCCGGAACTCCGCCCCCGCGGGGCTCCATCCCCGCTCCTGCGGCTGGGACCTGGAGCCGACTCGCGTCTTTTCGGACTCCGCCATCCATCACACCGGGTGGAGCGGGCAGAGCTTCTGGATCGACTTCGAACGACCGCTTTTCGCGCTCGTTCTGACCAACCGTTCCGAGGAATATGCGCGAGCCAAAAGCGGCCGCCTGGAACTGATCCGGGCCGCCCTGAACGAAACGGCGAAATGAACATACCAACTTCGAATCAAGGAGAAACGCACGTGGAACAGATCATCATCAAAGAAAAAGCCGTTCCGGTCAAAGGCCGGTTCGACGTCATCGTCTGCGGGGGCGGCCCCGCCGGATTCGCGGCCGCCGTGGCCGCCGGCCGCCGGGGCGCTTCGACGCTCCTCATCGAATCGGGACAGTGCTGCGGCGGCGTCTGGACCGCGGGCGCCATGCCCTGGTTCCTCGACCACCGGAACAAGACGGGGATCCTGGCGGAGCTCCGGGAGATCATCCTCAAGCGGGGCGGCATGCTCCATGTTTCGGGCTCCCTCTCCTGTCCTCCCGAAGAGTTGAAACTCATCCTCGAGGAACTTCTCCTCGAAGCCAACGTCCGGGTCCGTTACGGGACTCTCGTGACCGACGCCGTCACCTGCGGCCGGGAATTGACCGCCGTCATCACGGACTCCAAGTCGGGCCGGGAGGCGTGGCAGGCCGCGCGCTTCATCGACTGCACCGGAGACGGGGACCTGGGCGCGCTGGCCGGATGCTCCTTCGATTTCGGCGGCCCCGACGGCAAGACCCAGCCCTCCTCGTTCATCGGTATCGTGGGCGGGCTCGATCCCGAGGCCGTCGCCGAGTTCCTGGCCCCCAACGGCGGCAAGCCCCGGCTCAAGACGCTGATGGAGTCCCACGGCATCTTCCCCAGCTACGGCATGCCCACCCTCTTCCACTTCGGCATGGGGGTCTTCGGACTCATGTCCAACCACGGCTACGGCGCCGACGCCCTCAGCGCCGACGTGCTCACGCGCCAGGTCATCGAGGGGCGGCGCGAAGTGCATACCCACGTGAACTTCCTGCGTTCGCTGGGCGGCATCTGGAAGGACATCGTCCTCGTCGCCACCTCGTCGAGTCTCGGGATCCGGGAAGGGCGGCGGCTCAAGGGCGCGGAACAGGTCACCACGGCCCACCTCTGCGCCGGAGGCCGCTGCGAAAGGCCGGTCTGCCGGGCCACCTTCTGCGTGGACATCCACTCCCCCGATCCGGGGAAGGGCAACGTCGTCGCCCGCGTGGACGCGCGAACAAAGCCCTACGACATCCCGTGGGGGGCGCTGGTCAGCGCTGAGCTGGACAATCTGCTCTTCGCGGGCCGGTGCATCAGCGGGGATTTCATTTCCCACTCCAGCTACCGGGTGACGGGGAACGCCGTCCCCATGGGCGAGGCCGCGGGCATCGGGGCCGCCGAGAGCGTGAAACGGCAATGCCGTCCCCTCGAGCTGACGGAGATCCCCTTTTTCAGCTCCGAAGAGTAGAAACGACTTGACTTTTGCCCGCATGTGTGGTATAATAGGTTCGGGCCGGAAGGTCCGGAAGTGAAAAACAAGCGTCGAGGTGCCCTATGAACAAGATTTTCCGCCGCAATACGCCGATCCCTTTCGGCAGTGACCCCAGTCTCGCCCCCTTTGCCTCCCGGATCGCCGCCAGAAAGCAGCGCGTGGAGGAGCTTCTCGCCAAACTTACGGGAAATGTCATCACCATCGCCGATTTCGCCACCGGCCACGAGTATTTCGGACTCCACCGCACACGGGAAAAGTGGATCTTCCGCGAGTGGGCCCCCAACGCCACCGCCATCACGCTGGTGGGGGATTTTTCCGACTGGCAGGTGCGTGACGAGTTCCGGCTCCAGGAGCTGGCCCACGGCGTCAAGGAGCTGGAGATCCCGGCGGGGAAACTCCGCCACGGCATGCACTACGCCATGCTGGTGGAGTGGCCGGGGGGCTCCGGTCTGCGGATCCCCGCCTACACCCGCAAGGTCAGCCAGGACCCGGAAACCAAACTTTTCACCGCCATGGTGTGGGAACCGGAAAAGCCCTACGTCTTCGAGAACCCCTCCCCGCCCCGGCCCGAGGCCGCGCTGATCTACGAGGCCCATCCGGGGATGGCGCTGGAAGAGGAAAAGATCGGCTCCTTCCGGGAGTTCCGGGAGCAGATCCTGCCCAAGGTGGTCGCGGGGGGGTACAACACGCTCCAGCTCATGGCGGTGGTGAACCACCCCTATTACGCCAGTTTCGGCTATCACGTGGCCAACTTCTTCGCCGTTTCCGACCGCTTCGGTACGCCGGAAGAGTTCAAGGAGCTGGTGGACTGCGCCCACGGCATGGGACTGCGGGTGATCATCGATCTGGTCCACTCCCACGCCGTCCGCAACGAAGCCGAAGGGCTGGCCCGCATCGACGGCAAGCTGGAAACCTACTTCCGGGAAGGCGCCCGGGGCATCCATCCCACCTGGGATTCCCTCTGTTTCGACTACGGCAAGATCGAAGTGCTCCAGCTGCTGCTTTCCAACTGCCGCTTCTTCCTCGACGAGTACCATGTGGACGGGTTCCGCTTCGACGGCATCACCAGCATGCTCTACCGTGACCACGGCCTCAACCGGGCCTTCGGCAACATGGAGGAGTATTTCGACGGCGGCGTGGACGAGGAGGCGCTGACCTACCTCACCTTGGCCAACATGGTCATCCACGAGGTCCGGCCCGACGCCTATACCATCGCGGAAGACGTGAGCGGGATGCCGGGGCTGGCTTCCCCTGTGGAGCAGGGCGGGGCCGGATTCGACTGCCGCCTGGCCATGGGCGTCACCGACTACTGGTTCAAACTTCTGGATCAGCGGGACGAGGAGTGGGACCTCTTCCAGCTCTACCACGAACTCACCAACCACCGCCGGGACGAACACACCGTCAGCTACGCCGAGTGTCACGATCAGGCGCTGGTGGGGGGGCGGACGATCTTCTTCACCATGACGGGGGCGGAAATCTACTTCGCCATGCACCGGAATTCCAACAACGCCGTCATCAACCGGGCGGTCGCCTTGCACAAGATGATCCGTCTGGCCACGGCGGCCACGGGGGATGCGGGCTACCTGAACTTCATGGGCAACGAGTTCGGCCATCCGGAGTGGATCGACTTCCCCCGCGAAGGGAACAACTGGTCCTTCAAGCACGCCCGGCGGCAGTGGAGTCTGAGCGAGGACGACAGATTGCGGTTCAAATATCTGCTGGCCTTCGACCGGGCCATGCTGAAACTGGTGGGAAGCAAAGGCTTTTACGAGGCCGCGCCCCAGTGCGTTCGCATCGACCGCGAGGCGAAGATCCTGATTTTCGAGCGCGGCGGCTGGTGGTTTTTGTTCAACTTCAACAGCGCCTCTTCTTACGCGGGGTACACCTTCGAGGCTCTTCCGGGCGAATACGAGCTGGTGT
>JAFSYV010000340.1 GCA_017443585.1 Lentisphaeria bacterium | reverse complement strand
CGTCTGCAGGATCCTGTACGCCGTGCTCATGGAAATGCCCAGACTCTTGCTCAATTCCCCCTGCGAACAGGGAGAACCGGCCAGCATCTCGAGGATCTGCACGGCCTTATCGACCGCCGGGATCGTATTGTTCATATTTGAACACATGATCGTTCTCTTTTGAATCATTCGCCAATAATATACCCCGCAAAAACGCAAAATGCAAGCCCCTTTCAAAGAAAAACGACAAAAAAACAAGTCGGCCGAACATCGGCCTCAATTCGCAAATTGACGTTGTAGGACCTGTAGGACCTGTAGGACTTGTAGGACAGGTGGCCGCAAAGGCAATTTTGCGATAGTGGCCGGGTTGCAGACCAGAACAAGACTAAGCATCGCGGAGGCGCCGCGGGCGTCAAAAACTACCGCCGGGCCGGTTGCCAGTCTGCGGGCGTGGTGTTGACTGTCGCACGCCGCGAGTATCGTAAAGGGGTGAACGATCCCGCTGTCTGGGGCGTATCAAAACCAACGGGTGGGCCACGGACGCGAAGGCACTTCGTGCCGAGCGCGCAGGAGACGAACGAAGCGTACCGCCGCCGCATCGGGCGGCGGACGCGGCCGAAGGCCAGCGGGCGAAGTGGCGACGAGCATACGAGGGCATCGGATCAGCCAAAGGCTGGCCGATGCCTGAGCTATAATCAAATAAAAGAGGCTTCTCACTAAACGCAAGTCGGAGCCCCAAACGCGCCAAAAAGGTCGGCGGCCCTTGCACCCCATAGACGGGGCGCATTCCCGAAAAAGAGAGGGGGGCGGGGGGAGAGAAAAACGCGGGAGCGGTTGTCTCTTCCCCGCACCGTACGCCTCAAAACGTTTGCAGTGCGCCTGTAAAAACCGGGAAGGAAGGTTTTTCGATCAATACGGGGAAAAGAGCCTTGCCCAAAATTTGAAGAAAAGTAAAAAAAGCAGGTTGATTACGGATTGTTTTCGTGGTATATCAGGTTTTGCTTATACATGGCCCATTCTACTGTTTCTGTTGGTGCGGTTTGTTCCTCGAAGTATCGCACGTGTAAAACGCGAACGGCAACATAAAAAACAGCAATCTTCCGAAGCTGGAGCTGCGGCCCTTTCGGAACTTGAAGCTGGCACTCCCGATAAAGCGTTGTGGGCTCAAGCGCTCGTCGCCGCCAAAGGAGACGAAAAAACAGCCCGTGCTGAGTATATTAAGCTTAGAATGAAAAATCCCGTGAAATAGCGGATTTTGCGAACAGCCTGTTGCTGGTCTTTGCTATATTTGTAGCGTGTGCGCGGCCCCCTCGGCTGACAGACCGGTCGGGTCAGACCGTCGCAGGCAGAAGCGACCGGACCGTCCCCGGTGTCAGAAACTGCCGGGCTTCGTAAAGGTCCAGCGCATTCTGAAGATTCAGCCACATGTCCGCGTTGGTCGTGGGCAGGGCCATGGCGAAACGCACCGCCATTTCAGGCGTCACCCGGCGGTGTCCGTTGACGATGGCCGAGACCGTCTTGCGGGAAATGCCGATGCCTGCGGCGAACTCCGCAATGGTGATCCCCAGCGGATCCAGGTACAGCTCCTTCAGGATCGCACCGGGATGAGTCGGTTTTCTCGTTTTCGTGACCATACAGCACCTCCTTTCAGTGGTAGTCGATGTATTCGACGTTGTAAGCGTCCCCGTTCCGGAACACAAAGCAGATCCGCCAATTTCCCGAGACCGAGACCGCATACCGGTCCGCGGTCGGCGGCTGCAGCTTGTGGAACCCCGATCCAGGGAAGTTCATGTTGCCCGCTTCGGTCGCCGCATTCAGCAAATCGAGGATCACGGCGACCTTCCGTTGATGCGCGACCTGCGGGATCTTTCCCGCCCCGGTCAAGTAGAACTTTTCCAGTTCCTTCTGTCTGAACGATTGGATCATCGTGTAACCTTTATGTTCACGCCTATAATGTAACCCGTTTGTTTACGTTTTTCAAGGGCTGTTTCGAAAAAAAAACGCAAAAAAGTCGGCTCCCCCAAGCGGCCTCCGCCATCGCCGCAGTATTCATAGTATTCATAGTATTCATAGTATTCATAGCCTGCAGGGGCTTGTTTTTCTATGCAGACGCGCGTATATTATAAGCGTGAGTAATTTTTCCCGGAGATTTCGTTATGAAGCGTTTTTTGCTGCTGGTTCTCGCCCTTCTGCCCCTGCTGCTGCCGGGGGCGGAGATCCCTTCCGCAATCACCCCTGAGCAATTGGCTCGGGCCGCGGGGCTGCCCCTGCTGCCTCCCCAAGGGGGGTGGACACGGGGCGAGTTCGAAAAGACCATGCAGAGGAGCGGCCTCGTTTTTCAGGGAACCTCCACCCGGCGGAGCACATTCCTGCGGAACCGGAACGTCTTCGGCATCCCCGCGACGGAGATGCTGGTGATCTCCGATGCCGACGATAAGGTGACGCTGGTCGACATCATCTATTTCAACAAGGGGGACTCCGCGCAGGCCAGAAACATGCGGCAGCACATAAAAAGAGCGGGACTGGACCTCAAGAAGAATCTGACCCGGCTTCTCGGGGAGCCGGGGCGGGAAAAGTTCGGGGCCAGGGGGCTTCAGAACAGCGCTTCGGTCTGGAAGTACGGCAAGGTCCGTTTTCTCGTCGAACTGCGGCGCGAGGAGTATACGATCCTGCACGTCGCCTATGAGGCGGGCGCGGGGGAGGCGAAGACGCCTTCGCGGAAAGAGCGCACGATCCACCGGAAAAACCTCGCCGGCAACGTCCGGAAGAACGGTTCCGGCGACATCTGGATCGAGAACATCCCCATGGTCGATCAGGGGCCCAAGGGCTACTGCGTACCCGCCACGGTGGAGCGGATCCTGCGTTACTACGGCATCACGCAGATCACCATGCACCAGCTGGCCGATGCGGGCGACACCGGGAAGGGCGGAGGGACCCTCGTCAGTCACATGAACCGGGCCATCACTCCTTTCCGCCACCAGTACGACCTGGACATGCGCTCCTGCGGCGAAGTCCGGGTGAGTTCGCTCAAGAGATACATCGAACGGGGGATCCCCGTCATGTGGGTGATGTACGTCAATCCGGGGGCGGTCCAGTTCTGGAACCTGAGCCGCCGGCAACGCCCGCTGGCCCGTTCGCCGCAGGAGTGGCTGAAAACGGCGCGCAAGTACAGGTTCCCTTCCGGCGGCGGTTCCCACATGTGCCTCATCGTGGGGTGCAACGAGAAGACGGACGAGATCGCCATCAGCAACTCCTGGGGCGACGGGGAGATCGTTCCAGCCTGGATCCCCGTGAGATTTGCCGTCCGCATCTCGCAGAGGGCCACCTACGCCCTGATCCCCCGGAAGTGACGGGGGCGCGGCGCTTCCCGACATCCGGCTTTAAGGGCCGAAGAGGGGGCGGAGGTACAGGAGGCTGAAGAGCAGTATGTGCAGAAATCCGTAGCCGCCTCCCCGGCATTCCTCTTCTTTCACGACGCGGTCGTTCCTGAAGGTGAGAAGCGTGAAATAACTTCCGTCTACAAGGGGTTTTTCATACGGCAGGATCCCCCACTGGTCCAATTTTCTCATATCGCGCCCCCAGGTGCGGTTCGGGTCCAGTATCTCGCCGGGATCGTCGAAAACGGCGTTGGCTGTCGGCGAGACCCGGATGTATATCGGTCCGGGCTTTTTTCTGTACTCCGCGGCGATGATCCCGACGATCTCCTCCCTGGTTTTCCCGATGTAGGAGGGAGCGCACCCGGCGAGGAGGAGCGCCGGCAGCAAAAGCAGGCTTATCCGCCGTTGGATTTTTCCGGCAAGCGGTCTGTTCATGACTTTCCGCTCCCGGACTTTTTCACGGCAAGCCGGAGTTTTATCACCCCTGCGTCCGAGGCGAAGTGGGCGGGCGCGTAGAGGCCGTTGCGATTGGCCGCCGTCCGGTTTTCCCGGGATTTCGCCGAGCCTTCGCCCGAAACGGCGAAAGTCCACCCCTTGTAGAGCAGTTCGAAGCCCGTCTCCGTTTCCCGGACGACGCTCTTCGATTCTCCTTCGGTGAGGAGCAGGGGGACGCGGTAACGGACATCGTGCCCTGCATGATTCACCGCCTCGACTTCCGCCGAAGCAGGCATCAGGCGGATCTTTTCGCTGACGACACCTTCGGGGAAGGGCCAGTCGACGACGAACTCGACCGAGTTTTCCGTCACCGCCGCGAGGCGTGGGCGGCACTCCCCCGGCTTCAGGATCAGGTCCGAGGCGAAGCCTTCCGCCGCCGTGCCGGGGCCGAAGGTCAGGGAGCCCGAGGCGGGGACCACCGAGACGAAGGTCTGGCGGGCGGGGACGGGGGTGGAAAGGGGCAGTTCCGGCGGGGCTCCTGAGACATGCCAGCGGCCCCAGCCGACGGCGTCGTGATCCCCCTCGCTGCAAAGTTCCATTTCCAGATGGGAGCCCTGCATATTGGCGAAGACCTTGTGGAAAGCGTCCGCGGTGGTCCAGAGAAAAGTTCCCGTTTCCGCCGGAGTCGTTGCGGTGAAGGGGATGGTCCTGTCGGCCAGAAGTCCGGCTGCGGCCAGCTGGCTTGCGATGAGGAGCGTGTAGGCCCCGTAGTAGCCGTAGGAAAGCTGCCGCCCGTGCTGGGTTTCCGGGGGAAAGCGGTTTTTGTTGAAGTGGATCGGCTCACTTGTGAGATAGGGCGTCACGCTGTGGACCGCCCGCGCGGCCGCCCGGCGGAGCACGCTTGCCATGAGCATATCCCCTTCGACTTTGAAGCGGCGGGCCTCCGCCTCGCAGATGAGGGCGAAACTTGCCTCGACGAAGTTTTGCTGATTGCTCCGGCCGCCGAAGGGCATTTCCCCCGAGGGGGATTGATAGAGGAGCGCGCACATGGCTCCGCTCCTGAGTTTTTTCCGCAGCTCTTTGAGGCAGGGCAGGTGCCAATCGGCGTAAAAGGCGGCGAGTTCCAGATTCATCCGCGCGGTGATGTCGTAGACCATGGGAGCGCCCGGATCCCGGTACATGCCAAGTTCATCGAAACGCTCCAGCTGTTCTTCGAGGTAGCTCCGGAAGAAGGTCTCGTTGTCCGCGAGATGCAGGTGCTTTTTCATCGCTTCGCCCGCGAGGGCGAAGGAGACGAAGTTCTGCCGCTTTTCCGCGTCGGGCGTGTTGGTGCGGCTCTTGGCGTAAGCCCTTTCCGGGTCGCAGGAAGTGAAGACGTGTGCCCAGCGGCGGCGGCGTTCGGGAGCAACTTCCTTTTCGAGGGCCGTGAAGGCGAAGAGCGACTCCTTGACCAGAAATTCCCCGTGGTTCGTGGCGCAGCTTTCGAGGTCCTCCAGCACGGCGTCGAGGGCCTTGGCGCAGGAGCGGGCGAGGCCGTGACAGCGCCCCTGCAGCATCAGCGCCCCCAGCGCTCCCACGTAGCGGGCCGTGGCGGTGGGCGTTTCACGATGGACGTAAGGGTCGATGATCCGGCCGCTGTCATGGTCCTGCCAGCTGCGGGCGGTGCGCACGATCCTTTCGGCCAGGTCCAGATACGGAGCTTCGGGCACTTCGGGCGTACCGGAGCGCTGCGGTTCCGTGACCGCCCGGACCAGCGCCTCGGGCGAGGCGGCTTCGCACCGGACCGAAAGAAAGAACGGATGCGGCATAAACTCCTTTCCTCCCCGAAAGATGACGAATGTTTCTCGCATGTCCCTACAATACATCTTTTTGCGGCTGTTTGCAAGGAGGAGGCCGGGATTTTTTCCGAAAAAGAGATTCGGAAGCGGGGGGAGCGCTTGAAAATACGCCCTTGTGCACCTATATTATTTGCAGGAGGCCTATTCCATGACGAAGAACACTTTTGTTTTGCGACGGATCTTTCTGCTGGCGGGGGCCGTCGGCTGGGGCGTTTCCATTTTGGGCGTCCTGTTGCCGTGGCGCGTGATGGACCGAATCCTGCAGAACATGGGGGCCCTTGCCGCCGTGAGCGACGTGCAGATCCGCTACTGGTTCCGCATGGCGGCGGGCTCGTGGACCGTCGTGGGCTTCTTCTTTCTCATGGCCTTCCTGCGCCCCCGGAAGTACGCCGGTCTCGTGCCGCTCCTCGCGTGGGGAAGTCTTTTCGAGGGAGCCGTGCTGCTGTTTCACGGCCTGATTCTGGGTGTGCCCCTCTTCCCCTTCGCGGGCGATGCCGTCTTCTGTCTGATCGTGGGGGCGGGGCTGTACTTCACGGGGCGGGGACCCGGCAAGAGCCGTTACCCCTTTCTCAAGGACCGTACCGCTGACGCTTCCGTGTGGCGTTTGGATGACGTGGATGTCTCCATCACTGCGGCTTACCTCGAAACGGTCGCCGATGCCTTCTCTCTCGAAGACCGGGAGCTCTTCCGGCTCCGCCCCGGGGATTCCCTTTTCGCTCTGTACGATTCCCGTTACGGCCGGGGGCCTCTCGTCGACGTCGACGACATGGAGCTCGAAACGTGCTGCGGTGTCTTCGAGACCTTGTGCAGATTTTCCGGAGCGGAGTTCGAATACAAGGCTCCCTTGTGCGAAGTGCTCCGGACCATCGCCCGGAACCGGGAAAACGCTCCCCTCGGCCCGGAGGAGATCAAGAAATTGCGCCTGTCGATGCGCCTGCTCGAACTCTTGAGCGCACCGGGGCGGGGGCTTCAGATGCAGTAGTCGCAGATGCCGTTCCGGGCGTTCTCTTCCCGGTAGGCGTCGAGGATGTCGTCCAAGGTGATGTTCTTCGTCAGTTCCCGAATCCCGTCGTTGAGCTTGCTCCAGATGTCCCGGGCGGGGCAGAGGCGCTGCCGCGGGCACTTTTCCGGCGACTGGACGCAGTCCACCACCGAGATGGGGCCTTCCATGGTCTCGAGGATCTCGAGGAGCGTGATTTCTTCGGGACTTTTCGCGAGGTGGAACCCCCCGTTGACTCCGCGCACCGAGCGGATGAGCTTCGCCCGCCGCAGGGCTATCACAAGCCTGCTGATGTACTTTTCGGAGATCTGCTGGGACTGGGCGATGTCCCGGAGCAGCCGGGGCTTGGCCGGGTCGTGGGTCGCCAGATCGATCAATATGCGCAGTCCGTACCGTCCTTTGGTGGAAATCTTCATCGTCGTACCTCCGTAAATTGTTGCCTTTTCCTATATAATATGCCACGGAAATCCCGGAAATCAACCCCGAAAACGAAAAAGATTACAAAAAAAGTAGATTTTTTTTCGAAATCGGCTTGACTTTTTGAAAAAGTGTGATATTTTATGCAATACACAACCAAAAAAGTAATGTTTCAATGAAAGGAGAACATCATGAGCATTGCAAAGAACATTCTGGAAAAGATCGGCGGGACGCCTCTCGTCAGGATCAACAAACTCAACCGGGGCGGTGCGGAAGTCATCGCCAAGGTGGAGTCCTTCAATCCCGGCGGGTCGGTCAAGGACCGGATCGCTTTCGCCAGTCTCGAGGCGGCGGAAAAGGCCTGAGTCTTGAAACCCGGCGCCCTCATCATCGAGCCTACCAGCGGCAACACCGGCGTGGGCCTCGCCTTCGTGTCGGCGGTCAAGGGCTATCACCTGATCCTCACCATGCCCGAGACCATGAGCATCGAGCGGCGCAAGCTGGCCGCCGCCTACGGGGCGGAGATCGTCCTCACCGAGGGCGCTCTGGGCATGAAGGGCGCCATCGCCAAGGCGCTGGAGCTGCAGGCGCAGAATCCCGGCTCCTTCATCCCCCAGCAGTTCGAGAACCCGGCGAACCCGGCCTACCACAAGGCCCACACGGGCCCGGAGATCTGGGCCGACGCCGACGGGAAAGTTGACGCCTTCGTGGCGGGCGTGGGCACGGGCGGAACGCTCACGGGCGTGGCGGAATACCTGAAAGAAAAGAACCCCGCCGTCAAGATCTACGCCGTGGAGCCCGACACCAGCCCCGTCCTTTCCGGCGGCAAGCCCGGACCCCACAAGATCCAGGGCATCGGCGCGGGCTTCGTGCCGAAAGTTCTGAACACCAAGGTCGTCACCGAGATCATCACTGTTTCGGCGGAAAACGCGGGCAAGACCGCCCGTGCGGCGGCGGCGCAGGAAGGGCTCCTCGTGGGCATCAGCTCCGGCGCGGCCCTCTACGCGGCGCTGGAACTCGCCAAAAAGCCGGAATTTGCCGGGAAGCGCATCGTGGTGCTTCTGCCCGACACCGGCGAACGTTATCTCTCGACCTGGCTCTTCTCGGAGTAAGAGCTTCGAAATCCCCGACGGTCGCGGCGGCGGCTCCGCAGTTTGCGGATCCTCCGCCGTTTTTTTGTCCTCAGAGCCGCTTCAGGTTTTCGTCCCACTTGAGCGCGGCGGCGGAAATGACGTGGCGCCAATACTCGTTCAGCTCCAGCCGGGCCCGGAAACGCTGGTCGGTGAATTCCTCCCAGACCGCTTCCGGGAAGTACTTCGTCATGAGGGGGCGGAGTTCGGCGAGCCCCTGTTCGGTGTTCTCACGGGAGCGCCGGACGTTTTCCAGCCAGGCCGCGGTCATCTCGCGGGGAGCCATTCCGGCGAGGAAGGTGCTCAAGAGCGACTCGTTGTTGGCGAAGCCCGAGTAGAGGTAGAAGAGCATCTGGTCCACGGCGTTGAGTCCGTACCAGATTTCCGCGATGTCCCGGTGGCGGGGGGCCTTGTCCTTGAGTTCGGTCACGATGGGTTCGGCGTATCCCGGATTGAGGCAGAAGGAGGTAATCAGTGCATTGTAATCCAGCTCCATGCCGAAGAACCGTTCCCCGAAGGCGCGGATGAATTTTTCCCGGTCCCGGATGACGCCGCGGTTCAAGGTTTCCGCAAGGTAGCTCACCATGAAGAGGGACTGGGGCAGGTTGCACTTGTAGGGACTCTGGCACTGGTTCCGCCCCCAGATGGTGCCGATGTGGCCCGTAATCTGAGGATAACGTTCATTCATTTCGCCCCACGCGTCCACATTGTCCATCCGGGGCTCCTGGGGGCCCATGGCGTGATAGAACCTTTCGCCCTGAATGCTGGAGGAGCCCCAGAACTCGAGACCCCTCGCGGCCATGCGCCCGATGTATTCCGTATCCAAGGTGCCGTACATCCAGACGCAGGGGATGACGCCTTGGGGGAGCTGGGCAAACTTTTCCTCGCCGTGCTTGCGGAACACGTCGTCCCACAACAGCACTTTCACCCCTTTTTCCTGAATGTAGCGGCAGCAGCGGGCCACCCGTTCGACGTAAAGGTCAAGCCGGTTCGCACCGCAGCGTTCACAGGGGACGTTCATGCGGCACTCGTCGGCGCCGATGTGGAAGATCTTCGTGTCGGGGAAGGCCGCGAGGAGCTCGTCCGCCATGGTGCGCCAGAGCTCGAAGGAGGCCTCGTCGGCGAGGCACCACTGGTAGCTGGAGCCTTCGGGCCCCCCGTCCCGCAGTTCCCGGAACTTCGGGTACTTGAGGAGGTAATCCAAGTGTCCCACGCTCTGGAGAAGGGGGATGAGTTCGACGTTCCGTGCCTTGCACTTTTCCGCGAAGCGGCGGAACTCCTCTTTCGTCCACGCGCAGGGGTGATGGATCCCCGCCGTCACGTCGAAGGGGAATTTGTCTTCGAACTCCACGAGAATGGCGTTGATGCCCTCGTCGGCGATCTCGTCGACCAGCGTGAGCGCGTAGTCCGGTTTCGGGATCATGGCCTTCATGTCGAAGTGTACGGTTTTGGTTTCCATTTGCGAAAAAGCTCCTCTCTGTCCGGTTGAAACTGTATGTGCACCGTGAAAGATAGCACCGCAACGGCGGAATGTCAAGTTTCCGGACCGGTTTTTTCGGCCCGGCGTCCCGGATTCGCATCGGACATTCGCGTCGGCAAAAGCGGCAAAATGTTCCGAAAGACGCTTGAAAAATCGGGAAAGCGAAGGTAAATTAACCCGGCGCGGTCGAAAATGCCGCGAAAGGTGCCGAACGCAAAAAGTTTTTGGGAAGACCGCCTGAAATGAAAACGAGCTTGAAAGTTCTGCTGTGCGCATTTCTGCTCCCCGCCGCCGTGGGAGCCGGTGTGCTGCATGTCTCCCCCGCGGGGAACGACGAAAATCCCGGCAAGGCGGACTCCCCCCTGGCCACCATCGCCCGTGCCGCCGCTCTGGCTCGGCCCGGCGACACGGTGAAGATCGCCCCCGGACTTTACCG
>JAFSYV010000339.1 GCA_017443585.1 Lentisphaeria bacterium | reverse complement strand
TGTTGGTCTGGAAGAGACGACCGAACAGTTTGGTGCAGGTGACGCTCAGGGGCTCGTGCCCGGGGAAGATCACCGGGAAGGAGAGGGCGCTCACGGCTCCGAAGAGGATGAACCCGACGATGATGAAAATGGTCATCACGCCCCAGAGACGGTAGAAGGCGAGACGCCGGGCGAACATGAAGCAGACGATCATGAGGATGGCCCCGATGCCGATGAAGCCGATGGCGGGGATCCGCAAGACAATCTGGTTCAACGCGCCGAATTCGGAGGGCTCGTAAAACTGCTTCCACAGCAGCATGGTGACGAGGCCGGAGATTACGGCGGGGAGGTAGTAGATCATGCGGAAGAGGAGTTTGCCCTTGGGCACTTCCTGCAGCAGAACGGCCAGGATCATGGGGGGCAGGAAGGTCAGACTGATGATCAGCAGACTGTAGCGGAAGGCGTTCCAGATGGAGCTCCACCAGGCGCCGTCCATGATCAGGTTGCCGAAGTTGTCCACGCCGATGAAGACCGATTTGCCGATGATCTTGTAGTCCTGGAAGGCCATGACGGAGCCCCGGACCAGCGGCACATAGTGCCAGAGGAAGACGGTCAGCACGGCGGGAACCAGCAGGAGATAGGCCCAGAAGAAGCGGCGGAACCCCCACGTTTCCTGCTTGACGCCCAGGATGTCCCTGGGCGGGGTGAAGATCCGGAAGATCTTGCGGAAGACGAAGAAGTAGGCGATGAGGATCCCGGCGAGCAGGCAGCAGGCGATGACCCGGCGCCTGGCCCGTTCGGCGTTGGTGATGTCGCCGATCATGATCTCGTTGGCGTCGTCTTCGGCTTTCTTGAGGATCGCGCGCAGCTGTTCGGTACGGACCTTCGGGTCGGGCGAGAGCTCGTCCGAAAGTTCCCTGGCCTCGGCGATCTGCAGCGGGATGGACATGCGCTCGTAGGCGAAGTTGCTGTTCTTGCCGTAGGGTTCGGGCTTGCCGCAGTCGAGGCACACCTGGTAAAGTTCGATGAAGGATTTGGGCGAAAGGCGCAGCAGGTCCTCGTACCCGAAGCGTTTGAGGTGGCGGGGCATGACGAACTGGCCCATGCCGCTTTCCACGAAGATCTCGGTCTGGATCCTGAGTCCGGCGTCGGAGTCCCGGTAGTACATGTATTCCCAGGCGGCGTCCCGGATCACGGGGTCGGTGACCCCGGCGAACATGGCGAACATGCCGCAGTTCAGTTCGCCGCCCCGGTGGCGGACGCCGTTTTCGTCCGGATAACCCATGGGCACGGGGGCCATGCCGTTGATCTCGGGGTTGAAGGTGGCCATGGTCCGTTCGTCGATGTAGGTGAGATAGATTCCGATCTCGCCGTTGGTCCACTTGTTGCCCGCGCGGGCTTCCTTATAGGCGTAGCCCCGGCGGACGACGCCCTTCTTGTCGATCCACTTTTCGGCGGAAAGTTTCGTGTAGAAGTCGAGGGCCCGCAACCCCGCCTCGGAGCCGAAAGTGCAGCGCCACTTGCCGGTGTCCTTGTCCTGTTCCATGACTTCGCCCCCGGCGCACCAGAGGAAGGTCAGCCAGTGCCAGGACTCGGTCTTGCCCCGGCCCAGCAGGATCCCGTAGATGCCGTTGCCGGGGTCGGCGATCTTCTTGCAGGCGGCGAGGAGATCTTCCCAGGTCCAGTTGGCGGTGGGATAGGGGATGCCGTGCTTGTCGAAGAGGTCTTTGCGGTACATCATCACCTTGCCCACCGGCGACCCTTTGTTGGGGATGGCCCAGAAGTGCACTTTCCCGTCGGGGCCCCGGCGGTGGAGCACCGGCATGATCTTGGGATGGATCCGCTCCTTCAGGAACTGCTTCCTGTCTTCGGGCGAAAGGTTGTCGATGAATTCGTCGAGAGGCTGAAGAAAGTTGTTGCTGATGTAGTTGTCGGACTTGCGGAAGTTGATGCTGAGCACGTCGGGAGCCATGTTGCCCGCGATGGCGAGGAGGTCGTTTTCGACGCCTTCGACCTTGATTCCGGAGAAGGGCTTCAGGCGGATCTCCACGTTGTCCCAGTCGAACTTGCCGTACTTTTCCGGGTTCTTCTTGTACTTTTCGGCGTACTTCTTCCTGAAGATGGCGGGGAAGTTGTCGATGAAACTCTTGACGACGGCCACGTTGGCCCGGTTGTTCACATTGGTCCCGACGGCGTTGGGGAGTCCGTCCACCTTCAATTCGATGACGGTCTTGCCGGTTTTCCGGTCGGTGAAGACCTGACCGGCCTCGAGCGACGGAATCAGCCCCGGCAGCAGCAGCACCGCCATGATCCCCCATGACATCACGATCTTATTCATCAGACAGCTTTCCTTCCTTTGCATGGCTCCGTCAAGTCGGCTTTTTCCAAAAAATGCGAGACGCGCCTTATTTAACATAACACCAAAACCGGCCGATTGCAAGCCGGAATCAGCCGGGGCGGAGCGCAACACGCGCGTTTTCTTTCGGACTCCCGTCCCGGAAAGCGGGAAAAAAGGGGCGAATTTGGCCGAAAAGGTTTTTTTCAACTTGACAAAGGGGGCGAGTCATGCTATTTTACCGGCGGACCTTCACCAAACACCAAATCTTTCGAACGGAAAGGAAAAAAAGATGATGAGACACGTTTTGCCGCTGCTTTCGGCGGGAGTGGTTCTGCTCCTGTGCGGCTGCCAGAGTTTCCAGAGCAAGAAGGAAAAGCCCAGGGATCTGGTCCTGACCTCCGAGTCCAAGTACCAGATCGTCTACCCCGACCGGGCGAAAAATGCCGGGACCACCGCGCTCCTCCGGGAGGTGGCGCTGAAGCTCCAGCGCGCCTTCAAGGAAACCATCGGCGCGGACTTCCCCGTGGTCACCGAGTCCCGCCGCCGGGCCAGTCTCAAGAACATCTTTCTCGGGAACACCAGAGTCCTCCGTTCCAAGGGGGTGAAGCCCCTGAAGTTCAAGGATTTCGACTTCAAGATCTGGGAATACAACGGCAACATCTACCTGGCGGGGAGCGACCGGCACCGCTACAACAGCAGCAAGGCCGAAAAGCGCTACACCGCCCACATTCTCGGCACGGCCAAGGCGGCGGTCTACTTCATGGAGCACTTCCTCGACGTGCGCTTCCTCTATCCCGGCGAGGTCGGGACCGATTACGTGAAAAAGGACAAGATCGTGATCCCCGCCCGCTACAAATACTCGGGCGTTCCCACCCTCAAGCACGGTCTGGGCCGCAACTACGAAATGTTCTATGACTACGCCAACAGCAACCACGGCCCCGGAACGCTCCTGAGCCACGGCGGCCACTCCTATTATCCCGCGGTGCCCGCGGAGAAGTATTTCAAGAGCCATCCCGAGTATTTCGCACTTCTGGGCTCCGGCAAGAACAAGAAGCGCAACGCCAACGGCAACCACCTCTGCATCAGCAACAAGGAGGTGCAGGAGCTGATCTACAAGCAGCTGCTCAAGGACGTCGATTCCGGCGCCGAGACGGCGGAACTTTCCCAGACCGACGGCTACCAGCCCTGCCAGTGCGACGCCTGCGCCAAGTACGGCAACACCAGCGACATCGGCGAAAAGCTCTGGATTTTGCACCGCGCTCTGGCGGAACGTCTGCTCAAGGACCGGCCCGGCAAGAACGCCATGATCATCTGCTACAACCCCAACCGGACGCCCCCGAAGACCTTCAACGAGTTCCCGGACAACGTGATGATCGAACTGTGCAACTACAGTCCTCAGACCTTCGCCAACTGGAGCAAGATCAAGGTGCCCAAGGGCTTTCTGGTCTACATCTACAACTGGGGCTGGTACAACACCACCGGGGCCACCCCCAAGCGGACTCCCGGATTCGTTGCGGAACAGGCCCGGCGCTTCATCAAGAACAAGGTGAAAGGCGTCTACCGCTGCGGCTTCGGCGAGAACTTCGGTCTCGAAGGACCCACCTATTACGTCTACGGCAAGGTGCTGGAAGATCCCACCCGGAACGAGGCCGAGCTGGTCGACGAGTTCTGCCGCCGGGCCTTCAGGGAAAGCGTCGCCCCCATGCGCACCTTCTATCAGGCGCTCTACGACCGGCTCGAGATCTACTCCGCTTCCGCCGAACAGAAGGTTTCCCTCGCCCTCAATCCCAAGGCCCTGCTGAGCACCATCTACTCCTCCGATCTGCTCGACCTGCTCGAAAAACAGCTTTCCCGTGCGGAAAAACTGGCGAAGGATCCCAAGGTCAAACAGCGTCTCAGCCTGGTCCGGAAGGAGTTCGACTACACCAAACTGCTGGCCCGGATCCTGGCCCTCTACAACAGCTACCGCCTCGCGCCCAGCCGTCAGGCTCTGAACGTGCTGCTGGATTCCATCGAGGCCCGGAACAAGATGATCGACTCCCTGTATGACGCCAAGGGGCGGATCAAACGGCTGCCCGGCTGGAAGGAGATCCCCTTCTTCGGCAACATGCCCAAGGGCCAGATGAAGACCAACGGCCGGCTCCGCGGGCCCATCGAAGCGCCCTTGACCTGGAACGTGAAGCTTCTGCGCACCTCCTCCGTCCTGCCCGGAGCCTCCAAGACCAGCATGGTCATCAAGAAGGCCCTCGAGCCCGTTCAGTTCAACGACTTCGAATCCGGCGCGTGGAAGCGGGCCGCGTGGCAGAAACTCAACGGGATCCAGCTGGGCAACGTTTCCGAGCAGACGAAGTTCAAGATCCTCTATGACAAGGACAATCTCTACATCGGCGTGATCTCCGATCTGCCGGACAAACGGCCCCATTCGGCCGTCGGCAACGACGGTCCCGCGTGGCGGGAGGACGCCATCGAACTGGTCATCGATCCCGCCGGCGCCCGGAGCAACTACTACCACTTCATCTACAACCCGGTCGAGAACTCCTGCTACGAGTCCGCGGTGGGGTTCATCGAAGACGTGCTCCATCCGCTCTACAACAAGGCGGATCCCTCGTGGAACGGCAAGTGGAGCTATCAGACCCGCCGCGGGAACAACAAGTGGTACTCCCTCATGATCCTGCCCTTCGCGAGCATCAAGGCCAAGCCCGCCAGCGGGGCCATGTGGACCATGAACCTGGGCCGGGAGATCCAGATCCCCAAGGAAGAGTGGCCTCCCAAGGGACACCGCGAGCTGGCATTGTGGGCTCCCAGTCTGGAAAGTCTGGGCTTCCACGACAAGGACTGCTTCGGCGAAGCGGTCTTCGAGTAAGCCCTGCGAAGAGAATGCGGGAAAGGGGAGAACCGTTCAGCGGTCCCTTTCCCCTTTTTCTTTTTTTGCCCGTTGTGCCTTGAAAATCCGCGGCGAACACACTATATTGGACCTCGGGGAATCCCGAACAGTCCGAAGAGAAGAGAGGAGAAGAGGCAATATGTGGGATAAATTCGCTTCCGTCGCAAATCAGGTGCGGACCATCACGCTGAAAGGCAAGATCTTTTTCGGCCCCGGGGCGGTCAATTCCTTCGAGACCGTCGCGAGAGAGCTGAAAGAACAGGGCATCACCAGCTGCCTTGTCGTCACGGGCAGGGGGGCCTACCGCAGCTCCGGCGCGTGGGACGTCGTGGAGTCCATTCTGAAGAGCATGGGGTTCAGGTACACCCTCTACTCCGGGGTGACGCCCAACCCCACGGCGGGTCAGGTGGACACCGCCGTTTCCATGGGGATTTCCGCCGGAGTTCAGGCGGTCATCGGAATCGGCGGCGGAAGCGCCATCGATGCGGCGAAAAGCGCCGCCATTCTGTTGAAATTTCCCGGGCGGAAGTGCGCGGAGCTTTTCGAGTACAGCTTCATCCCGGACCGGGCTCTGCCCGTCGTCGCCGTGAACCTGACTCACGGAACGGGGACTGAATGCAACCGCTTCGCCGTGGTCTCGATCCCCGAAAAGAACTACAAGCCCGCCATCGCCTATGATTTTCTCTATCCCCGTTACGCCATCGACGATCCGGCGCTGATGACCGGGCTTACTCTC
>JAFSYV010000338.1 GCA_017443585.1 Lentisphaeria bacterium | reverse complement strand
CCCGTCGGGGGCGGAGGCGGTGACCTTCCCCGTCAGCGAGACGGCGCCCTCTTTGACCGTGACTCCGGCGAAGACGATCTCCACGAAAAAGGGTTCCCCGCAGACGGCCTTGGCGGTTTGAGGGAAGAAAGGCGGACGACCGGGCAGGATCCCCGCGAACTGGTCTCCGATGTTCACCGCCTTCGTCGCGATGATCCTGGCCGTGAATCCCGGCGCGTCGGCGGCGAAAACGGCGAGTGCGAGAAGGAACGACGATACTGCGACCCAAAGCTTTTTCATTGCTCGATTTCTCCTTATATTTGTTCGGGGATCATCCCATCGGTCCTAAAATACACCCGGAAACTGAAATTTGCAAGGAGGTTATGCGCCGATATCCATATTTTTCGCGGGACGGTTTGCATTTTCATGCGCGAGAGTGTATATTCAGCCCCGGAACCACAGGGAGGTTGGAACAATGCCGGATCACCGCACTTTTCTCAAGGAAAACGACCGCAGGCGCGGCGTGGATTTCTGGACCCTCAACGATGCCCTCGACGAAGAACAGATGTGCTTTCAGCTCAGGGAGATGCGGCGGCAGGGCGTTTCCGCCGTGATCGCCCGCACCTACATCGGACTCAGGTCCGACTATCCGGGAAGGGATTTCAAAGCCAAACTCGGGGCCGCCGTCCGGTGCGCCAAAGAGCTGGGCATGAGGATCGGTTTGCAGGCGGCCTACATGCCGGAGGCCGTTCCGGGCCTGCCCGAAAAATACACCGCCGGATGCGTCAAGGAGACCTCTCCCGGCGTCTATACTTTCAGCCGTACGCCTTACTACATCGACATGCTCGATCCCGAAGCCGTGCGCAGTTATCTGCAGTACGTCTACGCCGACGTGTGGGCGGAGTTCAAAAGCGAATTCGGCAAGACCATCTTCACCGCCTGGGTCGATGAGCCCAGCTACAGCAGCGACGGGCTGCCGTGGAACGACTGTCTGGTCGAAGAATTCCGGCAAATGTGGCACTGCGAGCCGGAGATCGCCCCCCTTTTTCACGAAATGCCCGGCTGCGGCGAAATGCGTTTCCGCTACTGGAACACCGTGGTGCGGCTGCTGGAAAAGAGCTATTTCCGCCAGATGCGGGAGTTCTGTCACCGCCTCGGGCTTTCGGTCAGCGGCCACCTGATGGGGGAGGGCAGTTTTCACGCCAACTTCGCACGGGGAGCCGCCATGATGCCCTTTTACCGCTGGTTCGACCTGCCCGGCATCGACGTGCTCACGGCCGAAATGTACTACCGGGATTCCCCCCTTGCCCGGAAGCGGGACGACATGTCCTTCAGCCGGGAACTCTACACCACGGTCCTGCAGGGCGTTTCGGCCGCCGCCCAGGCGGGGCGGAAGGAGGTCCTGTGCGAAATGTACGGCGTCACCTCGGAAAACTTCTCCCTGAGGGATCAGATCCACCTTTTCGACCATTTCGCCGCTTTCGGCGTCAACTGCCGCAGCGTCCACGCGCTCTTCTACAGTCTGCGGGGCCGGAGGAAGCGGGCCTATCCGCCCCACATCAACTACTATCAGCCCTATTGGGAGCATTATCATCTTTCCAGCGACCGCTGCGCTCTCGACAGCTGGTTCGTTTCTCAGGGAGAGCCCGTCTGCGAGGTCATGGTGATGCTTCCGTGGAACACGGCGGCGACCCTGTACGCCAAGGGGGAGATCGGGCCTTCCGGGATCGGAAAACTCAAAGAACTGGAGCAGAAATTCCTCGACGTGGAAAAGGAGCTGGCCCACAGCCGGACGGCCTTCGAACTGGGGGACGAATTTCTTCTCGCCGACTGCGGACGGGTCGAAAAGGGGCGGCTCGTCTGCGGGGAACGGGCCTACCGGGCCGTCGTCCTGCCCTGGACGGAAAAACTGACCGGGACGACCCTGGAACTGCTTTCGCAGTTTGCCGCTCAAGGGGGTAAGATCTTCGCCCTGGGGCATACCCCCTGTGCTGAAGCGGAGACCCTTTCCGGCACGGGCGAACTGCGCCGTTGCCTGGCAGAGTTCCGCTCCGTCGAGATCGCTTGTGACGACGCTTCCGCGCTGCTGATGCGCCACATGAAGACTGAAAGTGGCGAAGAACTGCTCTTTCTCTTCAACACCGACTGCGGGAGCGGCCACAAACTTTCCCTGCCCTGTCCCGCCGCGGAATTGAAGGCGGACGGCGCTTCCGGCGTTCCCGCGACGGAGTTCGGGATCGCTCCCGGCGGGGCGCTGAGGCTGGTCCTGAAGCCCGGCGCGGCGGTCCCGCCCGTTTCTCCGGCCCCCGTCCGGGGTCTGGAGCTGCCCGACCGTTGGCGCTGCGAAAGGCACGACCCCAACGTGCTGTTGCTGGAGTTCTGCCGCTTCAAACGGGAAGAGGAAGAAAACTTTTCGCAGGATATGCCCGTGCTGGCGGTCCATGAGATCCTGACCGGGGAAGGGTATTCGGGCTCGGTAACATTGCGTTTCGAAGCCCTCTGCCGGGGGGAATTCCCTCATTGTCGGCTCGTGCTGGAAGATCCCGCCGAGTGGCGTGTGCTCCTCAACGGTACGGAGGTCCCGTCAAGCCCCGTCGGTTTTTTCCGCGCACGGGAGTTCGAGTGCATCGATCTTCCTCCGCTCCGGGACGGGAAAAACGTCTTCGAACTTTCCCGCCGGTTTTCTCCCCTGCCCAAGCCCGCCAAGGGCGTGACGGAACTTTTCGAAAACATCACGGGGGTGGAACTTGAAGCCCCCTTCCTCATCGGGGATTTTGCCGTCGAAGCTCTGCGCGAGGCCACCCGCTGTCCGGGCGTGGTGCGGCTGAACCGGGATTTCGTTCTCGTTCCGGAACCGGAAACGGCGGGGAGCGAGCTGACCGACGCGGG
>JAFSYV010000337.1 GCA_017443585.1 Lentisphaeria bacterium | reverse complement strand
TGCGTCGCGCCGTGGTCAGCGACACCATGCCCAAGGCGCTCCGCTGCCGTTTCCCGGAGCTGAAATACGAGTACAGCCGGAGCGACTCCATCTTCCGCTTCCCCAACGGCGCGGAGATCCAGCTGGTGGGGTTGGATGACGCCCAGCGGGCCGAAAAGATCCTGGGGCGGGAGTTCGCCACGCTCTACTTCAACGAGTGTTCCGAACTGGATTTCTCGAGCGTCCAGACCGCACTGACCCGGCTGGCCCAGAATGTGCCCGGACTGGCCAACAAGGCCTTCTTCGACTGCAACCCCCCGGGGAAATCCCACTGGAGCTACCAGATGTTCGTCCGGAAGCTCAATCCGGCGGACAACCTGCCTCTCGCCGCCCCGGAGCAGTACGCCGTCATGCGCATCAACCCCGCCGACAACGCCGAAAATCTCCCGCCCGGATACATCGAGGAAACCCTGGGCAGTCTTTCCCGCCGCCAGCGGGAACGGTTCCTCGAGGGGCTCTGGCAGGACGAGGTGGAGGGGGCCCTGTGGAGCTACTCCCTCATCGACCGTAACCGGGTGGTTACCGTCCCGGAACTGCGCCAGGTGGTGGTGGCCGTGGACCCGGCGGTCAGCGCCAACTCCGGCTCCGACCTGACGGGGATCGTGGGGGCGGGGGTGGGGCCGGACGGACACTACTACGTCCTCGCCGACCGGAGCTGCCGGGCCAACCCGCTGGAGTGGGGCCGCCGGGTCATCGCCCTCTACGAAGAACTCCGGGCCGACCGGGTCATCGGCGAAGTCAACAACGGCGGCGACCTGATCCGCACCATGCTCTGCGAACTGGCTCCGGGACTCCCCTTTCAGGCGGTCACCGCCCGCCGGGGCAAGGTGCTCCGGGCGGAACCCGTGGCCGCCCTCTACGAAAAGAATCTGGTCCACCACGCGGGCTCCTTCCCGGAGCTGGAGGAGGAAATGTGTTCCTACTCCCCCCTGACCAGCATCTCTTCCCCCGACCGTCTGGACGCGCTGGTCTGGGCCGTGGCCGGACTCGACAAGCAGACCAAACGCTTCATTCTCGCCTGAAATCCCGCCGCGGCACTTGAAAAAAGCCCTCCGACGCCTTATATTATGGCAGGAAACCCATCAATCCAAAGTCCGGAGGCGTTCAGATGTCCGAGATCAGAAATGTGTCGGCACGGGAGATCCTCGATTCCCGAGGCAATCCCACGGTCGAGGTCGAAGTCGAAAGCGCGCGGGGGATCTTCGGCCGGGCCTCGGTGCCCTCCGGCATCTCCACCGGGGAGCGGGAAGCGCTGGAACTCCGCGACGGCGACACCGGCCGCTACGGCGGCAAGGGCGTCCTGAGCGCCGTCCGCAACGTGGAAGAGCTGATCGCGCCGGAAATCTGCGGCCTCGACCTTCTGGACCAGAGCGGCGTGGATCAGGTCATGATCGAGCTGGACGGCACCCCCGACAAGGAACGGCTGGGGGCCAACGCCGTGCTGGCCGTTTCCCTCGCCTGCGCCCGGGCCGCCGCCGCCGAACTGGGGCTGCCTCTCTACCGCTACATCGGCGGCTGCAACGCCAAAGTGCTCCCCGTGCCCATGATAAACCTCTTCAGCGGCGGGATGCACTCCGACGGGTGCTCCGCCTTTCAGGAGTACATGATCCGCCCGGTGGGCGCGGAAAGTTTCCCCGAAGCGCTGCAGATGGGAGCCAAGGTCCGGCTGGAGCTGGAACAGCTGCTGGAAGAAAAGCACTGGTCCCCCGCCCTGGGGGACGACGGCGGCTTCGCCCCGCCCGAACTTTCCGGCGGCGCTCCGGAACTCCTCGAAACCCTCGTTGCCGCCATCGAACGCTCCGGATTCACTCCCGGCGAAGAGATCTCCATCGCCATCGACGCCGCGTCGGGCGTCTTTTTCGCCGACGGCCTCTACGACTACGCGCTCTTCGAAGGCGAGAACGCCCCGAAGCGCACCGGCGAAGAGGAGATCGCCTTCCTCCGCTCGCTGGCGGTAAAATTCCCCGTGGACTCCATCGAAGACGGAGCCGCCGAAGAGGACTGGGAGACCTGGGAAAAACTCACCGCCGAACTGGGAGACAAGTGCCAGCTGGTGGGCGACGACCTTTTCGCCACCAATCCCAAATATCTCAGGCAGGGCATCGACCGGGGATGCGCCAACGCGATCCTTTTGAAACCCAACCAGATCGGCACCTTGACCGAAGTGTGCGACACAGCGGCCATGGCCCGGAACGCCGGGTACAAATGCATCGTCAGCCACCGCTCCGGCGAGACCTGCGACCCCTTCGCCGCCGATTTGACCGTGGCGCTGGGGGCGGGCCAGATCAAGGCCGGGGCCCTCTGCGGCGAAAGGGTGGCCATATACAATCAGCTGCTGAGGATCAGCGAGCAGCTGGGCGACGTGGCCCGCTTCGGTTCACTGTGGTGATTTTTCGTTCCACTCAACATAAAGGAAAAACCCAAATGCTCGATCTCACCAAGCCGTTCCTCGAAAAAGGCGAAACCCTCGTCTGTCTGGGCGACAGCCTCACCGAAGGCGAAAACTCCTACGTGAAGTTCCTTCAGGAAGCGCTCCCCGAGAACACCGTCATCAACGCCGGACGCGGCGGCGACAAGACTCCTTTCGCCCTCACCCGCTTCGAACGGGACGTTTTCGACCGGAAACCCGATGCCCTTTCCATCATGCTGGGAGCCAACGACGCCGCCGTGGGCCGGGGCTGCTGGGCCGATGAGCCCATGGTTTCCGCCGAAGCCTACCGCTGCAATCTGGTCTGGATGGCCCACCTCTGCCATCTGAAAGGCATCAAGAAGATCTCCATCGCCACCCCCTTCGGTCTGGAAGGCAAGGCCTATCTCGCTCACGGCGAGCGGGTCCACGAATACAACATGGCCGCCCGCGACGCCGCCGACGAGATGAAAACTTACACCGTTCCCCTCGACGCCCTCTTCGCCTCGCTCCGCAAGGGCGCGCCTCTCGCCGTACTGGTCGTCACCCGGGACGGGACCCATCCCCTCGCCCAGTTCCACAAGGATATCGCCGAAGCCATGCTCAAGGCGTGGAATCTGAAAAAATAACGACTTCCGACCAAACAAAACGAAGAGGAGACACACAATGAAAAAAAGTCTTTTTCTGACGCTGGCGGCCCTGTGGGCCGGGATCCTTGCGGCAGACGGTATCGAACTGCCCATCAACGGTGATTTCCGGGGCCGTCCCGGCGGCCATTCGCCGGCGCCGGGGTGGTATCTCTCGGCGGACGGCGGCGCGGCGCGCATTCTGCCCACCCGCGACCGCAACGAGTTCTGTCTCGAACTGGCGGCCACCCCCACCCGGCCGCAGTCGGCGATCTCCGCGCTGCAGCCGCTCTCCGGGAGCGTACTCAAACTCGAAGTGAAATTCAACGGACGGGGGACCGCCACGATGGGCTACGAGGCCCTCGACGAGGCCCAGCGCGCCGTAGTCTGTTCCGAACAGCAGACCGTGCGGCTGACGCCCTACGATCAGAAGCTGAAACGTTACTTCACTTTGAGGACTCCGGCAAGGTACATCCGGATCCGGCTGACCGCCGAAGCGGGCTCCCTGGCGCGCTTCCGGGATGTTGAGGCCGAACTTTCCGGCCCCGTGCTCTCCGCGGCTGCTCCGGTCATCGTCGCCGCTCCGGCCCCGGTCACCGTCGCCGCTCCGGCCCCCGGCACCGTTGCCGCTCCGGCCCCGGTCACCGTTGCCGCTCCGGCTCCCATAATTGCGAAGCCGCTGGTCGACGACAGTTATTTCGCTTTCGGTTCCCTCGGGGAGGATGAGCACTACGCGGCCTCGCTGCCGGTGAGATCGGACGTGGACTTCGATCTGGCTGAAGATCCCGGCCGCCGCCTCTACTGGCAGCTGGTCAGCTACGATCCCGCCGTCTGCCGGGTCAAGCTCAAACACGACCGCTCCGGGGTATACCCCCTCCACCGCTACAAGGCCGAGATCGAACTGAAGGCCGTGGCGCGCGGCCGGACCGACGTGGTCTTCGCCTGCGGGACGAAGAAATTCACGGTCCATTTTACTGCGCTGTAAGGGGCCTTCCGTCAGGCCGGGTGCGTCCGCCGCACCCGGCTTTTTTCGTGTCCCCGCCGGGCGTACCCACAAAAAAAGGACCGCCGCAATCTTGCGGCGGTCCCGATGCGGACCGGCAAACGAGTCTTACTTGACGATCTGCGCTCCGTAGCCCTTGTAGGCTCCCCAGAGCTTGAAGGTGTCCGCCAGAGGATAGCGGTTGCAGAACATGGAGACCTTGGTCGTCATCTTGCCGCGCAGGGGGATCCCCAGGGCGGAGCGGAAGACGTTGGCGGGAGAATTCTCGTCGAAGTCCGTCTTCTCGGAGTAGGAAGCACTCAGGAAGGCCGCCAGGTAGGTTTTGTTCAGGGCGTTCTTGAAAGCGCCGGGATCCTTCAGAGCCACGTTGCCCTCGACACTTTCCATGCCGGGATAGTCGTCCATGTCTTCGAACGCCTCGGTCCCGACCTTCAGATGGAGGATGTTGGGGCTCTTCGTGACGGTGACGTCGGACTTCTTGTTCAGGAAGAAGACGTTGTTGTCGAGTTTGATCTTCTTGTTCTTCGCATTGCCCTTGTCGTTGCCGACGCCGGAAAAGACGTTGAGCCCGAAGATATTGTGGTGGATATTGGAGGTGACCTTTTCCAGACAGCGGAAGCCGTAGCCCATGTCCGCGAGGTCGGAGATCCGGCTCCAGGTGAAGAGAACGGTGTTGTTGGCGAATTCACACGTCACCGCTCCGGGCTGAGCATTGGAGCAGGAAACTTCGCAGGCCTCCATCCGGCAGGCCACGAAAAGGTTGTTCTCGATCTTGACGTTCCCACGGAAGAGGGAGATGTTGATGCCGAAGTTGCCGCTGTTGGCGATGATGCAGTTGCGGACGATGATGTTGCCCTCATACCTGCCGGCGACCGGGGCGAAGATGGAATAGACGTTGGCGGAGGGGAACTTGTCCTTGGAGCCCTTGGCGGGGCCCTGCAGCCACATGCCGGTCTCGATGCCCGCGGGTTTCCCCTTGATGTCGTGATAGCTGTTCATATAGCCCTGGTCGATGACGAGACCGTCGATGACCATGTCGGGGCCCTTGCCGTTGGGCAGCTTCAGGGTGATGACGCCCTGTCCCTTGGTGTCGTTCTTCTCGTTCTTCGGCTGGATCATGGTGGGATACTTCACCACGTCGCGGGCCGAAAAGTCGGGGCTGTAACCGCCGATGAGGGTGACGGGCTTGTCGATGACGATCTCGCTGGCGCCCATCTTGCCGGTGTAGCTGCCCTGAGCCACGCGGATCACGTCGCCCGCTTTCGCCTTTTTCAGGGCGTCGGGAATGGCTCTGAAGGGAGCCTGCTTCGTGCCGGGGGCCTTTTTCTTGCCGGTAGTCTGGCTGACGTAGAACTCCGCGCCCGTGAGAACGAGCGAGAAGAGGGTCAGAGCCGCGATCAACATGAACTTCTTCATTCGATTTCCTTTCCTTAAATTGTGTGGAATCTCAACGGTGAACTCCCGGAACGGCGAACCTTCCCGGTATGACTACGGGCGTAATATAGCACCGATTGTTCCGAAAAGCAAGCGCCCGCTGCAACATTTTGACGACGCGGCGGGAAAGGTCCGGAGCGTCGACGGGCGGTTTTTCGGCGTGAAAACGGGGATTTTGGTTGCCGTGACATTTGAAAAAGCGGCAAATGATGCTATGTTATCATACGCAGCAGTCCAATGTCATGAAATTCGAGGAAGAGAGCGATCCAACATGAGCAGATATGAACTTCGTTTCCGCCAGGTCCATCTGGATTTTCACACTTCGCCCGTGATCCCGGGCATCGGCAAGGCCTTCGACAAGAAGCTGTGGCAGGAGCGTCTGCGGGTGGCCCGCGTGGACTCCATCACCTGTTTTTCCTGCTGCCACCACGGGTACAGCTACCACCCCACCAGGGTGGGAGAGATGCACCCCGGACTGGATTTCGACCTCCTCCGCGCCCAGATGGACGCCTGCCACGAGATCGGCGTCCGCGTCCCCATCTACATCACCGCGGGGGTCAACAACCGGGTGGCGGAGCTGGAGCCGGGCTGGCGTGAGCTGAACTTCGAGGGCCGCTACGTGGGCTGGCAGCCTTCCCCCGTGCTGCCGGGCTTCAAGTCCCTCTGCTTCAACTCCCCCTATCTGGACTATCTCTGCGAATACATCGCCGAAGCAGCCAAACTCTTCCCCGACGCGGACGGCATGTTCTTCGACATCATCAGCCAGAACCAGTGCTGCTGCCCCTGGTGCATGAGGGCCATGAAAAAGGAGGGCTTCGACCCCGAAAAGGAAGAGGACCGCAAGGCTTTCAGCGACCGGGTCCTGGCCAACTACATGAAGCGCTCGGTGGAGGCCGCCCGGAGCGTCAGGTCCGACATGCCCGTGCTCCACAACGCGGGGCACTATCTGGGGCCCGGCTACGGCCATCTGGCGCAGTACTTCAGCCACCTCGAACTGGAATCGCTCCCCACGGGGGGCTGGGGCTACGACCACTATCCCCTCATGGCCGCCTTCTGCCGTACGCAGGAGAAGGATTTTCTCGGCATGACGGGGAAGTTCCACACCACCTGGGGGGAATTCGGGGGCTTCAAGACCGCCAACGCGCTCCGCTACGAATGCGCCGCCATGCTGGCCAACGGCTCCAAATGCAGCATCGGCGACCAGCTCCATCCCTCGGGGATGCTGGACGAGAGCACCTGCCGCCTGATCGGCAGCGCCTACGCCGAAGTGGAAAAGAAGGAACCCTGGTGCCGGGGGGCGGTCACCGCGGCCGAAACGGCCATCGTTTCCAACGTGGGATTCCAGGGCTGGAAGCCTGAAAACGAAACGCCGGAGATCGGGGTTTCCCGGATCCTCCTCGAATCCCACATCCCCTTCGACCGGCTGGATGAGCGCGGAGATTTTTCTCCCTACAAGGTGCTGATCCTGGCGGACAACCTGCGGCCCGACGCCGCGCTGCGCAAGCGCCTCGAAGCCTTCACCGCCGCGGGCGGGAAAGTGATCCTGTCGGGAACGTCCTTCCTGAAGAAGGAGGAAAACTCCCCCGCCTTCGGGCTGCCGGTGGAATCCTCGTGCAAGGTCGATATGCGGATCCCAGACTACGTCCAGGCCGCTCCGGAGTTCGCCCCGGAGGGGATCTCCACCCCCTTCGTCATGTACCGTCCGCCGGTGGAAATGAAGTGCACGGGGGGCCGCTCCCTCGGCAAGATCTTCGCGCCCTATTTCACCCGGACCTACGAACACTTCTGCTCCCACCAGCACACCCCCTTCGAGCCCGAACCCTCTTCCTTCGACGCAGGCGTACTGACCGAGCAGTTCCTCTGCTTCGCCCATCCGGTCTTCACCCTCTACGCCCTCTACGGGACGGAGATCCTCAAGGAGTTCATCGTCAAGGCGATCCGGGCGCTCTTGAAAGAGGAGATCCAGGTGGTGACCGATCTGCCCTCCCAGGGACGGGTCTTCCTGCAGGAGCAGAAGAAGGAAAGAAGGTATATCCTCCACGCCCTCTACGCCACGCCCTCGCTCCGGGGGATGGCGGGCGAAGCTTTCATGCCGGGGATGCGCCCGACCCACCCCGTGGAGGTCATCGAAGATCTGCCCGTTCTTTCCGATGTTTCCTTCGAAGTGAAAGTGCCCCGGCCCGTGACGGGCGTGATGCAGGCCCCGGATGGGGGCGAACTTCCCTTCGAATACGCCGAAGGCCGGGTCCGGTTCGTACTGCCCCGGCTCCAATGCCACCAGATGGTGGTCCTGAACTACTGAAAGAGACGGGGGTGTCCTCATGTTCGAAGAACTGAAAGAGAAAACCGCGTTCATTTCCGATATGGACGGGGTCGTCTATCACGGGAATCATCTGCTCCCCGGCGCGGCGGAGTTCATCCGGCTCCTCGAGGAGCGGAATCTGCGGTATCTTTTCCTCACCAATTCCAGCGAAAGGACGCCGCGGGAGCTGGCGGAAAAACTTTCCCGGCTGGGCGTGACGGTGGCGCCGGAGCACTTCTACACCAGCGCGCTGGCCACGGCGGATTTCCTCTCGCGGCAGAAGCCCGGCTGCTCTGTCTTCGCCGTTGGCGAGGCGGGACTCGCCAACGCTCTGTATGAGAAGGGGATCTCCATGAACGACGTCGATCCCGACTACGTGGTCATCGGCGAGACCCGGACCTACAGCTTCGAACGGCTGGAAAAGGCGGTGCGTCTGGTCCTCGGGGGCGCCCGGCTCATCGGGACCAATCCCGACCTGACGGGGCCCACCGAGAACGGCATCGTCCCCGCCACCGGGTCCCTCATCGCACCCATCGAGCTTTCCACCGGATCCAAGGCCTACTTCATCGGCAAACCCAATCCCTTCATGATGCGCCGGGCGGTCAAACGTCTGGACGCCATGTCCAGGGAAACGATCATCATCGGCGACCGGATGGATACCGACATCATCGCCGGCGTGGAAGCCGAGGTGGACACCGTACTGGTCCTTTCCGGCGTGACGAAAAAGGAGGAGATCCCCCGCTTCGCCTACACGCCCAAATATGTGATGAGCGGTCTGGCGGAATTGACTTCCGCCCTCGCCTGAAGCGGCCTTTCGCCTCCTTTCGCCTCGGATCCCCTTGAAAAAAGGCGGTCCGCGTGCTATATTATGAGCACGAAACATCCGGTAAGATGAAAGGAACACTGATGAAGATCCGTACCGTTCTGGCGGCGCTTCTGGCTTGCGCCGCGCTTCCGGCTCAGGAGGTCCGGGTGGACCCCGAAGCGGAACAGCCCTGGAAAAAGACGCTCAACTACCGCAAGGCCCTCAAGATCGAGCTCAAGGAGCTTCAGGGCAAAAAGGCTTTCGTGGTGAGCGGGGCCGACGGCGACACCGCCTTCGCTTTCATAACGCCGGATCTCCCCGTCACGGGGAAGAAGAGCGTGTCGGTCCGGTTCGAATACATGGCCACGGCGGGAATGAAGAACTTTTCCGGCGGCGGCTTCTGCAATGCGCTCCGGTGGTATGACGCTTCCGGCAAGGAGCTGCTGCCCATGACCAAATTCAAGCTGCCCGACGCCAACGGCTCTTTCCAGAAGTTCTCGGGCTCCTTCCCCGTTCCGGAGAAGGCCGCCGTGGTCAATCTGCAGATCGGCTTCGACAATCCCAATCTGGAGCCGGGGAAGACCTTCGCCGTCACCGATGTTCTGGTCTCCGACTGAAAAGGAGCGGACGCTCCGCCCTCTTCGGAGGGGGCTCCTTCAATAAGGCTTCTTGACCGTGTAGTGGATCGGCCGGGCTCCGCCCCGGCCGAAGAGGTGTCCCGTGTCGGCGAAACACAGCATGACGGGCGAGGTCACGGTCCCTTCGTTTTTGAATTCCAGGATAGTTATGGCCGTGAAGTTTCCCATGAGCGAAGCCGCCAGCAGGTGATAAGGCAGGTTCATGGCGTGGGCCATCAGGACCCGGCTCATCCCCATGTGGCAGAAAAGCGCTATGTGCCGGTCGGAGGGCGCGAGGATGTCGTAAAGCCCGTCCGCGTTCCGGCGGTATCCCTCTTTTTCCAGCAGGGCGTCGAAGTTTTTGGCAAGCATCTCGAATCTGGCGGCAAAGGCGGTCTCCCTGAGCCCTTCGATCCGGGCGATGCCTTCGCGGGAGTCCAGCTTCCGGAACTCCGGACGGTGCAGGTGCTCCACGGGGATCTGCGAGATGATCTTGAGTTTTCCGTCGGGGAAGCGGGTCTTGCAGTTCTCATCCAGTTCGTATGCCCAGTGTTCGATGATGACGGGGAGCCCCAGTTTTTCCGCCGTGGGGATCGCCGTCTGGCGGGCGCGGCCCATGGGGGAGGCATGGACCTCGTCGATGCCGCTTGCGGCCAGACGGTCCGCGGCCAGGCGCGCCTGATTCCAGCCCTCCGCGGTCAATGTGTTGGTGGCGTAATCGGGCTCGCCGTGCCGGATGATATAGAATAACATTTCAGGAGAACCGGAGCCTCAGTAAGGTTTTTTGCCGATGCAGTGCAGGGGAGTGCGTCCGCCCTTGCCGAAGAGGTGGCCCGTATCGGCCAGACTCAGCATGACGGGCGAGGTTTCGACCCCGGTCCCCCGGAATTCCAGGATGGTGACGCCAGTGAAGCTCCCCATGATCGAAGATGCCAGCAGATGGAAAGGCAGATTCAGGGCGTGGGCCAGCAGGACGCGGGTCATCCCCATGTGGCAGAAGAGCGCCACGTGCCGGTCGGTAGGCGCGAGGATGTCGTAGAGCCCTTTCTCATTCCGGCGGTATCCCTCTTTTTCCACCAGGGCGTCGAAGCCCTTGGAAAGCATTTCGAATCTGCCCGCGATGGCGGTTTCCCTGATCCCTTCGATTTGGGCGATGCCCTCGAGGGAGTCCAGCTTCCGGAACTCCGGGCGGTGCAGATAGGCCGCGGGGATACTCGAAATGGTCTTGAGTTTTCCGTCGTCGAAGAGTGTTTCGCAGTCCTTCCCCAGTTCGTATGCCCAGGGTTCGATGATGACGGGGAGCCCCAGCTTTTCCGCCGTGGGCGCCGCCGTCTGCCGCGCGCGGCCCATGGGGGAGGCGTGAATCTCGTCGATGCCGCTTTCGGCCAGACGGTCCGCGACGAGCCGCGCCTGGTTCCAGCCCTCTTCGGTGAGCGTGTCGGTGGTATAATCGGGTTCGCCGTGGCGGATGAGATAGAGCAGCATGATTCGACCTTTCCGTGTGATTTTCAGCAACTGTCTTCCTAATATACATCGGGAAGGGGCTTTTTGCAAGGGGGAGCCGGGCCATCGGCTTCCCCCACCCGCGCCGGTCCGGGAAGGGGGAAATCGGGGAAAAAAGGCCATTTTTCGACTTTTTTTCGATTTTTTTGCGAAAAAAGCGCTTTATGTACTTGATATTTCGTTAAAGTATCGTTAGTTTATGCAACGGGACATCGCCGATGATCGGAATGTGCCGCAAAGCGGAAGGAGTTTTTGAGAGAACAGCATATGAAATACTACACCGAAGATCATGTGTGGGTCGAAGTTCAGGATGAGGAAGCGGCCATAGGGATTTCCGAGTATGCAGCGTAACAGATGGGGGAGATCTCCTTCGTCGAACTGCCGGAAGAGGACGACTGCTTCAACATCGGCGACCGGCTGGGAGAGATCGAGGCCGAAGAGAGCACCGTCGATATCTATTCCCCCATCAGCGGCACCGTTTCGGCGGTCAACGAGTCCCTGGCCGATTCCCCCGATCTGATCAACGACTCCCCCGAGGACAAGGGGTGGATCTGCCGGATGACCGATTTCGATCCCACCGATCTGGACGATTTGATGGATGAGGACGCCTACATGGAGTACGTCGAAAGTCTCGAATGACCCGCAGGCTCCCCGAAAGGAGTTTGAACGGCAAAGTAAAAGAAGAGGAGAGCTCACCATGCTGCGACGCGATTTTCTGAAAGGAGCCGCCCTGACTGTTCTCGGCGCGGGGCTGCTGAGCCGGCTTCCCCTGGGAGCCGCGGCCAGGGAAGGCGAAGTTTTCGATCTGGCGGCGGTGAAAGGAAAATCCCCCGGCGACATGTTCGATCTGGCCATCGCCGCCCTGGGCGGCATGGGGGCCTTCGTCCGCAAGGGCCAGAGCGTGGTGATCAAACCCAACATCGGCTGGAACACCACCCCTGCGGAAGGGGCCGACACCAATCCCGAACTGGTGGGGCGGATCGTCAAACGCGCCATCGAGGCGGGAGCTTCGAAAGTCACCGTCTTCGACCACACCTGCGACCGGAACTGGACCAGCTGCTACAGCCGCAGCGGGATCCGCGACGCCGTGGAAAAGGCGGGGGGCGTCATGGTCACGGGGAACGACGAGTCCGCCTACCGTGAAGTCGAGATCAAAGGCGCCGTGAGCATGAAGAAGGCCCTCGTCCACCCGGCGCTCCTCGACGCCGACGTGGTGATCAACGTGCCCGTCCTCAAGAGCCACGGCGGCGCGAAGATGACCTGCGCCATGAAGAACTACATGGGCGTGGTCTGGGACAGACGGTGGATGCACCGGAACGACCTGCAGCAGTGCATCGCCGACAGCATCTTCATCCGCAAGCCCGACCTCAACGTGGTGGACGCAACTCTCGTCATGACCACGGGGGGCCCCACGGGGCGCTCCCGGGCGACCCGGCGGGTGAAGATGGATTCTTTGCTCGCTTCGCGGGACATCGTTGCCGTGGACACCGCCGCCGCCAAGATGCTGGGCGTTTCCCTCGAGAGCGCGACCCACGTGAAGCTCGGCGAAGCGCTGAAACTGGGCACCACCGACCTGAGCAAGCTGAAGATCAAGCGGATCGTCTGACGTGAAGAAGGTCAAGTTCTTCCGGATCGCGGTCTCCGCGGCGGCTTTCATCGCCGTGCTCCTCGGGTTTTCCGGATTCCTTCCCGGCATCGCCCCTCTGTGCAAAGGGGCCTTTTTCCCCGCATTGACCGCCGGAGCCCTGACCGCCTTGTTCTGGATTTTGCTGGCGCTCCTCTGGGGCCGGGTCTTCTGCTCCTGGGGGTGTCCTTTGGGCTTCATCCAGGACGCCGCCGGCTTTTTCGGGAAACTTCTCCTGAAGCGGAAAAACACGTACCGTCCGCCCCGCGCCCTGCTGCGTTACACGGCGGGAACGTTCCTGCTGGTCCTCTTCATGGCGGGCGCGGCGGGAGCTGCGGGCTGGTTCGAGCCCTTTTCCGTCGCGGGACGGGGATTCAACGCCCTCTTCCGGCCCCTCGTCCAGTGGATCGGAAATCACACCAACTGGTGGCATTTTTCGGAGTTTTCCCCCGCCGCCATGGCGGTGGTGATCGTTTCGGGCGTCTTCGTCGCCGGGATCGCCGGGGCGGCCTTCTTCCGGGAACGGCTCTTCTGCAATACGCTGTGCCCGGCGGGGTTCCTGCTGGGGATCTTTTCCCGCCTCGCCTGCTTCAAGCTGAAGATCGGGGAAAAGTGCGTCAAGTGCCGGGCCTGCGAAAAGGTGTGCAAGGCGGGCTGCATCGACGTTTCTTCCGGCGCCGTGGACAGCGAACGGTGTCTCGTCTGCGGCAACTGCCTCGGAGTTTGCCGCTTCTCGGGGCTGGAACACGCCCGCGCCATGCCGAAACTCCTGCCCGACCGCCCGGTCGAACCGGACCCGAAACGCCGGGCGTTCCTCGCGGGGATCCTCCTCGCGGGAGCCGCGGGGACCGCCGGAGCCGTCGGCGTGAAGAAACTTTCGCCCCTGCCGGAAAAACTCCCCTGCGCCCCCCCCGGCGCGGGCAAGATCGCGGACTTCAACGCCCGGTGCACCGGGTGCCAGCTCTGCATCGCCAACTGTCCGGGGAAAGCCCTCACCCCGGCGGTGCTGGAGTTCGGCCTGGCCGGTTTCGGCCAGCCCCGGATGTCCACGGCGGGAGGCTTCTGCGACTACGAATGCAATCGCTGTTCCAACATCTGCCCCTCGGGCGCCCTGCAGCCTCTCGCCCTCGAGGTAAAGAAGCGCTGCAAGGTGGGCAGCGTGAGCTGGTTCCGAAATCTCTGCGTGGTGGTCACCGACGAGGAGTCCTGCGGGGCCTGCGCCGAACACTGCCCCACGGGAGCGTTGACCATGGTGGACTACAAGAACGGCCTGACCATCCCTTCGGTGACGCCCGAACTCTGCATCGGCTGCGGCGGGTGCGAATACATCTGTCCCGTCCGGCCCCGGCGGGCAGTGGCGGTCACGGGCGTCCGTGAGCAGAAGCTCATCGCGGCCGCCGCCCCCAAAAAAGCTCCGCCGAAGCCGCCCGTGCCCAAACCGGCGGAACAAAACAAGGAGTTTCCCTTCTGATGAACTACTATTTCCATGTGCCCTTCTGCCGTTCCAAGTGCGGCTACTGCGCATTCTATTCCCTGCCGGAGCCGTCGCCGGAACTCATCGACTCCTATCTGGACCGTCTGGAGCGGACCTTCTTTCCCGAAGCCCCGGCGGAAACGATCTACATCGGGGGCGGCACCCCCACGTTTCTTTCCGCTCCGCAGCTGGAACGGCTGCTGAAACTGATCCATGAACGGCTCGCTCCGCCGGCGGGAACGGAAATCTCGTGCGAGGCCAATCCCGAGACCCTCGACAGGGAAAAGGTCGCCCTGCTCCGGCGCCATATCACCCGGATCAGTCTGGGGGTGCAGAGTTTCCACCCCATCGTGCGCAGAAACATCGGCCGCAAATGTTCCGATGAAGCTCTGGACCGGGCGCTGGAACTTATCGGGGATGCGGACTTTCCCCACTGGAACATGGATCTGATCTTCGCCCTGCCGGGCCAGACTCCCGAGGCTTTCTTCACCGATGCGCAGTGGGCCATCGAAGCCGGGGCGGATCACCTTTCCTGCTACGCCCTCACCGCGGAGGAAAACGCCGCCCTGGAGCTCCCCGAAGACGACGATCTGGCGGCGGAAATGATGCCCGGTATCGCCCGTTTCATGGAGGAACAGGGCTTTTCGCGTTACGAAGTCTCCAACTTCGCCCGGCCGGGCGCCGAGTGCCGCCACAACTGCAACGTGTGGCGCGGGGGGCTGCTGGCAGGCGTGGGGCCGGGGGCCTGCGGCTTCGACGGCACGGACCGTTGGCGGAATCCCCTGCTCGAGCCCTGGCTCCGGGGCGAAGCGCCGGAACGGGACGCCATCTCCCCCGCGGCAAGGCTCAACGAGATCTTCGCCGTGAATTTGCGGACCGCGGCGGGCTGGACCGAGGCGCTGTGGCGTCAGGTCCCGAAGGCCGATGCCTGGTCCGCCCGGCGGGCGATTTTCCGCGCCGCCGCGGCCTCTTTCGATCCTTCATGGTTCCGCATTTCCGACGAACGCCTCGCTCTGACCGGCAAAGGCATGATGTTCTGGAATTCGGTCGCCGGGGAGATCATCGCCCATGGGACTTGAGTATACCCCCTACACGCCCTTCAAGCGGTACAAGCTGGAGATCGCCTATGACGGCAGCGACTACTGCGGCTGGCAGATCCAGCCGCACAGTCCTTCCG
This sequence comes from Lentisphaeria bacterium, assembly GCA_017443585.1. Taxonomy (GTDB): domain Bacteria; phylum Verrucomicrobiota; class Lentisphaeria; order Victivallales; family Victivallaceae; genus UBA1784. Next base: position 2,348 of record JAFSYV010000337.1, on the reverse strand, counting down.
TGCAGGAGGAGCTTCAGGAGACGCTGGAAAAGCTCTACAAGCACCCCATCCACCTCATCGGCAGTTCCCGCACGGACACGGGAGTCCACGCGCTGGGGTTCGCCGCCACCTTCCTCACGCCGGAACAGCCCGACATCCCGGCGGAAAATCTGATGAAGGTCCTGAACCGCCGCCTGCCGCAATCCATCAAGATCCGCTCCATCTGCGAGGTGCCGCTTGCCTTCCACGCCCGCTACGACGCATTGGGCAAAGCCTACACCTACGTGCTGAACTACGGCCCCGAATCCCCCTTTTCGGCCCGCTACTCGTGGAAGTCCTGCCACACGCTGGATCCGGAAAAGATCAAGGCGGTGCTCCCCGTGCTCACGGGGACCCACGACTACTCCTCCTTCGTGGTGGAGCGTTCCGCCATCGACGAGGCCGTGCGCACCATCTACCGCATCGACTATCAGGAGTTCGGGCACTTCGGATGCCTGACCTTCGTGGGGAACGGCTTCCTTTACAAGATGATCCGCTGTCTCATGGGGACCATCGAAGCCGCCGGGGCGGGAAAACTTTCGCCCGCAGACGTGAAGAGGATCCTCGAAGCCCGGCAGCGGCTGGCCGCGCCGGAAACGGCTCCTCCCAACGGTCTCTTTCTGATGGAGGTCTTCTACGACCCCGCCCGGCTCGAGCAGTTCCGGACCGCGGCGCTGCCCTTCACCTGCTGAACCGCGGAGGAAAACCCCGGCGGATGAAGTTGAAAAACAGCCCGTTCCGCGCTATATTATGCAAAAGACAGATTTCGGAGCTTCGTCCCGTGGAAAACGGTCAAAAACATCCTGATATGGCGGCGGTCGGCGTGATGAACTTCCTCTGCGCCATGTTCGTCACCTGCTTCTGCGCCTGCGCCGGACTGGCGGGGCATCAGGAAGCGCCCGTCTTCCGGCGTGAGGCCCTCGACATGGTGCTGACGGGAGCCCTTTTCGCTTTGCCCTACCTTTTCATGCCCGTGCTGCTGCGGTATTTCACCACCCGGTTTTCCAGCCGGAACACCGTCACCTTTTCCCAGCTCGCCGGAGTCATCCTCATGGGGGCGGGGGCCCTCCTGTTCCTGCCCGGGAACGGCCGCCTCGGCGCCTCCGGCACGATCCTGCTCCTGTTTCTGATCATGCTCACCGGCATGGACTACGCGGCCTACCGCTCCGCGCTGCGCATCTACATCGCGGAAACGGCGGCGAAGTCCCGGCTCCCTCTGGCGGGAGCCGTCACCGAAAGCACCACCTTCGCGGGCATCGTCGCCGGGATCATCGTCGCCGGGATCGCCGGAGCCGGGATCGCTTCCGGAGTGGAATTTTCCCGTGGTATGGCGGGAACATTCCTCACCGTGGTGGCGCTCCTGAGTCTTTCGGTCGCCACCCGCCTCGCGCCCACGCTGGCGCCGTCGCCGAAGCTCCGCTTTTCCGGTCTGCCCAAAACCTGGCTGGCGGTCATCCGCAAAGAGGAACACGGGCGTGAACTGCTCCTGACCGGCATCGGTGAAAGTTACGTTTTCGGCGCCATCATCTTCGCCGCCGCGCTGGCCATCGAATACATCGTCTCCACCCCCGGCCACTCCTCACTGGAAACGCTCCGGGAATACGCTGTGGCCACCGCGCCCCTGGCGGGAGCCTGCTGCGGCGTCATCATCGGCGCCCGGCTCTGCCGCGGCAACGCGGAAATCGGACTCGTCCCCCCCGCCGCGCTGATGATGACCCTTTTCACCTTCCTCATGGGGCTGCTGCCCCGGATCGGTGACGACATCATCGAAGGCGGGCTTCTGGGCATTCTGCTGCTGATCTTCGGCTTTTGCGCGGGCATCGCCCTGGTCCCGCTCCAGTCCTACCAGAAGTACTTCGTCCGCAAGGAACTGCGGAGCGCTTTCTTTTCGTGGTTCTACCTGCCTTTCGGCCTGGTGCTGCTGACGGCGGTGGGACTTTCGTTCCTCATCTACCGCTTCCGGGTCCCGATCTTCCCCGTGGCCCTGGGATTTTCAGCGCTGACCCTCGTGGTCGGGGTGGTGAGTTTTCTGCTCATGCCCCAATTCCTGCTCCGCTTCTGCATCCGGATGCTCCTGCTCACCTTTTACCGGCTCAAGGTGTGGAACGGCGAAAGGATCCCCGAGGAGGGGCCGGCGCTGCTCATCGCCAACCGGGCCTCCTTCGTCGACATGCTCTTCGTCTCGGCCTGCACCTCCCGGCCCGTGCGCTTCATGATGGACTCCGGCTACTACAACGCCCTGCCGGTGCTCCGGCCCCTGCTCAAGGCCGTGGGGCTGGTGGAGGTCCCCAACGGCAAGCCCAAGAAGATGCTCCGGTTCTTCCGCCGCT
>JAFSYV010000029.1 GCA_017443585.1 Lentisphaeria bacterium | reverse complement strand
CGTCATGGCCAATCTCCTCAACGCCGCCGCCGCCGTCGGGCTGGGCAGCTGCTGGATCCACCGGGCGAAAGAGGAGTTCGACGCCCCCTTCGGCAAAGAACTGCTGGCGTAGCTGGGAATTTCCGGCGATTTTGAAGGCATCGGCCACGTGGCCCTGGGGTACGCCGCGCAGGAGCCCGCTCCCGCCGCCGAACGCAAGAAGGGCTACGTCCGTTTCGTGAAATAAAAAAGCCGGAGGAGGCCGCCCTCCGGCCCGGAGATCAGGAACACTCCGGATCGTTTTCGGCCTGCCGGCCGCTCCAGAGGTATTTTTGCGTTTCCGCCGTCACCACCTTGTGCAGCAGAAGCAGTGAGACGACGTTGGGAATCACCATGAGCCCGTTGGCGAAGCTGGCGAAGTCCCACACGAGGGAGAGGGAGCCCAAAGCCCCCAGAAACGAGAAGAGGATGTAGATCCCCTTGTAGACGGCGACGGCCGATTCCTTCTTGATGAGAAAGCGCACGCACTGTTCGCCGTAGTAGAACCACCCCAGAAGCGTGGTGGAGGCGAAAGCGAAATTGGCGAAAGTCAGAATGTACTTGCCGCAATAGGGGATCTGAGCGAAGCAGTTCTGAGTGATGATGCTCCTGTCTCCCAGATTCACCAGCTCCGGATGGGCCAGCGCCGAGGAAACAATGACGATCCCGGTCAAAGTGCAGATGATGATGGTGCAGAAGGTCCCCGTATAGGAGACCAGCCCCTGCCGCACGGCGTTCCGGGTCCTGGCGGTGGCCGCCACGATGGGTTCGGAGCCCATGCCCGCTTCGTTGGAAAAGAGCCCGCGGGCCACGCCGTACTGGGCGGCCAGCATGAAGCCGTATCCCAGCATCCCGCCCGCGGCGGCCTTCGGCGAAAAGGCGCACTTCAAAATCAGGAGCACGGCGTCATCCAGGTAATGCCAGTTGATGACGAGCAGCGCGGCGCAGCCGGCCAGATAGATGAAGGACATCAGAGGCACCATGCAGGTGCAGACCTTGGCGATGCTTTGAAGTCCGCCCACGATGACCAGCCCCACGATGAGGGCGATGCAGAGTCCGGAGATCCAGTTGGGAACGGCGAAAGTCTCGTTGATGATCGAGGCGATGGCGTTGGACTGGACCAGATTCCCCGTGCCCATGACGGCGATGGCCCCGATGACCGCGAAGGTCACGGCCATCCACCGCCAGCCCAGGCCCCGGAGAATGGTGTACATGGGCCCGCCGTGGACCTCGCCCTTTTCGTCCCGGACCCGGTACTTGATCGCCAGCAGGGACTCCGCGTACTTGGTGGCCATGCCGAAAATGCCGGTGATCATGCACCAGAAGACCGCGCCGGGACCGCCCAGGCAGACGGCGGTGGCCACGCCCACCACGTTGCCCGTGCCGATGGTGGAGGCCAGCGCCACGGAAAGGGCCGCGAAAGGCGAGACGTTGCCGTTGAGCATCTTGTCCCGTTCGACCACCACCGAAAAGGCCGTCATCAGATAGCGCTGGACGAACTTCAGTCTGATGGTGTAAAAAAGATGGGTCCCCAGCAGCAGGACCAGCATGGGGGGCCCCCACAAAAAGGAGTCCGCCGCGCGCATCCATTGTGTCAAAGTTTCCATATCGAACCTCTCCGGGCCCCCGCTTTCGAAGGATCCCTCAGAAAAACCTCGCGAAAAAAACATCCCTTTCCCGGAGACCGCCCAAAAAAAGGACAGCACACCGCAAAAAAGATGACCGTTTACTTAATATAGCATCGACTGGAAACTATTTCAAGGGATGCGGGAAAAAAGTGTCTCGCCCCTTGAAAAAACACCGGGGCGGTGTTATATTTCGGTAAACCGAAAGGGAAAACGACATGAAAACCAGTATCGTCAGAGAAAAAATGCGCCGGGGCGAGCCGGTCCTCGCGGCAAAAATCAACTTCATGAACCCGGATATGGCCGAAATGATCGGCTACGCGGGATACGATGTGCTGTGGATCTGCAACGAACACGCCTACGTGGACCCGGAAAACCTGAAGAACATCCTCCGCACCGCCAAGATCACCGGCATCGACATGATGGTCCGGACCTCCTTCGGGCAGGGGGATTACACCGATCTCATCCAGCCGCTGGAGGCCGGGGCCCAGGGGCTCATGATCCCTCACATCCACGAACGCTCCCAGCTGGAATTCATCGTCAGGGAGTGCAAGTTCCATCCTCTGGGCCGCCGGGGCGTGGACGCCGTCAATCAGGACGCCGATCAGGGCTACTGCCCCCTCAAAGATTACATAAAATTCGCCAACGACAACACCTTCATCGTCGCCCAGATCGAAGATCCGGAAGCGCTGGAAAAGGCGGAGGAGTTCGCGTCGGTCAAGGGGATCGACGTCCTCTTTCTGGGGCCTTCGGACTACTCCCACAGCATCGGCAAACCCGGAGAATTCCGCTGTGCCGAGGTGAGCCGGGCCATCGAGAAACTCGCCGGAATCTGCGAGAAACACGGCATCTACTGCGGGACGGTGGGCTTCGGCGACACGGAGTTCTGCCGCAAGATGATCGACTCCGGAGTGAAGTTTCTGGGCGGTCCCTCGGACTGGGGCATCTGCTACAGCGGCTTCAAGGCCGAAGTCGAAAAGTACAGAAAAGCCGGACTCTTCTCGTTCCGCGAATACGGGAAATAAGTTCCGCCTCCCCACCCGATACGAAACGCCCCGGTCCCGACGAAAGGGACGCGGGGCGTTTTTTTCAGCCGAAACGGTTTCTCCTCACTCGAGGAGTTTTTCCACCATCTTGCGGAACTCCGCCGCCGCGGGGGTGTTCATCCGCACGAAGGGCGATCCCGAATCGCCGCTCCGGCAGATGACGGGATCCAGCGGCAGTTTACCGAGGAAGGGGACGGCGTATTTCTTCGCCAGCTCTTCGCCCGCGCCCGAGGAGAAGATCTCCGTCACCTTGCCGCATTCGGGGCAGATGAAGGTGCTCATGTTCTCCACGATGCCCGCCACCTTGAAGCCCAGCTGATTGCAGAAATTCAGGGACTTCGACACGTCGCTGGCCGCCACCTGCTGGGGCGTGGTCACGATGACCGCTTCGCCGCCGTCGAGAAGATTCTGACAGACGCTCAGGGGTTCGTCCCCCGTTCCGGGCGGGCAGTCCACCACCAGAAAATCCAAATCGCCCCAAGCCACTTCGCCCAGAAGCTGCCTGATGACCGCGATCTTCATGGGTCCCCGCCAGATGACCGCCGCGTCGGGCTCGTCGATCATCATGCCGATGGAAAGCACTTTCAATTTTCCCACCACGACGGGCTGGATCGTTTCGCCGTCGGAAAGGGGCTGCGCCTCCTCCAGATGCATCATCTTGGGGATGCTGGGACCGTGGAAGTCCGCATCGAGCAGCCCGACCGTCAGCCCCTGAATGGCCAGTCCCACGGCCAGATTGGCGGCGACGGTGCTCTTGCCCACGCCGCCATTGCCGGACATGACCACCAGCTTCCGTTTGATCCGGCTCAGATTGAGCCGAAGTTTGCGCTCGCCTTCATCCTCGCACTTGCCGCCGCAGCTGGAACAGTTGCCGGAGCACTTTTTTTCTTCTTCACTCATTTTTCCTTATCCTTTCGGGTGTCGTATCACAACAGTTTCCGGGCGCTTTCCGCCGCTCTTTCACCGGCCTCGAGAGCCGTGAAGAGCAGGACGAAACGATAGCGTCCGGGCCGGATCTCGTATTCGGGCCGCACGTCGGGGCCGCAGGTGGCGGTGCCCAAGCCCCGCCGGCGGCAGTCCAGGTTGACGAAAACCCCATCTTCCTTTTCCATCTCGCCCGCGTGGAGTTTCCGCCACAGCTGGTCGACGGAATAGGGCAGAGCGGAGAACTCCATCGTTCCGGGAGCGGTGACGAGGAGTCCGGGCCCCTCCGGCCCCTCGCGGAAGGCGGCGAACTCCACATTCGTCCGGTTGCCGTTTTCCTGCGGCATGATGTAGGGTACGTACATTTCATCCGCCGTGGTCCGGAAGAGGTCCGGCCAGACGCCCGCCCGGCGGTCGCAGTAGTTTTCGAAGGGCCCCAGCCCGAAGTACTCCACGTTCCTCATGACGCCGGGCAGTTCCAGGTTGAGCCCCAGCCGG
>JAFSYV010000336.1 GCA_017443585.1 Lentisphaeria bacterium | reverse complement strand
TTCGCGTCCGCGGCGGTTTTCAGACCGTCGATCTCGGCCTTGCGCTGAGCACTGTTGGCGCGGAACTTCCTGACGTAATACTCCTGGATCAGATCACCGAAATTGGACATTTTCACGTTCCTCATGCTGATGTTTGACGGTGCACGACATACGCACCGTGTAAAATATAACCTCGCAACACGAAATATGCAAGGCGATTTTTTCTTTTTTTGCCCCGAAAACAAGCCCCCTTCTTTCCGGGCGGACCGCGGGAAGAAGGAGGCGGGACGGCAGAGGACTCCCGTTTCAGGCGGAAATCACTCCATGAAAAGGTTTTTGCTCGGATAGACCGGGTCGCAGGTGAAGATGGTCCCCAGCTTGCGCAGGGGGGCCAGATCGCCTTCGGGGACGATGTGGGTGAAGTGCATCTGGCAGCCGGAAAGCAGGGGGAGCTTGTCCATGGCCAGCTGGGCCGCCGGGTTGGAAGGCTCGCTGACGCTCAGGGCGATGAGGGCTTCGTTCAGGGTCAGGGAGATGCGGCGGCTCCGAAAGATGTCCTTCTTGAGCCGGCCCACGGAGTCGATCACGAGGGGCGAGAGCAGATGCAGATCGTCGGGCAGTCCCGCCAAGTATTTGATGGCGTTGATGACGCAGCTGGTGGCGGCATGCAGGAGAGGAGAATTCTTCCCCGTGATGATCTTGCCGTCGGGGAGTTCCAGCGCCGCGCCGCAGAAGATGTTGTCGTTTCCCTTGTGATGGGCTTCGGCCTCTTTTGCGGCGAGCCGGGCGGGCTCCACCACGCTGCGGCAGGTCACGTTCACGCCGAGGGAATCCATCAGGAGCTTGCAGCGTTTGAGGACGCTCTTTTCGGCGATGCCCGAGGCGTAGTCGCAGCAGGAGCGGAAGTAGCGCCGGATCACCTCCTGAGTGGCGGCTTCGCGGACGACCGCGTTGTCGGTGATGGCGAAGCCCACCCGGTTCACCCCCATGTCGGTGGGCGAAACGTAGAGCAGTTCGGGGTCCATGATCCTTTCGCAGATGCGGCGCACCACGGGGAATATCTCCACGTCGCGGTTGTAGTTGACCGCCGTTTCGCCCCGGGCGGAAAGGTGGAAGGGATCCACCATGTTAACGTCGCCCAGGTCGGCGGTGGCGGCCTCGTAGGCCACGTTGACGGGATGGTTCAGAGGCAGGTTCCATACGGGGAAGGTCTCGAACTTGGCGTAGCCCGCCTTCACCCCCCGGAGCTGTTCGTGGTAGACCTGAGAAAGACAGGTTCCCATCTTGCCGGAGTTGGGTCCGGGGCCGATGACGGCCACGATGGGGCGGGAAGTTTCCACATATTCGTTGGCTCCGTAACCGTTTTCGCTGACGATGGCGTCCACGTCGGTGGGATAACCTTCGATGGGACGGTGAAGATAGACGCGGATCCCCTGCCTCGTCAAACGGTTCAGGAAGAAGCGCACTCCGGGCTGGTTGCAGTAGCGGGTGACCACCACGGCCCGGACTTCGAGGCCCCATTCCCGCAGGTCGTCGATGGTGCGCATGGTGTCGGCCTCGTAGGAAAGGCCGAAGTCGGCGCGCATCTTCTTTTCTTCGATGGCTCCGGCGTGGATGCAGATGATGATGTCCACCTTGTCCCGCAGGCGCTGGAGCAGTTTGATCTTGGCGTCGGGGTCGAATCCGGGAAGGACCCGGGCGGCGTGGTAATCGCAGATGAGCTTGCCGCCGAATTCGAGATAGAGTTTTCCGTCGAACCTTCCGGCCCGGGCGAGGATCGCCTCGGACTGTTCCTTCAGATATTTTTCGCTGTCAAATCCGATTTTCATGTTGCCCTCTTGCTGTTGGGATAATATAGACCCGGCAACGGCGTTTTTCAAGGCCCGGGAAAGCCCCCGAAGAAGAGTTTTTTCAAAAAAATTGCCGAACGTCGGCCTCGACTCTACGCGGCAACTGTCGCCTTCGCTCTCGAGTTGCCGCGGTTCGCAAACGTCGGTTTGCGGTAGTGGGTGAGGAACAGACCCAAAACACCCCAAGCCCCGTGAAGACGCCGCGGGCCTTCTGCATTACCACCGTGCCGGTTGCCAGTCTGCGGGCGAGACGCTGAGTGTCGCACGCCGCGCGTACCGGCCAGTGGTGAAAGATCCCGCTGGCTGCGGCATGTCAAAACCAATGGCAGGGCCGCCCCGGCGAAGGCGCTTAGCGCCGAGCGCGCAGGAGACGAACGAAGCGAACCGCCGCCGCATCGGGCGGCGGACGCGGCCCGACAGGGTCGCGGGCGAAGTGGCGACGAGCAGTAAGGGGGCATGGGCCAGCCTGCGGCTGATCCCATGCCCCCGCCAGTAATCTAATGAAAGAGGCTTCTCACTCAACGTTGGTCGGAGCCCCAAACGCGCCAAAAAGGTCGGCGGCCGTTTCACCCCCGAGGCGGGGTGCCCTCCCGAAAAGATAGGGGGCGCGGGGGAAAGAAAAACGGGACGTTTTGCTTTTCCCCGCACCGCAAGCACTTAATCGGGCTCATAGAACACAACGTAAAAAAACGTTTTTTCATGCCTACTGAATAAGGGAACACTCTATTTCCAAACATGAGAGGGTTGTCAACGCCACCCCTTTCCTCCACAGTGGAAACACGTAAAATCAGTGCCCCGCTGAAAGCGGCTGCCCTTACAGAAAGGACATCTCGTTCCCGCTGCGGCTACCCCTTCGGAAGCTTTCACCGTTTTTGCCAAAAGCAATGTAAGTTTCTGCTCATCGCTCATCTTTTCGAGAGCCAATTCGCCTTCTTCGTTCAACAGATCGGCGTATTCTTTGGGTGTCAATTCCTGCATGATAAATCTCCTTATGATTATTTAATTCACCTTGGTCCCGCATTCCGGACAGAACCCGGGCGCATCAAGCACATTCCCGCACTTGCTGCATTTGTGCTCAGACACAGTTGCCGCCGTCCCGCTTGAAACGTTTTGTCCCTTGTACTGTTCCGCAAATTTTCCGACTTCCTTGAAGATGTAGGTGTTGAAATCTTTTTTGACTTTCAGCCCCCACACCGCGCAGGGAACGACAACGATAAGTCCAATTCCCAGGAAAACGAAGATAAAAATCAACGCCAGTATGCCGGGAAGAATCAGTTCGCCCAATTCGCCGCCGCTGATCTCGCAACTGATCTTACCGTTGGTTGAGGGAGAAATGTAGATCGTCTTGTTCAGACTCAGTCCCAAAAACGCCAGATACTTTCCTTTCCGGACTTGTAATTCATACCCTTGGGACATCCGTTCCTGCACATCCACCCGATAACGATTTTGCAGGATCAAACGCAGATCCTCCACGATTTGCGGGATCACCTCGGGCGGTGCAAAGAAAATTTCGTTGTGTACGGACATTTTTACTACTCCTTTCCTATTTGAGCTGGTATCCGCAATGCCTGCAGAATTTCCATGCGTCCTCAATTTCCGCGCCGCAGCCGGGACATTTTGCGCCGCTTGAGACCATAGACTTATTTTTCATGCCGTCGAGAACCATCCGATACTGGGCACTCTTGCCCCAGGCGTTCAATTCGGCCAATCTTGTCGTCATGAAGGGATGCGTCTTTTCGCTGACGAGAATCGTATACAGGATTTTATCCCACATACTGTTGGCAACTTGGTCATCCTGCATTTGTGTCTGCTCGGCAAAACGTTCCAAATTTATGTTCTCGCTTACGCTGCGGGGACCGGCGGCAAGGCGCAACAATGCGGATTTGTTCAACTCTATGTCCTCCGTATAAATCAACGCCGCCCGATCCGCCGAGTATTCGGACCTTCGCGACCAGTAGCATGAAGCATACAACGCAGCCAGGATCAGCGGTTTTGAAAGCAGAGTATCCACTCCCAAACCGATGCCTCCCATGACCGCCAGACTCTGAAGAAGCGACAGCACGGTTTTATACAAACAATGGTGACAAAGGATATGACCGCATTCATGTGCCAAAACGGATGCCAGCTCTTCCTTCGTCAGGGCGGTAATCAAGCCGCTATAGAGAACAATAAGCGGGTGTTTATCACCAACTGTCCAAGCGTTGGGTGCGGGCTGTTGCTGAATATATAACTCCGGGACTTCAATCCCCAATTTTTCTGCAATCGGCGGCAAAAGATTATAGACTTCCGGCAGTTGGTCAGGCCCTAATCTTACATGATCAGCCATGTAAAGATTGCGATAGAATTTTTCATAGCCCATGTTGACGATTTTTTCCGCTATGAGTTTTACCCCCGGCGTGTTCTGCAGCTGCCGCAACGCCTTCTCGTCTTCCGGGTGAACGATATCTCGATAGTTCAGTGCCATAACTCCTCCTTTTCAAACTGACTGTGTACCGTACCTCACCACGCGCACGCAATAAGGGCAGTTGACATTGTTTTTTGCCATGAGCTCATTCCCTTTCTTTTGTTCGATCCGGGCAAAAAAAAGAGGCACACCCCGAAGATGTGCCCATCTCTGCGCCCAGCACGGCGACACAATACACACAAGACCGGAATGTGCCGTGTAAACACACGGCCACACCGATCGCAAAAGCGTATTGTGTTCCGTCTAAATTCGAAGTGCTGGTTCAGAGATGGACGTTTACAATCAGTCTGCCAATTTTTTTACTCGATGATCGTTGTTCCTGACTATACCTCGATTACTTTCCGGGAAACGCTGAATGCGCTTCCCCTTGTCATAATTTACATCACGATCGGAAAAAAAGCAAGCCGCAAACGGCAAAAAATCGCAAATCTGTCAGAAAAGAACGGAGTCACGTCGGAGATCAGTTTTACGGGCGCTCTGTAAGCGTTCATGAGGCGTGCGGAGCGGGGGGGGCAAACCACTGCCGTGTTTTTCTCCCCCTCGGCCCCCTCTTTTCCACGGGGCACCCCGATTATGGGGTGCAGCGGCCGCCGATCTTTTTGGTGCGTTTGGGGCGACCACCGGCGTTTGGTGAGAAGCCTCATTATTTGATTACAGCGTCGGCATCGCCCCCCCCTGCGGCGGATCCGATGTCGTCGGGTGCTCGTCGCCACTTCGCCCGCTGGCCTTCGGCCGCGTCCGCCGCCCGAAGCGGCGGCGGTTCGCTTCGCTCGGCTCCTGCGCGCTCGGGGCTTCGCCCCTTCGCCGGGGCGGCGTGAGCCGTTGGTTTAGACACGCCCCAGGGGGCGGGATCTTTCATCACTGGCCGATACGCGCGGGGTGTGACACTCAGCGTCTCGTCCGCAGACTGCCAACCGGCCCGGCGGTATTGCATAGCGTCCGCGGCGCCTGCACGGGGCTTGCGGTAATTTTGGTCTGCGGCCCGGCCACTATCGCAAAAAAACGTCCGTGTCGGTCCGTGTGAGTCCGTGTCGGTCCGTGTTCCCCTCCCGACAAACCTCCGGCATGAAAAAACCGAAGTTTTTCCTTTACCGTTTGACAAACGCCTGGGCCGGTGGTAAATTATAACCGTGCCCTTATACAACAGAAACGCGAAAGGAATTCGATCATGGCTTTGTCTTGGGAACCTCTTTCCGGCGGATATCGGCGGCTGGTCAAACTCGATCTGCCCGCGGGAGCCGCGGTCTGCACCACCACCCTTACCATGGGGCGCAGTTCGCCCCTGCCGCCGATGGTCGGCGGGCTCACCATCGGCGACATTTCCAGCACCGGCGTCATCGTCGTGGGCAATCCCGACCGCTACGTGCTCGCCGGGGCCGTGACGGCGTTCCGCTCCCTCACCATGTTCCGGGCGGTCTACCACAACAGCTACGCCGTGGCCATCGAAATGTGGCAGCCGGACATCCGCGAAGGCGAGAAGCCCGAGGAAACGGTCATCCTCGAAGGTCCCGACTGGCGGCAGCTCCTCTTCGACTACGCCGACATCGCCGCGAAGAAGATGGGCGTCCGCCCCATCAAGGCGGAAAAGAACATGACCGGCTACTGCACCTGGTACTACTACTACAAGGGCGTGACCCAAGCCCACACCCTCGAAAACATCGAAGCTCTCGCCGCCAACCGGAGCCCCTACGCCGCCGAATACGTCCAGATCGACGACGGCTATCAGACCTTCCAGGGAGACTGGCTGGACCAGTGCGACACCTGGCCCACCCCCGTCAAAGAGGTGGCGCAGAAGATCATCGCGGGCGGCATGAAAGCCGGCATCTGGCTCATGCCCACCACCGCCTCCACCGCGAGCCGAGTCTACCGGGAACACCCCGACTGGTTCGTCAAGGACGCCAAGGGCGAAACGGTCACCATGCCCGGCTGGTCCCCCGCCCCCGACAACCGCTGGGCCTGCCTCGACGCCACGATCCCCGAAGCAAGGGAACACATCGTCAACGTGTTCAAAACCTTCTGGGACTGGGGCTTCACCTACTTCAAACTGGACGGGCTCCGTTTCGGACTTCAGGAGGGGATCCGCCGGGATCCGAACGCCACCGCCGTCAGCGCCTTCCGTCTGCTCCTCGAAACGATCCGCAAGGCCGTCCCCGACGCCCTCATCATGGCCTGTTCGGAGCCCTTCCTGCCCTGCCTCGGGCTGGTCGACAACGCACGGGTGAGCAACGACACGGGCCGGTATTTCTGCACGGCCGCAAAGGATCACTGTCCCCACAACACGGGCTGTTCCATTCTGGACGCGTTCCGCATCAGCATGGGGAATTTCTTCATGTTCGACCGCTGGTTCCGGGCGGATCCCGACACCGTCATGGCCCGTCAGGACAACGCCTTCTACACCCGGAACGAGGCGAAGTTCTCGGTGCTTGCGGCCATCATGACCGGCGTGGCGCTCACCAGCGACCATCTGGGGACCATCAACGCCGACCGGAACGCGCTCCTCGCCAAGGCTCAGGACATCCGGATGCGCGACGCCCGCCCCTACAAGGCCTATCCCGGCATCTGGCCCCGGGCCTTCGAAGGGACCGTCGACGGCCGCCGGGCGGTGGCCCTCGTCAACGACACGGAACAGGAGATCACCTGGACCGCGAAGGAGCTCGAGCTGCCCGAGAACTGCGTCGATCTGCTGGACGGCAGACGGATCCTTTCCCAGATCGCCCTCGCGCCCCACGATGCGGTGCTCCTGACGGCCGAATGATCCCGGACACACTCAACCATTCCCACAAAGGAGGAACAGGATGAAAAAAGCGTCGTTTGCCTTGAGTCTCTTTTCCCTGCTGTGCCTCGGCGCGCAGGAGTACTTCGTCGGCGTCAACGGCTCCGACAAGAATCCCGGCACGTCCGAAGCGGCTCCGTTGAGGACCATCAAAAAGGCCGTGACCGGAATGAAACCCGGCGACACGGTGACGATCCTGCCCGGAGAGTACCTTGAGGAAGCCACCCTCACCTTCAAGGGCGTGAAGGGTAAGCCGACCACGATCCGGGCGAAGATCCCGGGGAGCGTCCACATGCGGGGCGACGTCCCGGCGCCCGCTTTCACCGCCGTCCCCGGCCGGAAGAACGTCTGGGTCTGCTCCGTCGAAACCATGCCCCAGTACGTCCTCGAGCGGGACACCCTCAAAAAGTACCAGAAGATGCCTTCGGTGAACGAGGTGGAATACACCCCCGGCTCCTCCTTCTTCGACGAGGAGGGGAAAAAGGTTTATATCCAGTGCACCGACCGGCAGAGCCCTGCGAAGCACTTCGTCACCTTTTCGCTCCTCCGGGGCGACGCGCTGCGCTTCACGGGAACGGGAAACTTTGACCTCCACATCGAAGGGATCATCTTCAGCGGCTACAACTCCGCCACGCGGAAGGTCAACGCCTCATCCACCTTCGGCGGCATCTATATTCTGCAGCCCGAATCCTGCTCCATCCGCAACTGCATCATCTACCTTTCGGGCGGCGGCATCACCACCACGAGAGGCGGCAACACGGTCATCGAGGACTGTCTGCTCTTCTGCAACGAGAACGAGTTCAACGGCTCCGGCGGCAATCTGATCTGCTTCGGGCCGGTGAAGCAGTCCGTCCAGCGCCGGATCATCTCCTTCGGCTCCGGCATGGCGGGGCAGCGCTTCTACGGCGGCACCTTCGACCGCTGCCTCATCGACAGCTGCATCGCCTTCGATAACCAGTACGGCGACGTGTGGATCAAGTATCCCAGCGCCACCTCGAAGGTCATCCGCACCTACGCCAGCAACGCCATCCACTCCCGCTACATCGAAAACTGCGTCTTTTCCAGCGGCGACACCTACTACGACGGCAAGGCCAAGCTGAGCATCTGCCGCTCCCGTGAAAAGCCCTTCAGCCACGACCGGGAGTTCGTCGATCCCGCCCACCTGGATTTCCACCTCCAGAAAAATTCCCGGTTCCGCAGCCGCGAAGGGGGCGACTGGGGTTTGGCGGGATTTTCCGACAAGATCCTCTTCGTCTCGCCCAGGGGCAATGACGGCAAATCCGGCAACAGCACCGCCGAAGCGTTGAAGACCCTTCAAGCCGCAGCGGCGAAGCTCTCTTCCGGCGGCAGGCTTTACCTGACGGGTCGTTTCGACGCGCCCCTCGTGCTGCAGAACCTTTCCAACGTCATCATCCGGGGCCGGGGCGTGACGCCCGCAGTGCTGGCGGGCGGCGTGAAGCTCGTCAACTGCAAAAATGTCCTCTTGGAAAATCTCAACGTGACGGGAGCCGTTTCCTTCGGGAACACTCCGGATCTGACGCTGAAGCGGTGCCTTTTCACGCAGGAAGCGGTCATCCCCGCCGGAGCCTCCGTGCGCCACTGCCTTTTCGCGAAGAAGGCTTCCGGCGCGGCGGGTGGATTCCTGCGCGGCAACATCTTCGTTTCCTCTTTCAGCGGCAGGCCGCGCTTTTCCGGCTGGAACGCCTACGTGACGGGGGCGATCCCCGCCGGGGAGACGGGCTCCTTCAAGGCCCCCGCGCCCGAGTTCAGCGCTCCCGCCGCCGGGGACTACACCATCAGGAACCACTACGCCTTCGCCGGGCGCTGCGGCGACGGATTCCCCGCCGGGCCCTACCGCTACGATTCCGTAGTTCCCGCCGGGACCCATGAGGTCCGCGTGGGCGCCGTTTCGGCCACGACCGCCACGGTCATCGTGCGCAGTCCGTGGATCTCCCGCGCCAACATCACCGTGAGATCCGGGAAAGAAAAGGCCCGCGTCGCACGGGACGGCGGCCAGCCCGAATACGCCATCTCCTTCACGGGGCTCGTTCCCGGAAGCGCGTTCAAGGGCACGATCGAAGTCACCCCCTACACGGTGAAGCGCATCACCAACGCACCCTTCGTCAAGGCAACTCCGGTGAAACTCCCCGTGGAATTCACCACGCTGAAGGAGGACCGCCCCCGGACGCTCCACGTGGCGCAAACGGGCGACAACCGGAATGACGGCTCCTCGCCCGAAAAGGCCTTCGGCTCCATCTGCGCCGCGGTGGAAAAGGCCCGGCCCGGAGACACCGTCCTCGTGGGGCCCGGCGTCTACAAGGAAACGGTCCGGGTCTTCGCCACGGGCGACACGGGGAAAGTTCTCACCATCGCCGGGAAACCGGGGACCGAGGTCATCATCGACGGATTCCGCAAATTGGCTCAGGGCATCTTCGTCCGAAACAAGAACGATATCAAGATCGACAATTTCCATATCATGAACAACTTCGGGAACTGCAGCCTGGGCACGGCGGGGGGCGTGGTCCTCCACGGCGGCAAGAACATCACCTTGAGCCGCATCTTCTACGACAACCGCATCGGCAACGGCCAGCGCGCCTTTTCCGCGGGACAGGTGAGGGATCTCCTGATCGAAAACTGCGTGAGCGTGTCGGCCTTCGGCGGCATCTCCCTGAGCAGCTGTCCCGGTCTGGAGGTCCGCAACTGCGTCTTCGTCCGGAACAAGGTCAACCACGGCTACATCGGGACCTCTCCCGAAGCGGGCGCGGTCATCCACCACTGCATCTTCGCCGGGCATGAGCTGCAGAAGGTGCAGAATCCCTGTCTGGGGATCGGCGACGCGGCCACCTTCAAGGAGCACGACAACGGCTTCCTCGTGCGGGTGAGCCGGGCTCAAAAGCCCGTCTACAGCTTCTACAAGCGCAACGGAGAACAGCTCCCCAAGAACGACGGCGGCGAGATCCTCAACACCGAGTGGATGCGGCAGGGCCGCTTCGGCCAGCAGATCCTCTCCTACGACGCTGCCTGCAAGTTCCTCGGCATCGCCCCGACGGCCCTTTTCGGCGACCCGAAGATGAAGGCGCTCCCCTGGTTCTACCACTTCAAGGATCTCACCGACTGGCACAACAGCTACATCAAGGGTCAGGCGTCCCCGAGCCAGAAGGAGCTCTTCCGGAAGTCCAACAACGTGGAGCTCCAGCGGGGCGAAAAAGTGGTCATCACCGACTACATCGCCACCGACCCGGAGTTCCTCAAGCGGGGCATCGGGCTCGATCCCGCGGCCTTCAAGCACTGAAAGGACTTGAAAGAACGGCCCTTGTGTGATATATTAAACAGTGTGCAACCCACTATGAAAGGAGTTTGGAGAAATGGAAAATATGCGTATCCTGCATGACAACGACGCGGATTTGAGCGTCCTCAACGGCAAGACCATCGCGGTCATCGGCTACGGCAGTCAGGGCCGGGCCCAGTCCCTCTGCATGCGGGACTCCGGTCTGAACGTGATCGTCGGCGTGCGTCCCGGCAAATCCTTCGACGCGGCGGTGCAGGACGGCTTCAAGGTCCTCAGCGTATCTCAGGCCGCCGAAGAAGCGGACATCATCCACATCCTCCTGCCCGACGAAATGCACGGCCCCGTCTACCGTCAGGAGATCGCCCCCGCCGTCAAACCGGGGAAGACGCTTTCCTTCTCCCACGGCTTCAGCATCGTCTTCAAGGAGATCGTCCCCCCGGCGGGCGTGGACGTGATCATGATCGCCCCCAAGAGCCCCGGGACCGAAGAGCGCAAGCGCTTCGTCGAGGGCTTCGGCGTTCCCGGCCTCATCGCCGCCGACGTCAACGCCTCGGGCAAGGCCCGCGAGGTGGCTCTCGCCATCGCCAAGGCTGAAGGACTCACCCGTGCGGGCGTCCTCGAATGCACCCTGGCCCAGGAAACCTACGAAGACCTCTTCGGCGAGCAGAACGTCATCTGCGGCGGCGTGGTCGATCTGATGAAGTACGGCTTCGAAGTCCTCATCGAGGCCGGATACCCTCCGGAAATGGCCTATTTCGAGTGCGTCCACGAGATGAAGCTCATCGTCGACCTGGTCTACGAGGGCGGCATCCAGAAGATGAACGCCGTCATTTCCAACACGGCGGAGTGGGGCGAATACGTCACCGGCTCCAAGATCATCTCCCCCGACGTCAAGGAGCGGATGAAAGAGGCGTTGAAGCGGATCGAGAACGGCGAATTCGCGAAAGAATGGATCGCCGAAGCCCGTGCCGGAGCCCCCAACCTCAAGGCCAAGCGCGAAGCTCTGGGCAAGCACCCGGTGGAGATCACCGGCGCCCGGATCCGCGCCCTTTTCGAACGCAAGTAAGGTCACAACAAAACAAAAGGAGATCCTGTTCCGCGGGGTCTCCTTTTTCATATATGAAAGGAAAACATTTTATGCGCATCGATCTCTGGAACGAAGTCTCCTCCAACGGCCAGCGGCCCTACATCGAAACTGCCCTTCTCCCCCGCTCTTCCGGCCCCCGGCCTCTCATCGTGGTCTGTCCGGGGGGCGGCTACACCCACTTCGGGCGTTACGAAGGGCTCCCCGTGGCCCGGCGCTTCAACGAGCTGGGGTTCCACGCCGTGGTCCTCGAATACCGGATCCAACCCACGAAATTCCCCGAGCCCACTCAGGACCTGCTCCGGGCCATCCGCATCGTCCGGATGAACGCCGAGGCGTGGCAGGTGATCCCGAACCAGATCGCCGCACTGGGATTTTCCGCCGGCGGCCATCTGGCGGCCTCCGCCGCCGTCCACTACGCCACGGTCGATTCTTCCGCGGGCGACGCGGCGGACCAATTTTCCGCCCGGCCCGATGCGCTGATCCTCTGTTACGCCGCCTTGAGCGCCAACCCGGTCTGGGGCAATCCCGGACTCACCAAGGTTCTCTCCGGGGGAGATGAGGAAGATCCCGCAGTCCGCGCCGCCGTCTCCATCGACGAACACGTAACATCGGAGTTCCCGCCCTCATTCCTGTGGCAGACCGCTACGGACAACGCGGTGAACGTTCTCAGTTCCGTGGACTTCGCTAAACGCCTCTGGGCGGCCAAGGTCAAGGCGGCCTTGCACATCGTCCCCGAAGGCCCCCACGGCACCGGGCTCGCCGAAAAGCTCCCCGACGCCCGTCACTGGCCCGAGCTCGCCGCGGAATTTCTGCGGACCAGCTGCAAGTTCGACGCCTGAGCAAAGGCCGACCGGTCCGGCAAACGCGCCGCAGAAAGGGCGGCGGCCCGGCGTTTGGCATGATTCCGGTCTGCGGCCCTGCCGCTATCGCAAACAGGCGTTTGCGGCCCGCATGTGCCGTATGCAGGGAATTACTCTTCGAAGCCCCAGCGGGCGCAGCGGACCCAGGCGCGGCCCTTCGGGGGGTAGTTCTCCTCGGAAGGCCGTTTATGGCGGACTTCGTACCAGACCGTCACCAGAGTGCCGTCGGCGAGCTCCGCCGTGGAGGGATAGCCCAGATCGATGGTCCAGCCGTCGTCCGAGATGATGATGGGATCGGACCAACTCTGCCCGTCGTCGGTGCTGATCCGGCAGCGGTTGCCGTAAGGCGGCATCCGGTAGCCGTAGCTCATCAGCAGCCGCCCGTCCCGGAGCTTCAGCAGATGGGAGGGGAATCCCGCCGTGATTTTGTGCAGGTCCTTCCAGGTGCGGCCGCCGTCCTCGGAGACCATCTGCCACGTGCCGTTGGTGTAGCGGATCTGGGTGATGATCTTGCCCGATGCCGTCTCCACGCTGTGGAGTTCATGCCACCCGCGCAGATTGTGTTCGCCGAAATCCCCCGTATGGAAGCGGGAGATCTCCTCCCACGTGACGCCGTCGTCCGTCGAACGCAGGCAGACGATGTCGTCGGAGTGGCACGACAGGCAGACGGGAGTCGTCGTGTTGTACCCGCGCCCGCAGAAGAAGAGGGAGCCGTCACTAAGCACGATGGGGCCGTGGACGTTGTTCACGGGGACCAGGTACTTGTCGCTCCAGGTCTTCCCCTGATCGGTGGAACGGAGCATGTAGAAGCCGTGTTCGCGCCGCATCATGCTGATGTTGATATTGTCCTCGACCTTGATCCAGTGGGCCTGGGCCCCCGCCCGGTCGCCCGTGTAGGTGAAGGCCAAACTCGTGAAGTAATTGACCAGCCACGTTCCCGCGGGGGTGACGATGATCCCTGCGTCCCGGTCGTCCAGCGGGCCGGAGGAGAGCCGGCGGGGCTTGCTCCAAGTCCTGCCGCCGTCGGCGCTTTCGTAGAGAAGCACCCGTCCGAAGGGGTCCACATGGGCTTCGCGCTCCCCGGAACACACCAGCGCCAGACGGTCGTTCCCCATGTTGGCCACCGTGGGCCAGCCGTGGTAGGATGGCCGCTCGTCGGTGTCGATCCACTGGATTTCAGGCTTGGTGATCTTGACCTGCACACCGTTGCCGAAGGATTCGTCAGTCAAAAGCGTTTCGGACATCTCAACTTCTCCTTGTTTTTTCGAGCCGTGGCCGGCTCACTTATGGCCTTTGCCGTAAACCTTTTCGGGGTCGAAGAGCTTTTCGCCCAGCTCCGTCACGGAGCCGTCCGCATTGAGGCGGCGGAAGAAGCAGCTGGCGTGGCCCGTGTGGCAGGCGGCGCCACCGATCTGTTCCACCTTGAAGATCACCGTGTCCTCGTCGCAGTCGACCAAAATCTCATGGACGATCTGCACGTTCCCGGAGCTTTCGCCCTTGTGCCAGAGCTTCTGCCGGGAACGGGAAAAATAGACCCCGTGCCCCGTCTTGAGCGTTTCGTTCCAAGCCTCTTCGTTGATGTAGGCCAGCATGAGCACTTCGTTGGTTTTCCAGTCCTGCGCGATGGCGGGGATCAGGCCGCCGCACTTGGCAAAATCCAGTTTCAGCATTTTCTTTTCCTC
>JAFSYV010000335.1 GCA_017443585.1 Lentisphaeria bacterium | reverse complement strand
CATGATGACCTTCTTGGCGCCGGCCTTGATGTGGGCGCCGGCCAGCTCTTCGGTGAGGAAGAAACCGGTGGATTCGACGACGACGTCGACACCGAGGGCGCCCCAAGTGATGGCGGCGGGATCTTTTTCGGCGAAGACCTGGATCTTCTTGCCGTCGACGATGAGGAAGTTGCCTTCAGCCTTCACGTCGTGCTGGAAGATGCCGTGGACCGAGTCGTACTTCAGCATGTAGGCCAGATAATCGGGTTCGAGGAGGTCATTGATCCCCACGACTTCGATGTCCTTGGCGAAATTCTCGACCGCCGCGCGGAAAACCATACGGCCGATGCGGCCAAAACCGTTGATACCAACTTTGATCATTGTTGCACCTTCTTTTTTTTGTTGTTTAATTTCGGGGCGGAACCATTCCGCCTGTTGCCTTTGCTTATAATATAGCTCCGGGGCGGGAAAAAGTCAAGGCCTTTTTGGATATTTTTTTATCCACTCAGGGCAAAAATTTCAACTTTTTTTGCCGTCCTGCTCCCGCAGGCGCTCCCGGAGGAACTTTTCCGCACCTGCGAGGTCGGTGAAGAGACCGTCGAGCTGGGCTTCGAAGCACTCGCCGAGGAGCTTCCCCATGGCGGGCCCCGGCTTCATCCCGGCGGCGATGCCGTGGCGCCCGGTGAGGAGCAGGGCAGGGGGGGCGTCGAGGACCCCGAGGCGTTCCCCGGCGGCACGGAGCCGCTCGGCGGCGTCCCGTTTTCCCGCCCCCTCGAAGAGCAGTGCGAGCAACGCAAGGCCCCGCAGTTTGAGGGCAAGTCTGCGGCAGAGGGGATCGGTGAAGGTTCCGGGGGACGCTTCCTCATACTCCCGGAAGGTCCGGACGAGGAGGGCCGCCCGGGCGATCAGCTCCTCCCGGTTCCAGAGCCTGCGGCAGAAGTTCGCACACGCCTCCGCGGCGGAATCGGGGTCGGCCCCGCAAGGGACGGTCAGGGCTGAGGCCATGAAAAGCAATGCCCGATCCTTCCCCTCGGGGCGGAGCGCGGCGCAGCGGTCGGCGAAGCTCACGAGCTCCGGCCACTTTTCGCTCCGGGAGACCCTGTCGAGTTCGGGGTAGAAGCGGATCCAGCGGCACTGTTTCAGGAACTCCAGCCCGGCGGAAATGCTTTTTCCCTGAAGCAGGAGCTTTTCCCACTCCGTGCCGATGCGCTCGACGGCGAGTTCGTTCTGATCGAGTTCCGCGCAGAGGGCCAATGTCTCCGGCGCGACCCGGAAGCCCAGCCGGGCCGCGAACTGCATGCCCCGCAGGACCCGCAGGGGGTCTTCGGAAAAGTGTTCGCTCACGTGCCGGAGTATGCCCTTTTTCAGGTCGTCGGCCCCATTCCACGGATCGATGAGTTCATCGGTCAGGGGATCGTACATGATGGCGTTGACGGTGAAGTCCCGACGGGCGGCGGCCTCCGCGAAACCGAGCTTTGGGTCGGTCTCCACCAGAAAGCCCCGGTGGCCCGCGCCCGTCTTGTTTTCCTTGCGGGGCAGCGTGATGTCGATTTCCCGGTGCTTGACCTTGATGACGCCGAAACTCATGCCCACGGCATCGACTTCGCAGACGCCCTCGAGGGAAGAAAGAAGGGTCCCCGCGTCGAGGCCGTGGACCTCGATGTCGAAGTCCTTGACGGTGCGGCCCAGCAGGGCGTCGCGGACGGAGCCCCCCACCAGCAGCGCCCGTCCGCCGCGGGCGGAAAAAATACCGGCGAGCTGCAGGACCAGTCGGTAGAGCTCGCCGGAACGTTCCGTGAGAAAGAGTTTCACAGGATGGGGGTGATCTTCACGTTGCGGATCTCGAGGTCCAGATCCTTGCCGTTGATGAAGAAGACCAGCGCGGCGGAAACGCTCCCGATCCGCCAGGAGTTGTTCTTCTCGGGCACGTTGTCGCGGGAGACCCCTTCGACCACCCGTTCGACCTTTTTCCACTGGTCTCCGGGAACGGCGTTGCCGACGAGGTAGCGGTAGGAGGCGCCGTCCAGATGGTTCCGGACCGCGGTTCCTTCAGGATACGCCTTGGGCGCCGGGGCGGAGAGGGTCACTTCCCAAACGAAGCCGATGGGCTTGATGGCGGAAAAGCGGAGCAGATCGAAGTTGGGCAGATCGGAAAGGTCGTTCTTGACGTTGAAGGCGATCCGGCCGTATTTCACCTGCCACTTGGAGCCGTTTTTGATCCTCACGATCCGGTCGCCGACCTTGACGGGCGTGACCAGCGTGGTCTCGCTGCCCGCGACGGGAAAGAGAGAGTCGCAGGAGATCTCCCGCCCCTGGGCGTCGAAGTTGGTCGGTCCGCAGTAGAAGCGGCCTTCCGATTTGCTGCCGGGAACCTTCCGGTACTCCACCGAGAGCTTGTATTTCTGCGACGGATCGATGGCGATCTTTTTCGTGCGGATCCTGAAGGCGGGCTTTTTCGTGCTGATGCGCACGACCCCGCCGCCCACGTCCTTGATATCCTTGACGTCCCCGGTGAAATCGGCGGCTTTTTTTGCATCGAGTGCTTCGGCGCCCCAGAGGGAGGCTCCCAGAAGCACGGCGGAAACGGCGGTGAAAAATTTGTTCATGATGACTTCTCCTTGATTATTCGGATCGGGAACGGATCATTCCATCTCTTCCAGGACCAGATTGCGGATCTCGACGTCGCCGCCCTTGGCCAGCGTGAAAAAGGCGAGCCCCGCCTGCACCGTGCCGAGACGCCACTTGCGGGCGTAGCCGGGAGCCCCTTCCCGTGCACAGCCCTGGATCACGGCATCGACTTTCTTCCACTCAGTGGGAACTTTCTCGTAGACCACATAGCGGTAGGTGGCGCCTGCGCGCTGATTCCGGACATTCGTCCCGGCGGCGTAGTCTTTCTTGAGGGGCCGGGCCAGCGTGACGTTCCACACGTCCCCCGTCTTTTCCATGGCCTTGATGGAAACAAGGTCGCTGTTGGGCAGATCGGAGAGATCCGGCTTGGTATTGAATGCCGCAAAGCCCCACTTGACGGACCATTTGCTGCCGTTTTTGATCTTGATGACCGTGTCGCCGGCCTTGGCCGCTTCGGCAAGGGTCGTGTCGCTGCCGGCGGTGAAGTTCTGGGTGGAACAGACGACCTTCGCTCCCTTCGCATCAAAGCCCACCGGACCCAAGTAGAAGTTGGGCACGGGTTTCGAACCGGGAGCGAGGCGGTACTCGAAGGAGATGCGGTACTTTTTGGCGGGATCCACGGGGATCCGGCCCTTGGTCTCCACCGAAAAATATGGGGCTGCGGTGAAACGGAAACCGTTTTCAGTACTCTTAAGGAGCTTGGTCTGCCCGATGAAATCGGAAACGGACTTCATGGGAACGGAGGGGCCGGCGGCGACGGTCGCCGCCGCGGCGAGGCTCAGGGCTGCCGCAATGAACTTTTTCATTCTTCGATTTCCTTGATTTGGGTTGAAAAACTCCCCTTTCGGAGACTGCGGGGATAATCTATCACACGAACGCGGAAAATGCAAGCCGTTTACACGCCGGAACCGTCGAAAACCGGGATAAATTCCGTTTCCGCCGAGGACTTTTCCTGCAAAAAACCGTCTTCGATGCCGGAGTCGATCATGTAATCGACCGCCCGCTCGTACTCCGCGTCGGTGACCTTGCGCATGAGTTCGGGGAATTCCTCCGCCCGGCCGTGGGGCAGGTACTGGCGCATGAGGGAAAACAGCACGTCGCCGGGCTCGAAGTTGGAGGCTATGAAGTCGATGACGCCCTGCGTGTTCCGCCACATGCCGGGGAGCATCAGGTGGCGGATCACCACCCCCGACTGCAAAATGCCCTGTTCGTCGTACCGGGGCCGCCCCCGCTGGCGGAACATTTCGAGGACCGCCTGCGAGGCGACGGAAAAGTAGTCCGGCGCACTGCTGTATTTCGCGGCGGCGGCGTCATCGGAATACTTGAAGTCCGGCAGGTAGACTTGCGCCTTTCCTTCCCAGCGGCGCAGGTTTTCCGGACTTTCGTAGCCGTTGGTGTTGCAGACCACCGGCACGGGCAGGGGATCCGCCAGCGTGGCGAGGACCTGTTCGCTGTAGTGCATGGGGGTCACCAGATCGATGTTGTGGGCCCCCTGGCCGATCAGTTCGAAGTAGATCTCGCGCAGTCTTTTCTGCGAGACGGCCTTGCCCCTGAAGCAGCTGCTGATCTCGTAGTTCTGACAATAGACGCACCGGAGATTGCATCCGGCGAAAAAAACGGTCCCCGCGCCGCGGGAACCGCTGATGCAGGGCTCTTCCCAGAAGTGGAGCCCCGCCCGTGCGACGATCAGTTGCTCCCCGGCGCCGCAGAAGCCTCCCGGCCGGGGCCGGGAGCAGTGCCGGGGGCAGTTGGTGCAGAAACTCATAACTCCTGAAACGAGACCTTGACGTAGGAGCGCGAGATGTCTCCCGGCTGAAGCTTCTTCAGGATGCCCCGCTTCATCATGGCCGACTGGCCTTCGGGGAAGCAGTTGGCGGGTTCGAGGCCGCAGACGTATTCCCCCTGACCCAGCTGTTTCCACTGGACGAGGTAGGGCAGTTCGGCGGTCCGGTACTCCACCGTGACCTGCAGTCCGAGCTTGGGATTGGTCAGGACCGCTTTGGCCAGACCGTTTTCGTCGGCGGGGAGCTGGTGATAGAAGACCTGCTCGATCCAGTTGCCGTCGGGGGCTCCCAGACGGTTCCACTCCCCGAGTCCGGCGATGGCGATGTCGTTCTGGGGAATGACCTTGTGGTCCGCCATGGAAAGTTTGGTGCATTCATCCACCAGCGGCCAGCCGAAGTTCATGTGGTAGAGCAGCATGAAGGGGGTGGGACGGAAGCCCTGATTTTCCACCTCGTCCTCGATGGTGATGCTGTTTTCGCCCAGCGCGGTGGAGATCCGGCGGGTCATGAAGATGTTCTTGCCGAAGACCCGGCTGACCCGGATCTCGCCGTCGAGTTCGATGCGGTAGACGCCGTCATCATCCCAGGCGGCCTTGGCGTTGACCTGCCCCGCGGGCGTGTGGGAAAGCCGGCCGTGGAGCCCGTGTTCTTCGCCGCCGGAGGCGTTGGGGCCGCCCACGTTCATCAGGCCGCACCCGGTGAGGAGCCCGCCGCCCCAGGAGCGCAGCCAGTTGAGCCCGGAAGCGTCGTAGAACTGGGGGGCCACCGGCCCGTTGGGGGTGATCCATGCGATGGGGATGCCCTTGAAGGTGGTTTCCCCGATGTCCATGCCCCGGTCGGGGTAGACGGTGAAGGCCAGGCCGCTGCCGTTGGTGACGTCCAATATCCGCATGCCGCGGCCCTTGCCGTCTTCCAGTTCGGCCCGGCGGATCCCCGCCAGCTGCCGCATGGAGCCCATGCGCTCTCTCAGATAGTTCTTGTCGTACATGAGAAGGACTCCTTTCCTGATTACCTGATGACTTTGGCGTTCGTGGCCTTGATCAGCTCGGGGATGTCGGTGAACTTGAGGACGCCCCAGGGCATGACCGACTGGGGCACGTAGGTGACTCTCGTCCGAAGCATGGAATCGAAGGACTCCGGAGCCTGGATGAGAGAGACGTTCTCGATGTCGTCCGAAAGCACCGCGGCGAAGAGGGCCGGAATGGCGCCCTGTCCCTTGGCGATCAGGTCGATATGCTTGTGGCCGTTGTGCTTCATCAGCTTCACGGCGCTCAGGATGTCCCGGACCCTGCCGCCCAGATAGGGCTGTCCCAGCATCAGACCGATGGCGGAGTAGTCGTAGTCGCAGCAGTAGGAGCTGAAGAACTCCCGGTGCAGATTGTCATAGAAGCTGTAAAGCTTGTCGGTCCGGAAGGGATTGAG
This sequence comes from Lentisphaeria bacterium, assembly GCA_017443585.1. Taxonomy (GTDB): domain Bacteria; phylum Verrucomicrobiota; class Lentisphaeria; order Victivallales; family Victivallaceae; genus UBA1784. The sequence goes on along the minus strand of JAFSYV010000335.1, from coordinate 3,277 downwards.
GGTGTAGTCCTGAGCGTGGCCGCTGGCGTAGTTGCAGCTCAAGGGCATGGTCTCGCCGATGCCCCGCATGTCGAGGCCGAAGACTTCGCCGCAGTCTTTGAAGTCCAGTTCCAGCATCTCGTCCTGGGAATCCACGTGGGGGATGTAGATCGTGGAGTGCTCGAAATCACGGGGGAAGTGCAGGCAGTTGCGCCAGGTTTTGCTCATGAGCTTCAGGATCACCAGCATGTTTTCCTCGGTCTCGAGGCCGAAACGGGAGAACATACAGCCGTTGGAGCGGCGGTATTTGAGGTTCCGGTGGTAGGGCACGGGGATGGTTTTCTCGTCCAGCCGGAGCATTTCGCGGACCTTTTCCTTGAGCTCATCCCTGGAAAGCTCCTTGCGTTCGAGCTTGAATTTGTCGGCCAGGATCCGGGCGAAGTCGATGGTGATCATCTCGCCGTCGAGCCGGGAGGCCTGCCCGGTGGGGGTGCACTGCAGCTCGGCGTCGGTGAAGACCTGCAGATTCTCGTCTTCGGGCTTGGGAGCGCCCATCTTCAGCTGCCGGGTGAAGAATTCGTACATGGCCGCCCGGTTTTCCTTGTGATAGCCGTGATTGGTGGGGCCGATGAAAAGCTGGATCTTGTCTCCTTCGCCCAGCATGTCGTAGAAGCGCTTGACTTCGGCGTAGGTTTCCGCCGTGCCCCGGGCGTCGAAGAAGTCGTTTTTCTGGCCCAGCAGCAGGAGGGGCCGGGGGGCGTTGGCCAGCAGCAGGTCGCCCATTTCGCAGCCGTGGCCGATGAAGAACTGGGGTTCCTGTTCGGCGCAGGCGGGCTCTTCGTTTTCCACGTTGTGGAGCCAGGTGGTGACGTAGCAGCTGGGCGCGATGGCGAAGGCCCGGTCGTCCACGGCGGACATGAAAGCGCTCATGTTGCCGCCGCCGGAGTTCCCCGTGATGCAGATGCGCTTGGGATCGACCTCACTGCGCGAGGCCAGATAATCGAAGCTCCGCACCGCGTCCCAGAGGCACCACGAGGTGTAGAATTCGCCGACGAGGAGCATCTGCTTGGAGATCATGTTGTGCTCGAAGGTGGGCCGCCCGGCGAACTCTTCGGCATGGGGAACGTCCACCAGCTGGCACCGTTCGCCCTGACCGGAGGGGTCGGGAGCCAGCACCACGAAGCCGTTGGCCACCAGAGAAAGGATCGCCCGCTGATAGGTGTCGCTGGCCTTGCCGTTGGTGGAGTGTCCGGCGAGGAACAGCACCGCGGGCGAGTGGTCCGCGCCGTCGGGAATGTACAAGTTGGCCGTGACGGGCAGTTTGGGACGGCTGTGGTAGATCACGTTTTCCACCCGGAACCCCTCCCGCTTCAGCGTGCCGGTGATCCTGGGGTCAAGCGGCGTCTTTTCGGTGGGGAGCTGGAAGGAAAGGCGGATCTTTTCCTTGAGTTCCTGCTGATAGGCCCGGAACTGTTCCGGGGTGGTGATCTTCGCCAGACGGGCCTGACGCTCCGCCATGTTGGCGCGGAGTTTGCGGACGTAGTAGTCCTGAACTTTGTCTCCGAAAAGCTGGTACATGATTTCTTCCTTTCTCTTTGAGGTTGAAAACGGATCGCGTTATTTCTCTTTCTTTTTCTCTTTCTCCTCCGGCGGATCGACGGTGATGGCGTTCAGGGCCTCTTCGGCTTTGAGCCGCCACTCCTCGATGCCGGCGTCATCCAGACCGGGGGGGATCATCATGGGCTTGCCGATGACGAGGGTGATGGTCGCGCCCGGCTTGGGGATCTGGAATCCGTCCCAGCTTTTTGCGCTCCAGCACTTGGTGACGTTGATGCTCAGGGGGCAGAGGGGCGCTCCGGTGAGCGAGGCCAGCATGACGGGGCCGGGTTTCATCCGGTATCTGGGCCCGCGGGGGCCGTCGGGGGTGAAGATCACGTTCAAGTTCTCCTCTTTCAGCGCCCGCACGGAGTCCAGCAGGGCGTGAGCGCCGCCCCGAGAGGAGGAGCCCCGGAGGCTCCGGACGCCGTAGATCGAGATCAGGTCGGCGATGTACTGCCCGTCCCTGGAGGCGCTGACCACGGCGGCGGTCCGGTACCGGGCTGCGCGGGGCATGATGGAGGGAAAATAGAGGAGCCGGTTGTGCCAGGTGTAGCCGATGTAGCCCCCCAGCGACGAACGCAGATTGTCGGGATCTTCGTACCTGATCTTGAAGAGCGTATGGGCGAAAAGCTGCAATGTCCGGGCGGGAAGCCAGTAGATCCAGCGGGGGAATTTCTTTATCTGCCGGAATTTGGTCTTGAACCAGCCCATGGTCACTGCTCCTTGCATTTCTTCCCGAAGGCGCACAGGGAGCGCAGGACGCAGCGCGCACATTCGGGATTGCGGGCGTGGCAGACCGCCCGGCCGTGGAAGATGAGCAGGTGAGAAAAATTGGTCCAGCGCTCCGGGGGAACCGCGGCGTCGACGACGGCTTCGATCTTGACCGGATCGGCGCACTTCACCGCTCCCAGCCGGTTCAGCAGCCGGTTCACGTGGGTGTCCACGGGGAAGCCGGGGATGTCGAAACAGTTGCCCAGGATCACGTTGGCGCTTTTCCGGCCGATGCCGGGGAGCAGGATCAGCTCCTCCATGGTCCGGGGAACGGTGTTCCCGAACTTTTCCACGATCATTTTGGCGGCGGCGGAAAGATTCTTCGCCTTGGCGGCGTAAAGGCCGCAGGGCTTGATGAGCTCGGCGATCCGCTCCACGGGGAGCGCCGCCATGGCGGGGGCGTCGGGGGCTTCGGCAAAAAGCTCCTTCGTCACCTGATTGACCCGGTCATCCCGGCACTGGGCCGAAAGCATGACCGCGGCCAGCAGCTGGAAGGGGGAGACGTGGACGAGGGGACAGCGGCAATCGCCGTAAACTTGGAAGAGCCGGTCGTAAAGTTCGGTCCAGTTCATCGCCCGGACTCCTGCAGAGAGAGGAAATTCCGGAGCAGGGCCAATCCCGTGTCGCTGCTCTTTTCGGGGTGAAACTGCACGGCGAAACAGTTTTTTTCGCCGATGGCGGCGGAAAACTCCGTCGTGTACGAGGCAACCCCCGCGGTGAAGGGGGCGAGGGGCACGTAGAAGGAGTGGACGAAATAGAACCACGGCTCATCGCCCAGCCCTTTACCCAAAGGACACTCCGGGAGGAAGCGGACGGTGTTCCAGCCGATCTGGGGAACTTTCGCCGAAGTTGCGTCGAACTTGCGGCAGGTGCCGGGGAAAATCCCCAGCCCGGGGACTCCGGGGGCCTCTTCGGAAAACTCCAGCAT
>JAFSYV010000334.1 GCA_017443585.1 Lentisphaeria bacterium | reverse complement strand
CCAGGAACTTTATAAATACCTGCATCCGGCAGGCCCCAAGAGCGTTTACGACTTCCGCGTGTGGACACAGCTGAGGGCGGGCAGGGCGGGGTTCCGCACGCTCGGGATCGCGTTTCTTCTGGGGCTCGCTCCATGGCGGACCGAGGCGGCGAGCCTGGGCGCCCATGCGTTTTACCTCATGAAAGAGTGCTACGAGAGCAGGATCCAGTTCGCCTTCCCCCGCATCACGCCCGTCAGCGGTGGTTTCAAGCCCGAACATCCGGTGGATGAAAACGACCTGGAACAGATGATGCTCGCGTTCCGGATCGTCTTCCCCGAGTCCGGAATGACGGTCTCCACGCGGGAATCCCCCGCCTTCCGGGACATGATCGTGCAGAGCGCCGCCGACAACATGAGCGCGGGCTCCCGGGTGACGCCCGGCGGCTACGCTGTGCTGGCGGACCGCGATGTGGCGCAGTTCACCCTCAACGATTCGCGTGACCCCGCCGAGATCTGCCAGGCGATCCGCGCCAACCATCAGGAGGTCATCTTCAAGAACTGGGACAAACGGATATGAACGGTAGGAAAACCCTGCTGAAACTTGAATGAAAGGAGGAATTTGAAATGGATAAGAAACAGGCTGAACTGAACCGTAATCTCGCCCAAATGCTCAAAGGTGGAGTCATTATGGACGTCACCACCCCGGAACAGGCAAAGATCGCCGAGGCCGCCGGAGCGTGCGCGGTCATGGCACTGGAACGTATTCCTGCTGACATCCGTGCGGCGGGCGGCGTTTCCCGCATGAGCGATCCTGAAATGATCAAGGGGATCCAGGCGGCGGTCTCCATCCCCGTCATGGCGAAATGCCGGATCGGACACTTCGCGGAAGCGCAGATACTGCAGGCAATCGAGATCGATTACATCGACGAAAGCGAAGTACTTTCCCCGGCGGACGATCTGTACCACATCGACAAAACCGCGTTCAAGGTCCCCTTCGTCTGCGGAGCGCGTGACCTGGGCGAAGCACTGCGCCGGATACAGGAAGGGGCGGCAATGATCCGCACTAAAGGCGAACCCGGTACGGGCGACGTGATCCAGGCAGTCCGCCACATGCGCCGCATGAATGCGGAGATCCGCCGGGTCGCCGGGCTGCGCGAAGATGAACTTTTCGAAGCGGCAAAGGAACTCGGCGTCTCCTACGAGCTCCTGCGTTACGTTCATGAAAACGGCAAACTGCCGGTGGTGAATTTCGCGGCGGGCGGTATCGCCACTCCCGCCGACGCCTCGCTGATGATGCAGCTGGGCGCTGAAGGCGTTTTCGTGGGTTCGGGCATCTTCAAGAGCGGCAATCCGGCAAAACGCGCCAATGCCATCGTCAAGGCCGTCACCAACTATCAGGATGCTGCCATGATCGCGGAACTTTCCGCCGGGCTCGGCGAAGCCATGGTAGGCATCAACCCCGACGAGATCAAGCTCATCATGGAGGAACGCGGCAAATGACGTACCGTATCGCTGTCCTTGCCCTACAGGGCGATTTCGCCGAACACGAAAGTGCTCTGCGACAATGTGGGGTCGAAGTAATGGAGATCCGACAGCGTGCCGATTTGCAGAAGACGTTCGACGCGCTGGTGCTCCCCGGCGGGGAAAGCACGGTGATCGGGAAACTGCTCCGCGAACTGGAACTGTTTTCCCCACTTCAGGAACGGCTCCAGGCAGGCCTGCCGGTTTTCGCCACCTGCGCGGGGTTGATCCTGCTGGCGGACCAAATCGAAAACGATTCCTTTACGTATTTCCGCACGCTGGATGTGACTGTACGCCGCAATGCCTACGGGCGGCAGCTGGGCAGTTTCCATACCGAGGGGAATTTTGCGGAAATGAGCCGTGTCCCGATGTCGTTCATCCGTGCCCCTTCCATCGAGAGTGTCGGAACCGGGGTAACGATCCTTTCCGAATACAACGGGAAGCCGACCGCGGTCATGCAGGGGAATCAGCTGGCGCTCGCCTGGCACCCTGAGCTGCTTTCGGATCACCGCGTCCTGACGTGGTTCCTGGAACGGAGCGCCGCAGCCGGAAAAAATCGGTGAAAGAATCGGAAATTTAGGAAGGATAAAAAATTTTCAAAAAATCCTACCATTTTTGTAGGAATCCCCTTGACAAATAAAACGAGAAGTGTATAATAGTACCTCAGACAAAGTGAAGGATGCGTTCCTTTTTTTATTACAAAAATACACTACCATAATGATAGTTTTTGTTGTAAAAAATACACTACCGAGATGGTAGTAATTAAACAGAAGCAGGTGTAACATGGAGTTGGGGAAAACAGTTTTTGAAGCGGTCGGAGGGACTCCGCTGCTGAAATTGCCCGCGATCAGCCGGGAGCTGGACGGCGTGGAGCTGTACGCGAAGGCGGAATATTTCAATCCGACCGGTTCGGTGAAGGACCGGGCAGCGAAGGCGATGATCCTGGACGGGATCACCCGGGGTCTTTTGACGCACGACAAGACCATCATCGACGCGACCAGCGGAAACACGGGCGTTGCGTATGCCGCTCTGGGAGCCGCGCTGGGTTATAAGGTGGTGCTTTGTCTCCCGGCCAACGCCACCGCGGAGCGCAAGAAACTGATTCGTCTTTACGGCGCCCAGATCATCGAAACTGACCCGCTGGAAAGTTCGGACGGCGCCTACAACGAGTGCCGGAGACTGGTGGCCGAACATCCGGAAAAGTATTTTTACCCCGACCAGTACAACAACGACGCCAACTGGAAGGCCCATTTTGAGGGGACGGCAGTGGAGATCTGGGAACAGACCGAACGTCGCGTGACCCATTTCGTGGCGGGGACTGGCACTTCTGGCACGTTCATGGGAACGAGCCGGGGACTGAAACATCTGAATCCAGAGATCAAGTCGGTGCTGATGCAGCCGGATTCGCCCTTCCACGGTCTGGAAGGAATGAAGCACATGGCGTCCACCATCCACCCCGGTTTCTTCGACGAGTCCATTGCCGACATCAAGCTGGAGGTTTCGACCGAAGAGGCATACTCCATGACCCGGCGGCTGGT
>JAFSYV010000333.1 GCA_017443585.1 Lentisphaeria bacterium | reverse complement strand
TGATACCGCAGGTCCTCGTCGCCCCACACGTTCCGGCCCGTTATGAAGCGGGAATTCACATAGTTGAGGGGGCGGCCCCCGAGGGCGTAATTCATCACTTTCAGCGCCCGGTCGGTCTTGATGTTCGCATTCACCGAGGCTGCGAAACAGTTGTAGAGGGTGATCCCGTGGTAGACCAGATTCCAGAAAGGAATGTATTCGTCGCACATGGGGTGTTTTACTCTCTCCTGATAGAAGAACGCCATGTAGAGGACGTAATCGAGGACATTTGCGGCGAAATCCCAGCTCCCCTCGGACCCGATGCAGCCGAAGGCGTCTTGCGCTTTTTTCATGATGCGGCAGCGCCATTCGGCGACCTCCTTCCGGTTCAGCGGGTGGTCCGGATGGAAGCAGGGGACGGGCCGGACGATGGAAAACACGTCGAAGTAGTGTTCGCCCCGGAATCCGATTTTTTTCAGATCGTCCATATCCTGATCCAGATAGCGTTCATACGCCATCTTCGGGCACAGATAGTAGGATTTTCCGCCGCCCCAGTTGCCGCCGCGGCAGTCGGAGCCGTCTTCCCTTTTCAGCACGAGATCATGATCGAAACGTCTTCCCACGCTGTAGCCCTCGATCAGATTGGTGTGCGCCGTGATGAGATAGCCCAGTTCTTTCGCCTTCGCGGCCAGCGCGGCGAGTTCTTCGACGGTGCCGCACGAGGGCTCCACGGGGAAAAGGTCGGGGAACCGCCCGTCGTGGCCGCCCGCGTTCCAGCCGACGAGGCAGAAGTTCACCTTGTCGATGCTCTGCCTGTGGAATTCGGAAATGATGTCGTCCACATCCGCGAAGGTCAGTTCCGCATGGACCGGCGGCTCGTCGACGCCGATGGTCTGATCGTCGATGGTGGAGGGGACGGGTTTCCACGCCAGACGGATCCTGCACTCCACCGTTTCGGCGAACTCCTTCAAAACCGGCCGTTCGGCGGCCTTCTCGCGCAAGGTCCGGCACATTCCCTGCTCCAGCTGGAACTTCCGGTAGGCGCGGGCCAGAGCCGGATAGCGCACATCACCTTCGAAGCGCTCGAAGCGGATCCCGATGTCCTCGTAAGCTCCGGCTCCGTTCAGGATGAACCGCGGGTAGAGGTAGTACCGGCCCCCCTTGACCCCGAGCACCAGCGCGTACTCGTATTTCATCCCGGTGACGATGGCCAAGACCGCCCGGCGGCCCCGGCGGCAGGCGTAGAAGGACATGGAGCTGTCGGGGAAAATCTCCTCGCCGTCCTCCCGCGGACGGAAAAAGGTCAGGCTCGAGTAGTGGGAGCCTTCGATGCTCGGGATGAGCAGGAACCCTTCCGTTCCCGTTTCCTCGCTGAAATACTCGGGCATCACGTCGATGTGTCTCACGCCCGCGGGGATATCCTCCCTCCGGAGCGTGAAGGTTTCGGCGGGTTCTCCGATCTCGCGGGTCTCTTCCCGGTTGTCCATGAATACGAAACGAAGTTTCTGCATGAGAGTTCCTTTCACTCCTCTTTGCACTTTCCGGCGGGGAGATAAACGGTTTCATCGCTGTAGATGGCGTCGTAGGCGGCGTTCATCACCTTGACCGCCTCGAGCCCGTCCCGCAGGGAGGACTCAGGTGTCGCCCGCTCCCCGCGGACGCAGGCGGCGAAACTCCCCTCCAAAGTTTCCGACTGGTTCCGCACCGGACGCGGCGCATTCTCCACGATCAGCCGGTCCGGCGAAACGTAGTCCTTGCCGACCAGATACATGGGCTTGTCGAAGAAATCCGTTTCGTAATAGCCTTTGTCGCCGGTGATCTTGAGGTTGCACTCGAGGGACTTGGGCCAGAGCAGCCGCCGCGTGGGGACTTTTTCTTCCAGGTTGGAGTAGGAGGGATTGATGAAGAAGGGGACGCCGCCTTCAAGTTTCCCCGTGATGGCCACGTGGTCTTCCACCTTCAGACGACTGCGCTGATTTTTCGCGGAAACGGCGCAGACTTCGGCGAATTCCAGTCCGGTGATCCAGCGGATCATGTCGAAGGGATGGGGGTGGTCGGTGAGGGCGCCGCCGCGGAAATAATCCGCTCCGGGCCGGATCGGCACGACCTTCCCGTATGAAAGTTCGGGGTCGCCCCAGTTCGGGAAGTAGTTGCAGGGACTTTGCGAAACGTTGCTCAGATAGATGGCCCGGATCGTGCCGAGCCGGCCCGACCGCACCAGTTCGCGGGCATAGCGGAACTGAGGCCGGAAATGCAGCTCCAGTTCCACCTGGATCGTCTTCGGGTAATCGCGGGTCAGCTTCAGCAGCTCTTCCCCTTCCTCGGGATCCATGGTCGGCACCTTGGTGCTGTAGATGTGTTTCCCGCGGGCGATGCACTCCCGGAACATTTCGAAGTGGTATTTGTTGTCGCTGCCGATCTGGAAGGCCTCGACCTCCGGGTGGGCATCGAGCATCGTCCGCCAGTCGGCGTAGAATTTCACCTCCTTGCCCGCGAGGAGCCGCTGCGCCATGGCCATGCGGCCGGGGTCGCTTTCGGCCAGAGCGACGATCTGCCAGGGGTAATCGGGGGTGTTGGCGAACCCGCGGCAGTAACCGGGGATGTGGGGATTGGCGATCCCCGCGACCAGGATCTTGATCGGCGTCATCTGTACACCGCCTTTCTGACCGCGGCGAGGAGTTTTTCCGCATCAGGTATTTCCGGGGCTCCTTCCAGCTCGGCGGTCTTCATGACCGTGTCGTAGACGCCCCCCGCGATCTCCGGGTCGCAGGAGTCCACGGTGAAAAGGCTCAAACCGTTCTCGTCGGCGAAGATGGAGCCCGGTTCGTCGAAGTGCCCGCCCAGGGGCTGATTGGTCACGTGCCCTCCGGTGAAGTTCGCCTTGATGAAGAAGACGTCCGGCATGGAGTCGGGCAGGGCCTCGTTCATTTCGAATTCGGCGGCGACCCGGTTTTCGAACTCCGCCAGCGCGTAGAGGATGTTCGCGTCCTGAGCCTTCACCGCATGGAGCTTTTTCAGCGGCGCGTGGGCCAGCTCCTGCGCCAGATGGAGGAAGCGGAGGAAACTTTCTTCGATGAACACCTTTTCCGTCGAGGCCGATTTGCGGGGCCGCTCCCAGGTGAAGCGCACCGAACACAACTCGCCGCAAAAACGGGCGTGTTTCCCGATGCTCAGGAACACGCTCCAGTTGAGCCAGGGATTGTTCATTTTGCCGTACCTCGCTTAAGTTTGACGATCATTTCCGCCACAGCCCGGCGGTAGGCCTGCAGATTTTCCGGATCGGAGGAATAACGCGTCACGGACTCCGCCACCGGGGCGGGGACCTTCAACAGCGCTTCCGCCTTTTTGCGGAGCGGATGCCCCGGCGGAAGTTTTGCGCATTCCCGGCTCAGGATCGCGAGATACTCATGATCTTCGATCCCGTCCCGCAGATTTTCGAGCCGCAGCGAGGGCAGGAGTTCGCCGTTTTTGCCGGGGTAGATGAGATTGCCCATGCCGTTTTTGGCGATCCGCTTTTTGGTACGCAGATTGTATATGTACGGCTTCCAGGCCGCATCGGGCCATTTGTCCCGGATCTCCATGTTCGTCGGCCACTCCCGGTTCGTGCACCAGTAGAGGATGCCCTTGATTTCGTACATGTGGCTCAGGAGCCCGACGATCCGGCAGTCGAAAACGGGATAGTCGAGGAAGAAATTCGGGAGCGGCTTGATCGGGTCGTCCGCCCAGTACCACCAGATCTCGCACCCTTTGCGCTTCAAATCCTCCAGCACCGCCCGTTTGGCCGGGTCGGCGAAATGGAGGATGAGGGGACACCACACGTTGAAGAGCTCCCGTATGGCGGGGGCGGGGAAGCTGGTCTGCATGCACTTCAAATCGGGGATCTTTTCCCGCAGGAGCTTCAGATCCCGCTTCGCGTCGGCAAGACGCCGGACATTCGCCATAAGCTCGTCGTAGCTGTAGAAGTAGACGTGGTCTTCGAAGTTCAGTTTTTTCGCTTCCCGGAGCGTCGCTTCGAATTTCCCGACGGCGTCGGCCGCCGTCATCCGGCGCGACAGCGATTGCAGCGTCATGAAATTCGTGCGTTCGCGGATCATCTTCAGATCGCTCAGGAGGGGATCGTCGCCGCCCGAATCGTAGATGTTGCAGGGGCTCAGCCGGTAGTCCAGCAGAAAATCGAAGATCTTCCGCTTCTGTTCCGCCGACAGCTTTTTGAGACCGTACCAGTTGCGGTAGAAGTGCTCGAAGAAGCAGAACGCCGTCCGGAGCGTGGTCCGTTTCGGGAGACCGAAATCCCACACCCGCACGGTGAGGGGGATCTCGATCACGCCCGTATTCATGGTGACCGTAATTTTTCCGCGGTAGAGCCCGGCCGGGGCCTGGCCGGAAAAGATCCGGAGCGCAAAGGTCTTCAGTCCGTCCGCCGGGATGACGCCGCCGGTTTTTCCGGCGAAGATCACGTCCGGGATCGGCCCGGTGAAAGCTACCGGGATGTCCGGCGGCACGGTGGTGACGGAGCCGACTTCGCCCACCGTTATCCCCGAAGCCGGGATCACGGCGTTCCCCGGACCGGTCAGGGCGGAAACGGCGACGCTCCGGACCGTGTTTTTGCCGGAGGGGGCGTTGAAGAGGAAGAGCTGGAGCGTTTCACTTTCGTTCCGGGCAAGTTCCAGTTCCGCTTTTTGACCGGGAAACTTCGCAAAGAGTTCCTCGAGGGTGATGATCCGGCGGGAGACGGGGCCGACGGCGTACCCGAAGCGGCTCTTGCCGCAGAAGCGGGCGATTTTGCGGTCGAGGGCCAGCTTCGCCGCCTCCGCCTCTTTCCGAACCATTTCCCGATGGCGGGCGAAGCGTTTCTTCACGTCGGCAAGTTTCCGGTCCCAGTCCGGGATCCGGTTTTCCATGGCATCGCCCTGCCAGATCTTGAAATCGTCGAGTTCCCCTGCAAAGAAGGCGGTGGGGTGTCTCGGCGTCGCCCCCTGACCGAAGAACCCCGGGGTCGGGGTCCTCACCAGACCGTCCGGAAGCTCTTCGCCGTTGGCCTCCCCCACCGGGACGGCGGCGCCGTTGAGTTTCGCCGTGAGTTTCCCGTCTTTCCAGTGCATCAGCAGGTGGTTCCACTCCCCGTTTTTCACGACGGCCCGGCAGCTGCGGACGACCCACTTCCCCTGCGGCCCCTTGACCTTGAATTCCGGACGGCCGTCCCGGAGCCCCACGTGATAGTTGACCTGTTCCGGGTCTTTCGTGCGGTCGCCCTTCCAGAAGATGCAGCGGAATTTTTCGGATGCATCGAGTTTGAAGATCACTTCCACCGTGAAATCGTCCTTCAGATCGAGGGCTTCGCAGTGTTCGACCCGCAGGGGATTTTTTCCGGGAACGAACCGGACGGCCGTCCCTTCCGGTCCCGGCATCAGGAATCGCCTCAGATCGACGCCCGCGGGCCCGGAGGCCTTGAGCCCGCTCACCTTGTCGGCGAAACAGTTGTCTTTCAGGTTCTCGAAATCCCAATGCGCCCGCAGTTCCGCCCCGTACGCCCCGCCGATGGAGGCGAAAAGGGCGCAGGCGATCGATGCCCATTTCCGTATCATGATGTTTTCTTTCCTCAAGAAGGTGTTTCGCAGTTTCTTCGAACGCTCCGGGGCAGGGGCCCCCGGACCGACGAGTAATGTACCACGTCTCGGCCTTTTTTTCAACACTTGTTCCGCGAATTCCTCTCATTTTGTCCGCTTGCAAACTTTGCCCGGCGGGTGTATAGTATGGCGGAAACACCGGAAAGCGGAAAGGATGGATCGAAGATGGCTCAGGAAGGATCCCGCCCCCTGCGCGCGGAGGATTTGCCCCGCGGCGACAGCCCCGCGCCCGTGGAGCTGCCCCATTTTCCCGCCCGGTGGCAGGCGGCGATCTGGCGGAACTGGGGCCTCGTTCCCGTTTCCCGTCTGGCCGCCGTGCTCCGGATGTCCGAAGGGGCGGCGAAAGAGGAGGCCGCCCGGCTGGGCCTCGACCCGGAGGAACCCGTGCAGGAGCAGTGGCGCTCCCATTGTTACCTTTCCCTGATCCGGAGCAATTGGCACCTCCTCGATTACGGACAGATTTTGCAGCTGCTCGACTGGACCCCGGAACGTCTGGCGCAGGTGCTGCACGAAGAGGATTTCTTCTGGTCCAAGCTGGGCCGTCACAAACCCGCCGCGGGGCCGGTGTTCTACTCCGGGCTGAACTCCGCGCAGGAAGAGGAGACCGCCCGGATCCGGCAGCTTGCGGAACGGTATTTCCCGGCCGGACGGTCGGGATATCTGGAACGGCCTCTGGCCTTTCAGGAGCATTACGGGGCTCAGGAGCCCATCCCTTTCCCTTCGGCCCCGTATGGCTTCGAGAGCAATTTTCTTCACTCTTACGCCGCAGGCTGCGGGGACGTCTTTCTGGAGACGGAAGAGCGGGACCCGGTCCCGGAAAAGCTCCTCGAACAATATGCTTCCCTGGGGGTGAAGGGGGTCTGGATCCATGCCCTGCTCCGCCACTTTTACCCCGTCCCCGGCGGTGAGGAGTACTCGGAGGGCCGGGAAAAGCGGCTGGAAAATCTGCGGCGCGTCGTCGCCCGGCTGAAGAAGCACGGCTTGAAACTTTACTTATACTTCAACGAGCCTCGGGCCCTGCCGGAGGCGTTCTACCTGAAACATCCCGAATGGGGCGGCTGGGAGCTGCCCGAGGGTGGGTGGACCGTCTGCACCACCCGCTCGCCGGAGCCCTTGAAGTGGCTGGAAGCGGGGATGGAGTTCCTTTTTTCCAGCGTTCGGGAGCTGGGCGGCATCTTCGCCATCGTCATGTCGGAAAATCCGACGAACTGCAACTACGCTTCCAGTCACGAAAAATGCCCCTTCTGCAAGTCGGTCCCGCCGGAATCGATCCTTGCGGAGATCCTCTGCGCCATGGAACGGGGCGTCCGCCGGGCCGCGCCCGAGGCGGCGGTCATCGCCTGCGACTGGGCGTGGCGGCCCTTCCGGCAGTCCACGGAAAACGTCCCTTTCAAGAAAGAGGTTTTGAAGCGCCTTCCCGCCTCGATTTGGTTCGGTTCGGTGAGCGAGTGGGGCATGATTACGGAAACGGGCGGGGTCCGGCAGTACCTGAAGGACTACTCCATTTCCCACCCCGGCCCCAGCGCCGAATCCCGCGCCTGCTGGGAGTTCGCCCGGTCGCGGGGGATGAAGACCGTCGCCAAGATCCAGATCAACAACTCCTGGGAACTGGCCGCCGTGCCCTATCTGCCCGTGCCGTACCTGATCCGGGAACACCTGCGGAATCTGGACGAAACCGGGGTGAACGACCTGATCCTGAGCTGGACTCTGGGCGGGTTTCCGGGGGGGAATCTGCGGCTTCTGGATTCGACGCCGGAGGAGATCGCTTCTTTCCTGTTCCACCCGGCGCTGGCGGAGCAAGTCTGCGCCGCGTGGCGGATCTTCGGCGATTCGTTCCGGGAATACCCTTTCCACAACTCCTCGGTCCTCTACCGGGGGCCCTGCAATTACGGCCCGAAGAATCTGCTGCATTTGCGGAAGACCGGGTACAAGGCCACCATGCTGGGATTTCCCTATGACGACCTGGAAAGCTGGCGCGGTCCCTATCCGGAAGAAGTTCTCGAAAGGCAGTTCGAACTCGTTTCCTCCGGCTGGAAACGGGGTCTGGAGCTCCTCGCGCAGGGCGAACGGCCCGAAAACGAGCGCGAAGAACGCTCCTTCCGGGAACTTTGCACCATCGCGGAAGCATCTTACTGCCATCTGCGCAGCGCCTGTTTGCAGATCCGGTTCACCATCGCGAGGGACCGGGGCTTCCGGAAGGAGATCATGGCCGCTTGTGCGCGCGAGGAGATCGAGCTGGCGCGGCATCTTCACGAACTCGCCCGCCGGGATTCCCGGCTGGGTTTCGAAGCGAGTAACCACTACTTCTACTCGCTGAACGATCTGCGCGAAAAGGTCATTTCCTGCGAAGCGCTCCTGCGGCAGCTGGAGTGACGCCGGGCGGGGATGTCGCGTAAATGCGGAAAAAGGAACGTTTTTCCCTTGACAACGGCCCGCTCCGGTGTTACATTTAGTACCGAAAAGGCGGTTTTGTGCCGCCGTCATTCAGAAAAATAAGGAATGTCGAAATGGAAAAAGATGTTTTTATCGATCTGCTCTGTGAACTGATCCGCATGCGGCCCGAAAGCGCCGACATCCCCGCCGTCAACCGCGTCCAGCGCCGGATCAAGGCCTTTCTGGACGAACGCAAGCTCTTCACCGTCTTGGAAAAGTGCGGCGAAAGGGAGGTCCTCTTTGCGGCGACTCAGCCCGGAAAGGTGCAGGATATTTTGCTCTGCGCCCACGTGGATGTGGTCCCCGCGGACGATCCTTCGCAGTACGAACCCGTGATCCGCGACGGGATCATCTACGGCCGGGGATCGGACGACTGTCTGGGCAACGCCGTCGCCGCCGTGAAGGCCATGTGCACCGCCCCCGCGGGGAGCTCCGTCGGCTGCATCTTCACCGGAGACGAGGAGATCGGCGGGCATACCACCGCCTTCATGGTGGAGCAGGGGTACTCCGCCCGGCGTCTGGGGCTGATCCTCGACGCCAGCGGCGGCATCTACAACTGCCAGAAGGGCATCCTGAATCTGAAACTCACCGCACGGGGCAAAGGGGGCCACGCCTCCCGGCCCTGGGCCTTGGACAATCCCGTGGTCAAGCTGGTGGAAGGGCTCCACAAGCTTATCGGAGGTTGGTCCAATCCCACGGGACTGGACGACTGGCGGCCTTCCATCGCGCCCACCGTCCTCCGGGCCGGGAGTGTGGTCAACCGGATCCCCGACGAGGCGGAAGCCCGTCTGAACATCCGGCTCACGAAGACTGAGGAAAAGGAACAGATCATCGATTTCGTCCGGAAGACCACCGGTCTGGAAGTGGCCGTCGCCGGAAGCTGCGATCCCTTCGACACCCCGGCGGACACTCCCGAGATGAAGAAACTTCTGGCGGCCTACGCCAAGGTCTTCGGCGCCGCCGATCCCGGTCCCAAACGGATGGCCGGAGCCACCGATGCCCGCCACCTCTGCAAGATCGGCGTCCCGGTGGGCGTGTCGGGGACTACCGGCTCCGGAGCCCACGGAAGGGAAGAACATCTCGACCTTGCTTCCGTGGATCAGGTGGTGCGGCTGGTCCACGAAGTGCTCTGACGCGGCTTTTGCCGGCACGAAGAAAGCGGCTCCGGGATAAGTCCGGGGCCGCCTTTTTTACGGGGCAGGGAAGGGGGGATCAATCCTTTTTGACGACGACCTTGTCTTTCACGAAGGCGAAATACAGGGCCGGGATCAGGTACAAGGTCAGGATCGCCGAGAAGGCCAGTCCGCCGACCACGCCCATGCCGCAGGAGCTGCGCAGTTCCGAACCCAGCCCCGTGCCCAGAGCCATGGGCAGCATCCCCGCCACCGAGGCCACGCTGGTCATGACGATGGGCCGGAATTTGGACTTGGTCGCTTCGAGCATGGCCGTGTGGGTGGATTTCCCCGCGGCGGTGAGGACGGCGCACTCATCCATGATGAGGATGGCGTTGTTCACCACGATGCCGATCATCATGACGCCGCCCAGAAGCCCCATCATGGACATGGACATGCCCATCAGATAGAGCGTAAGGTACATGCCGAGGAACCCCAGGGGCACCGTGAACATGATGAGGAAAGGCTTGGTCCACGACTCCATGATGGCCACGATGAGCAAATAGGTGAGGAAGATCGCCAGCACGATGACTTCGATGAACTCCTGCGAGGTCTCGCCCATGCGCTCCACCTGACCGATGAAGCGGACGCTGTAGCCGGGAGGCAAAATGTCCTCGGCGGTCTTCCGCATGGCCTGCACCGCGTGTCCCAGCGCCACGCCGGGAGCGGTGTTGGCGTAGAGCCAGATGGCCCGTTCCTTGTCGTAACGGTTGATGCACACCGAACGGGTGTTCTCGGTGAGCTTGGCCAGCACGTTGATGTTCATGGGGAACCCCTCCCGTGCGCCCACGGCCAGATTGGCCAGCTGGTCCAGCCCCAGCTCCTCGTTCTGCTTCAGCCGGATGTCGAAGGAGCGGTTGCCCATGCGGAAGGTCCCCACTTCGATCCCTTCGTAGGTCCCGCGGATGGAGTTGCTCAGCTTCTGGGCCGAAATGCCCAGATTCTGGAGCACCGGCCGCCGGGGGGCCACGTCGATGTTGGGCTTGCCCACCCGGATGCTGGTATCGAGGTCCGAAATGAGCGGCATGTCCTTGGAAAGCTCCTGAGCCTTGCGCCCGATGCGCTCCAGCTCTTCGAGGCTTTCGCCGCTGATGCGCATGGGGATGTCCGCCGAGGAGCCGCCGCCCGACTTGGGCACGTTGATGGTGACGATGCAGTTGTCCATGTCGGCCAGAGTCTCGCGGGCGATGGCGATGAGCTGAGGCAGCGTTTCCTTGCGTTCGTTCTTACGGGTCATCTTGGCGTGGATCTGGCCCAGATAGACCGCCACGGAGACCTGGCCGCCCGCGCCGCTCACGTTGCCCACGTTGATGCCCACGCGCTGGACGAAGGGCAGCGCGCGGATCTTTTCGGCGGCTTCGAGGGTGCGTTTTGTGGTGGTGTCGAGGTTGTAATAGGTGGGGAATTCCAAACGGATGGTCATTTCGCCCCGGTCGGAATTGGGCAGGAACGACAGCCCCACCTGGGGCACCAGCACGAAGTAGATGAAGGCGCATCCGGCGACGATGATCCCCGTCACCAGCCAGGCAAAGCGGCGGGTGAACTCCATGCTTCTTTCGAAGGCGCGGCAGAGGGCGTCGTAGCAGATGTTCCACGGGGTGAAGCATTTTTCCAGGAACCCGGTCTTCTTCGAATCGTATTTCCTGAGCAGCACCATGGAGAGGATGGGGGTCAGCGTGAAGCTCATGAAGGTGGAAACCAGCGTCGCCACCACCATGACCCCCGCGAAGGGCGCCATCATCAGCCCCGTCCGGGTGGTCATCATGGCCACGGGCACGAAGACCACCACGTTGGTGAGGGCGCTGGCCGCCACGGCGTTGACCACTTCGTTGGTGCCGTGTTCGGCGGCGGCCTTGATGGGATCGCCCTTGTCCAGACGCTTGAAGATGTTTTCGATGACCACGATGGAATTGGTGACCAGCACCCCCACCGAGCACCCCAGGGCGAGGAGCGTCATGGTGTTGAAGGTGTACTTCATGAAGTGCATGGCGGCGAAGGTCACCACCACCGACACCGGCATGGATACAAGGACGATGAAGGTCGACCGCAGCTCATGCAGGAAAAGGAAGAGGAGCGCCCCCGTCAGGATGATCCCGGTCATGATGCTGCTCCAGGAATCGTCGACCGAGGATTGGATGAAATCACCGGAGTCGCTGAACCAGAACATTTCCATTCCGGAAGGCAGCTCCCCGTTGTTTACAATTTCATTGAACCGTTTGCGGATATTGCTGATGACCTCCATCACGTTGGCGTCGCTGCGCTTGATGATGCTGAACGAGGCCGCCGGACGGCCGTTGACGAAACTGCGGCTCCGGGCCTCGCGGGAGATGAGTTTTGCCTTGGCCACGTCGCGCAGATAGACCCGCTTGCCCTGGAACTTGCCGATTTCCAGGGATTCGATGTCGTCGAAGCTTTTGAACTCGCCGTCGAAGGTGATGTTGGTTTCCCGGTTGTTGCCCCGGATCCGTCCGGCCGGGAGTTTAACGTTGTTTTCCTTGAGCTTGGTGAGCAGGTCGTCGATGGTCAGATTGGTGGAGGCCAGCTTCTGCCGGTCCACCAGAATGTGGATCTGCATTTCGTTGGAGCCCTGGACCCGGACTTCGCCCACACCCGGCAGGGAGGAGAAGCGGTCGGCCAGCTTGTCGTCGGCGTAGTCGTAGATCTCGTCGATGGGCCGGTCGCCCAGAAGGTAGATGTAGGCCACCGAGGTGGCGTTGTTGTCGATCTTGCGGATCGTGGGTTCCTTGACCCCGTCGGGGAAATCCTCCCGGATCCGGTTGAGCTGTTCGCGGACCTCGGTGGCGGCCACGTCGATGTTGGTCCCCATGTTGAATTCGAGGGAAACGCGGCACTCGTTTTCCATGCACATGGCGGAAACGTGCTTCAGCCCTTCAAGGGAGGAGACGGTGTCCTCGATCCGCCGGGCGACTTCGACCTCGATCTCCTCGGGACTGCCGCCCTGATACTCGGCGCGGACCAGGATGAAGGGCGAGTCGATGCTGGGCATCAGATCCAGGCTCAGCTTCCGGTAGGCGTTGACCCCCAGCATCAAGAGCACGATGATGAAGGCGGTCATGGCGATGGGCCGCCGGATCGACCAGGTGGTGAGGATCATATTTACTTCCTCCCGCGGCTGGAGATCACTTTATCCCCGTCGTTGACGAAGGTGTGGCCCGAAACGATGACCAGGGCGTTCTTCAGGGGAGCGCCGTTGCGGATCTCGGCGTAGACCGGTTCCGTGATGCCCCGGTTGACTTCGATCATCTTGGCCGTACCCTTCTTTTCTTCCAGGACGAAGATCACTTCGCGGCCGCCGTCGCGGGCCATGATGGCGTCGGCGGGGACACCGTAGCCGTCACGCTCCTCGAGCAGCAGATTGACGTCGCACAGAAGCCCGCTCACGAGCGGCGTGTTCTTGGGCAGGAGGATCTTCACCTTGAAGGTCCGGCTCAGGGGGTCCACGCTGGGGGAGCGGTAGGTGACCACGGTGGAGCCCGCGTCCTTGCCGTCCAGCCGGAAATTGGCACGGGTCTTCCCCGGTACGATCAGATTGTAGTAGACGGAGCTGATGAAGCAGACCACTTCGAGGAGGCTCTGGTCCTCGATCTTCATGATGGGGGTCCCCATGCTCACGTATTCGTTCTGCTCGTGATCGGTGACGGTGATGATCCCGTCGAAGGGGGCTCTGACTTCGGAGTCGGCCAGGTTCTTTTTTGCGATGAGCATGTTGTTATGCTGCTACTCCCTTTTGGCGACGGCGATCTTCAGATTGGCCTCGCGACTGGAAACTTCGGCGGCGGCTCCCTTGAGGTCCACTTCGGCGCTCTCGTAGTTTTCCTGCGAAATGGCCTTGCTCTTGAGCAGCGTGGAGGCGCGTTTGAAGTCCAGCTCCGACTTCCGCATCCGGATCTTGGCCAGTTCCAGCGCGATCCGGGCGGTCTCAACTTCGGACCGGCCCACATCGTACTGCCGCTCGGCCACGGAGACCTGGCTTTCCAGATTGCTCCGGTCCACCTGGAAGAGCACGGAGTCCTTCTTCACGGACATGCCCTCTTCGGCGTTCCGGACGTCGAGAGTCCCGGAGGTTTTGCTGGACAAGGTGGCGTAGCGGACCGGCATCACCGTCCCCTGGACGGGGATCCGGTGCTGGAACAGCTTGTGCACGGGGCGCATGGTGCCCACGCGGATGATCCTTTCCTTGCGCTCCTTGACCGCTTTCTTGCGACAGCCCGTGACTCCGGCCGCGGTCAGCGCAGCCGCCAGCAGGATGAAAAAAATCCTCTTCATAATATATGCTCCTCCGGGTTTCCCCTGTTTATTGCCGCAAATCGACGGAACGATTTCGTGATTGCGTAATATAATGACCGATCAGTCATTTTTCAAGTCCGGATGGACAAAAAAAGGAAATTTTTTTCAAAAAGGCTTGAAAAATGGGGAAAAAGAGGGTATTTTAAGGAACAGACGTGCCGGAGTGGCGAAATGGCAGACGCGCTAGACTCAAAATCTGGTTTCAGCAATGAAGTATGGGTTCAAGTCCCATCTCCGGTACCATTTTTTCATGAATTCTCCCTGCTTTCCGTTTCCGCTCCGCGGCGGTGAGGGAGCTCATGTGGAAGGGGATTTGCCGTGGATATTGCCCTCCTGCTCAATGAACTTGCTGCGCCCGACGTTTCCGATATCCTGCTCGAAGCGGGCATGTTTCCCGCCCTGCGCGTGAATTCCGAACTGCGGTTTCTCCGGGAACGTCCCCGGATCGAGGCCGCCGACATCGACGCTTTCAGAAAAGGGCTCGCCGGAGAGACCGGCGAGGCCGGTTACCGGGAAGACGGCGGGCTCGACTGCTCCTACGATCTGAAATTCGGCCGCTGCCGGATCAACTTCTTCACCACGATCCGCGGTCCCGGCATGGCGGTCCGCCCCATCCGCGACGGCGGTCTGGTCGACTTCGAGAAGTTCGGACTGCCCCTGTCGCTGGAAAAGCTGTGCGCCGCGCCGAGAGGGCTTATTCTGGTCACGGGCGCCACCGGGTCCGGCAAGACCACCACCTTGACCGCCATGGTGAATTTCATCAACACCCGTTTCGCCCGGCACATCCTGATGATCGAGGATCCCACCGAGTTTCTCCACGTCAACCGGAGATCCATCGTCACCCAGCGCGAGATCGACTCCCTTTCCGGCGGGACCTTCATCCGGGCGCTGCGGTTTGCCCTGCGCGAAAATCCCGACGTGATCGTCATCGGCGAGATCCGGGACCGGGAAACGCTGCAGACCGCCCTGAACGCCGCGCTGACGGGACACCTGGTCATCGCCACGCTCCACACCATCGACGCGATCCGGACCGTGGAACGCATGGCGGGGCTCTATCCGGAAAATCTCCGCTATCAGGCGGCTCAGGACATCTCGCTCGCCCTTAATGCCATCTTGTCCCAGCGGCTGGTGCCTTCCGCCGACGGCCTGAGGATGCTGCCCGTCATGGAGATCCTCGTCGGGACCCCCACGGTCCGCAAACAGATCGCCGAACTGGACCTTGATGCTCTGGACCTGACTTTGCGTTCGGGCCGCCATCAGGGCATGGAGACCTTCAACCGGGCCCTGCTGAAGCGCTATCAGGCGGGGGAGATCACCTTCGCCACGGCCGTCGGGGCCGCCGGGAATCCGGATGAATTCAAACTTCTCGTCCGCGGGATCGAGAACGGCGGCGACCCCTTCGGTCGGTACGGGACCGGCGAAGAAAGTTCCGACGGCGCTCTCCCTCAGGACGAAGTGGATGTGAAAATGCTCCTCCGGGCCGCGGTGAAGAACGGCGCCAGCGACCTGATCCTCACGGTCGGCGTGGCTCCCCAGCTCAAGATCGGCGGCACCCTGCGCTCCCTCGAACTGCCCCCCTTGAACAGCGAGGATGCGGAACGGCTGATCTTCAGCGTCCTCACCCGGCGTCAGCGGGTGGTCCTCGAAGAGAAGAAGGAGCTGGATTTCGCCCTGGCCGTCACGCTGGAAAACGTCCTCGAGGGGGAAGAGACGACCTTGTGCCGCTTCAGGCTCAACGCTTTCTATCAGCGGAACTCCCTGGGGCTGGTGGCGCGGGTCATCAACAGCCGCATCCCCGAACCGGAAAAACTGCACCTGCCCGCCATCCTGCCCCGGCTGGTGAAGAAGAAACAGGGGCTGCTGCTGGTCACCGGCCCCACGGGCAGCGGCAAATCCACCACCATGGCCAGCCTCATCGACCGGATCAACGCCGAAAGGTCCTGCCATATCGTCACCATCGAGGACCCCATCGAATATGTCTACCGGAACCGGCAGGCCGTCATCGAACAGCGGGAGCTCAACGACGACACGCTGAGTTTCGCCGGAGCGTTGCGGGCCGCCCTCCGCGAAGCCCCGGACGTGATCCTCGTGGGGGAAATGCGGGACATCGAGACCATGGCGGCGGCCCTGACCGCGGCGGAAACGGGCCATCTGGTCATGGCCACGCTCCACACCAACAGCGCCGCCCAGTCCGTGGACCGGCTGGTGGATTCCTTCCCCGCCGGGCAGCAGAACCAGATCCGCCAGCAGCTGGCGGCCACCTTGCTGGCGGTGGTTTCTCAGCGGCTCATCCCGAGGAAGGAAGGGGGGCTGGCCGCGGCCTTCGAGGTGATGGTGGGGACTCCCCCGGTCCGGGCCCTCATCCGGGAAAACAAGACCCATCTGCTCCAGGCCACCCTCGAGACCGGATTCAAGGACGGCATGATCACTTTGGAGCGTTCCCTCACCGAGCTCTACGAGGCGGGCGAGATCACCCTCGAAGAGTCCAAGCGCTTCGCCGTGGACTGCCGCCCGGTCAAGAGTTTCTAACTCCTTTTCAGTTTCGGAATTCCACTTCGGGCAGGAGTTTTGCCGCTTCTTCCGGCAGAAAGTGTCCCGGCGTGGAGTTGAGGCAGTTGGCGCTGGCCGCCGCCAGAGCCTGACGGAACCCCTCGAAGAGATCGTTTCCGGCAGAGAGTTCCGACAGCAGCACGGCGCTGGCCGTATCCCCGCAGCCGATGGGATTGGCGACTTTGGCCAGACGGGGCAGGGTGTAGACGGCGAACTTTTCCCCGTCGAAGGCGAAGGCCTTGCCGGGGCCGTCGGTGATGGCGGCGTACTTCAGCGAGGGGAAGTGGGCGAAGATCCGCCGCAGTCCGTCGGCGGTGTCGCCGGTCCCGGCCAGTTTTGCCAGCTCTTCCCGGTTGATCTTGAGCACCACTCCGGGGCCCGCGGCGAAGACCGCATCCAAGTCCCGGAACGCGTCGATGAGGAGCAGAACGCCGTTTTTTGCCGCAAGCTCCGCCGCGCGCACGTAGAGCCGGGGATCGGTGCCGTCCGGGAGCGATCCGCAGAAGGCCGCTCCCGAGGCGTTTTCGAGTTCCCGGCCGAAGCGTTCCAGCATGGCTTCCACCGCCTCTGCGGGGGCGGGGAACGAAGGTTCGATGAGTTCCGTCATCACCTGTTCGGTTTCGTCCAGACAGGTGGTGCAGCACCGGGTCTTGCCCGGAACGGCGACGGAGTGGAAGGGCATTCCCTCGACGGCGAGGGCGGCGTCGATCCGGGAGCCGTTTTCCCCGCCGCAGAACTGGATGAGGAGCGACTCCGCCTTGCCGTGACACTTCAGCGCCCGGCAGAAATTGATGCCCTTGCCCGAAGGCAGTTCCTCCATCCGGATCGCCCGGTTCACCGCGCCCCGGATGAAGTGCTCGAAGAAGAGGGTCTTCTGCCACGCGGGGTTGGGGCCGAGAACGGCGATTTTCTTCATATCAGACTCTCCAGCAGTGCGGCGACCTCTTCGTCGCTGAAGGGCCGGGGATTGCTCTTCATGCTCCCCGAACGGCAGTTCTTCACCACGAAGGGGAAGTCGGCCGGGGCGAGGTTCCAGGATTTGAAATTTTCGGGCAGGCCGCATTTCCGGCGCAGCTCGACGATCTCCGCGATCAGCTCCTCGGGGGAGTTCAGCGAAAAACGGCGGGCGAGGGCCTTCATCCCTCCGCCTGAAACGGGCAGGTTCCACTCCAGCACGGCGGGGAGCAGGATGGCGCAGCAGACCCCGTGGGGCACCCCCTTGAGGCCGCTCACGGGATGGCCGATGCCGTGGACCGCGCCCAGTCCGGATTTGACGAAGGCCGCGCCCGACAACATGCAGCCGCGGGCCAGCATGTCGAAGACTTCCGCTTCACGGGAGCCTGCCGCAAGCCGCCGCAGCCCCTGCCATGTGAGGAAGGCTCCTTCGACGGAAAAGAGCTGCGTCATGGCGTCGGCTTTGGCCGAGATGGTGCTTTCGATCCCCTGGGTCAGGGCGTCGAAGCCGGAAGAAAAGAGCACCTTGAGGGGGGCTTCCTCCAGCAGTTCCGGGTCGATGAGGGCCGCGTCGGCGAACATGGAGCTCCCCCGCAGGGATTTCTTGACCGAAGTCGAGTGGTCGCACAGGACGGCGTTGGGGGTCATTTCCGCCGCGGTCCCGGCGGTGGTGGGGAGCGCGGCGAAAAAACAGCTCCGTTCCGGGGCGGCGAGATTTTCCCGGAAGCATTGCGCGGCGGTCAGCCCGGAATCAAGCAGCGCCGCCACGGTCTTGGCCCCGTCGATGCAGCTGCCGCCGCCCCAGCCGATGACGGAACGGGCATTGATGCGCCGGGCGGATTCCAGTGCGGCGTCGGCGGCATCGAGGGGGGCTTCGGCGGGGACGGAGGAAAAGAGCTCCGTTTTCCGGCCCGCGAGGCGGGGCAGGAGCTCCTTCCGGATCCGGGCTTCGGCGTGAGCTCCGCAGATGATGAACACGTTTCCTTCGGGGAGCAGGGGGGGAAGTTCCGCTCTTACCTTCCGCCCGAAGAGGACTTTTGCGGGACCGGACATTTCAAAGATCATCTTCGATCACTCCTTTCTTGCGCAGGAACTGGAAGAGGGCCGCGGCGGCGTTGAACTCCGCCTGCTTGCGGCTTCTGCCCGTTCCGGCGGCGGTGAAATTGCGGAGGCTCACCTCCACTTCGTAGAGGGGCTGGTGCTGGGGTCCGCTGTGGTGAAAGATGCAGTAGCGGGGCACCTCGTTCCAGTGCTGCTGCGAAAACTCCTGCAGCTTCCCCTTGGGGTTGAGCTCCTGGAGCAGCTGCTGCGGATCGGGGAAGTGACTGCCGAAAAGCTCCAGCAGAAACTTGCGGACCGGGTCGAAGCCCAGCTCCAGAAAGAAGGCGCCGGTGAAGGCTTCGAAGAGATCCGCCAGGGTGGAATCCCGGTCCACCCCGCCCGCGCACTGTTCGCCCCGGCCGATGCGGAGCAACGGCCCCAGACGGAGCTCCCGCGCCAGCAGCGCCAGCGTCCCTTCGCAGGCCAGCGCGGAGCGGGTCTTGGTCATGTCCCCTTCGGACATGGCGGGATAGCGGCGGAACAACGCTTCGGTGAGGATGATCTCCAGCACCGAATCCCCCAGAAATTCCAGCCGCTGGTTGTCGTAGTCGAGGCTGTGTTCCACCGCGTAGCTGCGGTGGGTGAAGGCTTCGGTCAGCAGGGGGGAATCCGGCGCGAAACCGAAGGTTTCCGCAAGTCGAGCGAGGCGCTGCATTTTCTTTTTCTCTCCCTTTCGTTCGGAAGGGCCGGCCTCCGTGAGCTGACAGCCGGGGCTTTCCCCCGGTTCTCCGGTCACGGGCGTCGGCGGTGGCTTAAAAGTGTGTCGATCCGGGCGTCGAGGGCGGGGCAGTCCAGGTCGAAACCGCATTCGGCGCGATAGGCGTCGAGGAAAAGTTTCCTGAACTTCGCCGTCCCCATGTCGGGCCTGATCTTCGACGCGGAGCTGATGAGCCGGGCCATCTCCCGGAGCCGGGGCTTCCGCCGGAGCGGGGCTTCGTGAAGCCGGCAGCTGTCCAGGTCGATGACGCCCGTTTCGTTCTCGGGGTCGAGATAGATGTTCCGCAAACTCAGATCCCCGTGTTCGATGCCCCGCGCGTGGAGTTTCGCCGCCGCGGCGGCGGTCAGCCGGACTCCCCGTTCGGGGTCATCGCGGAACAGCTCCGGCATGAAGAGCGTTTCCGGCGGCAGGGCCGCCGTGAAGAGCACGTCGCGAACGGGGAACAACCCCCGCCGTTCCCGGAAATACCCCAGGGGCGCGGGGGTCCCGACCCCCGCCTCGCGGACCGCCAGGGCGCAGTGGAAGCAGGACTCTGCCCGCGAACGGCGGAAGATGTGCCGGAACCGGGAAAGGAAGTTTGCGTAGAAATAGTTTTTGACGAAACAGCTTCCCGTCAGCGCGGCGGTGAGTTTCGACCCCTGTTTGCACAGCCGGATCTCACCCGCGTCGAAACGGGCGGTCTGTTCGAGAATGAACGACGGGGGAACGTCGAGGCACACCCCGGAAAAACGGCCTTCCCGGAAGGGTGTGACGCTGACATTCCCCCGTGTCATGGAGCTCGGCGGGACTTTTCAGAGGGCCCGGACGACCAGGTCCCCCACTTCGGAAGTGGAGTACCCCATCTTGCCCGCGGCCATGGATTTGAGCTTGTTCCCGGTGACGAAGGCGATGGCCTTTTCGATGGCCGCCGCCGCCTCTTTCTCGCCCAGATACTCCAGCATCATGGCTCCGGCGCCAACGGCGGCCAGAGGATTGATGACGCCGAGGCCCGTATACTTGGGCGCGGAACCGCCGATGGGCTCGAACATGCTGACCCCTTCGGGATTCAGGTTTCCGCCCGAGGCGATGCCCATGCCGCCCTGAGTCATGGCGCCCAGGTCGGTGATGATGTCGCCCATGAGGTTTTCGGTCACGAGGACGTCGAACCATTCGGGATTCTTGACCATCCACATGGTGGTGGCGTCCACGTGGCAGTAGGCGGTCTTCACCGCGGGATACTGCTTCGCCATTTCGTTGAAGGCCCGTTCCCACATGCCGCAGACGTAGGTGAGGACGTTGGTCTTGCCGACCAGAGTCAGCTGGGCCGTTTTCCCCGCTTTCCGGTCTTCTTCGGAAAGCCCCCGCCAGGGATTGGCGGCGGTGTGGCGCTTGAGGGCCAGCTCGAAGGCGAACTTGAGGCAGCGGTCCACCTGCTTCCGGGTGTAGACCCAGTTCTGAACGGCGACTTCGTCGGGCGTCCCGGACTGGACGCTGCCGCCCATCCCGGTGTAGACGCCGCCGGTGTTCTCACGGACGACCACGTAGTCGATGTCCTCGGGCTTCTTGTTGGCCAAGGGCGTCTCCACGCCGGGGAAGAGTTTCACCGGACGCAGATTGATGTACTGGTCGAGCTCGAACCGCAGGCGCAGCAGGATGCCCTTTTCGAGGATCCCCGGCTTCACCTTGGGGTGGCCGATGGCCCCCAGCAGCACGGAGTCGAACTTCTTGAGGGTGGCGACGGCGTCGTCGGGGAGGATCTCCCCGGTGGCGAGATAGTTCTCGCCGCCCCACTTGAAGGTGGTCTTGTCGAGGGCGAAACCGAATTTCTTCCCGGCAGCGTCCAGGACCTTCAGCGCCTCGGCGATGACCTCGGGGCCGGTCCCGTCGCCCGGAATGACGGCGATCTTGTAGTTTTTCATCGGAAAATTCCTCCCTTGTCGCGGAGTTCTCAGTAGCGTTTCTGCTTGCTGCGGGCCAGGACCCGGAGCCGGAGCCCGTTGAGCTTGATGAAGCCCGAGGCGTCCTTGTGATCGTAGACTTCGGTGCCCTCGAAGCTGGCCACGGCGTCATCGTAGAGGCTGTACTTGGAGCGGCGGCCGGTGACATGGCAGGCGCCTTTGTAGAGCTTGACCCGCACGTCGCCCGTGACGAACTTCTGGCTTTCGGTGATCATGACCTGGAGCAGTTCCCTTTCGGGGGCGAACCAGAAGCCGTTGTAGATCATGTCGGCGTAACGGGGGATCAGGCTGTCGCGCAGGTGCATGACCTCGCGGTCCAGCGTGATCTCTTCCAGACCCCGGTGGGCCTTGGAAAGGATGGTGCCGGCGGGGGTCTCGTACACGCCGCGGG
>JAFSYV010000332.1 GCA_017443585.1 Lentisphaeria bacterium | reverse complement strand
GCGGTCTTCGAGTAAGCCCTGCGAAGAGAATGCGGGAAAGGGGAGAACCGTTCAGCGGTCCCTTTCCCCTTTTTCTTTTTTTGCCCGTTGTGCCTTGAAAATCCGCGGCGAACACACGATATTGGACCTCGGGGAATCCCGAACAGTCCGAAGAGAAGAGAGGAGAAGAGGCAATATGTGGGATAAATTCGCATCCGTCGCAAATCAGGTGCGGACCATCACGCTGAAAGGCAAGATCTTTTTCGGCCCCGGAGCGGTCGGTTCCTTCGAGACCGTCGCGAAGGACCTGAAGGAGGAAGGCATCACCGATTATCTCGTCGTCACGGGCCGGGGGGCCTACCGCCGGTCCGGGGCGTGGGACGTCATGGAGTCGATCCTGAAGAGCATGGGACTCAAGTACACCCTCTACTCCGGAGTGACCCCCAATCCCACGGCGGGCCAGGTGGACACCGCCGTCGCCATGGGCCTTTCCGCCGGAGCGCAGGCGGTCATCGGCATCGGCGGCGGGAGCGCCATCGATGCGGCCAAAAGCGCCGCCATCCTGATGAAATTCCCCGGTCGGAAATGCGCGGAACTCTTCGAGTACAGCTTCATCCCGGACCGGGCCCTGCCCGTGGTCGCCGTGAACCTGACCCACGGGACGGGGACCGAGTGCAACCGCTTCGCCGTGGTCTCGATCCCCGAAAAGAACTACAAGCCCGCCATCGCTTATGATTTCATCTATCCCCGGTACGCCATCGACGACCCCGCGCTGATGACCGGGCTCACCCTCGCCCAGACCCGTTACGTTTCCATCGACGCCATGAACCACGCCATCGAGGCGGCCACCAGCTCATCCGCCAACCTCCTTTCGGTCATGCTCGCTTCGGAAACGCTCCGGCTGGTGACGGCGTATCTCCCCCGTGCGGAAAAGGACCCCGACGACCTGACCGCCCGCACCTGCCTCGCATTCGCCTCGCTCCTTGCCGGATGGGCCTTCGACAACAGTCTGCTCCACTACACCCACGCCCTGGAACATCCCCTGAGCGCGGTGAAGCCCGACCTGGCTCACGGGCTGGGGCTGGCCGTTCTGCTGCCCGCCGTGGTGGAAAACATCTGGCCCGAATCCGGGCCGCTGCTGGCCCAGCTCTTCCAGCCCTTCGCCCCCGGTCTGGACGGCTCCCCCAAGGGCGCGGCCAAGGCCGCCCGGGCGGTGCGCAAGTTCCTCTGCGCCCACGGGATGCCGGAGTCCCTCGCCGAGCTGGGATTCACTCCCGGCGACATCCCGCTCCTGACCGAGCTGGCGGTCAATACCCCCTCGCTGGGCGGGCTGCTGGAACAGGCGCCCACCTTCGCCGACCGGGTGGCCGTCAACGCCATCTATCTCAATTCAATGAACGTAAACCCCTGAAAAAATGTCGAACCGTCAAGTCATCACCGCTTCGCCCTGCGGATTCTGTTCCGGAGTCCGCAACGCCCTCACCCTCATCGAAAAGGTCCTGACCGGAAGTTCCGGGCCGGTCTATGTGCTCCGGGGCCTGATCCACAACTCCGGCGTCACCGCCGATCTGAAAGCCCGCGGGTGCATTTTCGCCGACCGTGTGGAGGAGATCCCGCCGGGGGCGGAAACGGTCTTCGGCGCTCACGGCGTCCCCGCAAGGGTCGAGGCGGCCGCACGGGAGCGGGGCCTGCGCGTCACCGACGCCTCGTGCCCGCTGGTGAAGCAGCTTCAGCAGGCGGCTTCCCGCGTGGGGCCGGAAAAGGAGCTGGTGCTCTTCGGCCACCGGGGCCATCCGGAGCTGGAAGGGGTCCTGGGCCACGCCGGCACGGAAAAGGTCTTCGTGGTGGAGTCCCCCGCCGCCGTGGCGGAACTGCCCGGTTCCCTGCGTCACCCGGTGCTGCTGGTCCAGACCACGCTGAGCCATGTCGAGGCCGAAAAAGTGAAGCAGGCCCTTAAAAACCGCTTCCCCGGAGCGGAGACGCCGGGAAGCATCTGCCGGGCGAGCTTCCTGCGCCAGCAGGCGGTCCGGGAGCTGGCCCCGAAGTGCGATCTTTTCGTGGTGGCGGGGTCGGCCCACAGCTCCAACGCCAACCGCCTGCGCGAGGTGGCGGAAAGCTGCGGCGTCCGGGCGGTCCTGCTGGATTCCCCCGATGAAGTGACGCCCGAACTGCTCCGGGGGGTGAAGACCGTCGGCCTCAGCGCCGCCGCCAGCACCCCGGAGTCCCAGATCGAAGCGCTCCGCCGGGCGCTGCTGGAAAAATGACCGTCACGGGACAAACGAATCGCGGGGAGACCTTATGAGTAAATTGAAGGTGTTCCGGGCGGCGGACTTCTTCGAACGGGACTTCCGCTTCGCCCTCATGCGCGCCGTGCACACGCCGAAGGAACTGCCTCCGGAAGAACGCTACCGGCGGGAATTCTGGAAGATCACCTGCATCCTGCGGGGAAAGGGGCAGATCCTGGTGGACGAAACGCCTTATCCCGTTCACGCGGGCTCCCTCTTCTTCGTCCACCCGGCGGCGGAGACCACTTTTACTTTCGAGACGAAGGAGCTGGAACTTTACAACATCCTCTTCGATCCGGCCCTGCTGGGGGAGGAGCTGGAAATTTTGCGCGGCAGTTTCCAGTTCTTCGACATCTTTTCCGACTCCTTCCGGCAGAAAGACCATTTCACCCTCTATCTGCTGGATTCCACCCCGAAACTGCGGGCCCTCATTCAGGAAATGAAGCACGAATACACCGTCCGGCCCGCGAACTACCGGCTCGTGCTCCGGGCCGGGTTGCTGAAACTGCTGGTGTTGATGCAGCGGGGCAGCGAGATGAAAGTCCACCGCACCGGCCGGGAACGGACGGCGGAATACATCACCTTCCTCCTGAAAAGGAATTACGCGTCGAAGATAACGTTGCGCGCTCTCGCCGAAAAGGCCGGGCTGACCCCGAACCACCTCTGTTTCCTCTACCGGAAGCAGACCGGGCAGAGCATCATTTCCGCTTTGAACGCGATCCGGCTGGAACACGCCGCCTCCATGCTGAAGGAAAGCGACGCCAAGATCTCCCGCATCAGTCTCGAGTGCGGCTTCGGCGACTTGAGTTATTTCTACCGCCTTTTTGCCCGATATTACGGTTCCTCACCCGGAGAGTACAGGAAAAAGTATGGTTGATATTACGATTTTTCGGGAAAAGTCCGCCTGCTTGCTTTTCCGTCCATGAAAAAGGTTTTCCGACGCGTTATATTAGGCTTCCGGACATCGACAGGAAAGGAATCACGAAATGAGACAGCGCCCCATCATCGCCGCCTATTACTTCCCCAACTGGCACTGCGACCCGCGCATCGAAGCCCTCCACGGCAAGGGTTGGACCGAGTGGCGCGTGGTGCAGTATGCTTCGCCCCGTTTTCCCGGCCATCACCAGCCGCGGGTCCCTCTTTGGGGGTATCAGGACGAAGCCGATCCCGAGGTCATGGCCCAGAAGATCGCGGCGGCCCGCGCCTACGGCATCGACGCCTTCATCTTCGACTGGTACAGCTTCAACGACGGCCCCTACCGGGAGCGCTGCCTGAACGAGGGGTTCCTCAAAGCCGTCAACTGCCGGGAGATCGAATTCGCCATGATGTGGTGCAACCACAACCCCATCTACGCCCATCCGGGGAGCTACTGGAAGCCCGCCGAGGTCAACTGGATCGGCGACGACGTGACGCCGGAAACGTTCCGGAGGGAAACGGCGCTCTACATCGAAAAGTATTTTGCTCTCCCCAACTATCTGCGCGTCGACAAGGGGCTCTATTTCAGCATCTGGCAGCCCCGGAAGATGATCGCGAGCCTGGGCGGCGAAAAGGCCGCATCGAAGCTGTTCCGGGAGTTCCGCGCCAGGGTGCGCAAGGCAGGTCTGGGGGAACTCAATCTGAACGCCCACTGCGACTGCTGGGACCGGGGCGAAGGGAAGCTCGAGGAGTATGAAGCCCTCTTGAAGAAGGTGGGCTTCGACAGCATCGCCGAATACACCTGGGGAAATTTCGGACCGGATTTTCCGGCGGTGAAATTCGGGGTCTGGGCGGCGAACAACCGCCGCGACCAGATGGAAAAGGCCGGGCGCTTCAAGGGACTTTACTATCCCTCGGTGGCGACAGGCTGGGATTCCTCGCCCCGCACGGTGCAGTCGGACATCTACGAGCGCCGGGGCTATCCTTTCCTCCCCGTGGTCGTCAACAACACGCCGGAGCGGTTCGAGGCGGAACTGGAATTCTGGAAGGAACAGTACGAGAAAAAGGCCTTCAGCGGCGCCATGCTGCCCCTGGCCTGCTGGAACGAATGGACCGAGGGCGCTTATCTTGAGCCCGATACGGAGTTCGGTTACGGCTATCTGCAGGCGGTGAAGAACGTCTTCGGCAAGGGAGAAGAAAAATGATCCGCGAAGCGGAATATGCGCCCGGAAACACCGGAGACCTTTATCTGCCCGACGCTCCCGCGCCCGGAGCGGGGTATCCCGCCGTTCTGCTCATCCACGGGGGCGCCTGGACCTCCATGGAGCGGTCGGCCATGGGGGGCGTGGCCGAGTTCCTCTGCCGGGAAGGCTTCGCCGTCTTCAACATCGACTACCGTCTCGCCCCGGAAGATCCCTGGCCCCGCGGCTTCGAGGACTGTCGCGCGGCCCTCGCGTATCTGGCGGGACCGATGGCGGAAAAGTCCCCGCTGGACCGGAAAAAAGTCTTCGTCATCGGGGCCTCCTCGGGGGGACACTACGCGCTCCTCACGGGCCTTTCCGCCGAGTCGGGGACCGTGGCGGGGATCGTTTCCGTTTCCGGCATCGCCGACGTCTTCCCGGACTTCGAACTCTCTCCGGGGAGATATGAAAAACTTTTCGGCTTCCCGCCTTCGCCGGAGGACCTGAAAAAGATCGATGCACGGGCGTTTTATTACGACGGTGCGCCGCCCATCCTCTGTACTCACTACCTGTACGATACCGTGGTCCCCTTCGACTCCGCCCGGAACTTCGCCGCCGAAGTGGAACGCCGGGGCGGTCATGTCACCTTCTACGGCTACGACTACGGCCGCCGGGATCAGGGACACGGCATCTGGATCCCGGGGACAAGATACGACTTCAGCTGCCGGACTTCGGGACCTTACCGGAGGCTCTATCCCGACCTGGAACAGGTCATTTTGTTTTTTCTCCGGAACGTATGATGATTTTTGAAACCGAACAGGGAATTTCAATATGCAGATCGCAAGACGAAAACCGCTGACGGCCAACGCCGCCGTCATCTCCGTGGGGCTGAATACCTACTGGAAACAGTTTCCCGGCCTTCTCGATGAACTGAACGGGAAAACCGCCGTCTTCCTGAAAAAACTCGAAGGCTGCCGGCTGAAGGTCCGGAATTTCGGGATGATCGACTGCGCCGAAGCGGCCTGCGGCATCGTTCCGGAACTCCGGGCCTTCGATCCGGACATCCTCTTCGTCGACATGGTCACCTACGCCACCAGCGCGACTTTCGCCGCGATCCGGCGGGCCGTGGCCTGTCCCGTGGTGCTGACGGCGCTCCAGCCCCTCGCCGCCATGGACTACGCCAACGGAACGACCTACATGCAGCTCTGCAACGACGACATCTGCGCGGTCCCGGAGTTCGCGGGAGTCGCGCTCCGCATGGGCAAGCCCGTTTCCGACATCATCATCGGCACTTTGGAAAACGACCCCGAGGCGGACGAGGCCATCCGCCGCTGGTGCCGGATCGCCCACGTCTGCCACGACCTGCGGACCGCCCGGTTCGGGCTGATGGGCCACGTCTTGGACACCATGCTGGACATGCAGACCGACCCGACAGCGGTCACCGCCGCCTTCGGTTCCCACGTCACCCCCTGCGAGCCCGACGAGATCATGGCGGAATATCAGGTGCTCCGCGACGATGACGCGGAAGTCGCCGCCATGCGGGCGCGGATCCTGGACTTTTTCGACACTCCCGATCCGGGCGCGGATCCCGTGGCGGAAAAACTGAAGACGGAGGATCTGATGACGGCGGCCCGCGCCGCAACAGCGCTGGAACGGTTCATCCTCCGGAAGAAGCTGGACGGCTTCGCCTACTACTACGAGGCTGCGCCGGAATCCGAAATGAGGAAGCTGGTCACCAATTTCATCGTGGGGAATTCGCTCCTCACCGGCGCGGGGTTCCCCATGTGTGGGGAATTCGACATCAAGACCTGCATCGCCATGCTTATCATGGACCGGCTGGAGATCGGCGGCAGTTTCGCGGAGTTCCACCCCGTCGATTTCAGAGACGGCACCGTTCTCGTGGGCCATGACGGGCCCCACCATCTGAACATCGCCGACCGGAAGCCCGTGCTTCGGAGTTTGAGGAAATACCACGGCAAACCCGGTTCCGGGGCCAGCGTCGAGTTCAGCATCCGGACCGGGCCCATCACGCTTCTGAGCATCGGCGTCAAGGCCGACGGGAAATTCAAGTTCGTCATCGGCGAAGGGGAATCGCTCCCCGGCCCCATTCCGCCCACGGGCAACACCAACACCCACGGGAAATTCCAGCCGGATGTGAGGACCTTTCTGAAAAAATGGTGCCTGGCGGGACCGACCCACCACTTCGCCCTGGGCGTCGGCCATCATGCGGAGGAGCTCCGCCGGGTCGCGGCCTGTTTCGGCATCGAAGCCGAGATCATTTGAAGCTCCCGGAGCGCTCCGCCGGGAAGGGGAGCAAAAAAAACGGCTTTTTTGACATCTTTCATTTGCAGAATTGCAAAAAGGGTATTATATTATTACCGGAGCGCGTGTTCCCGATGCATGGACCGTGTGCTCCTGCGGTATCGTTTCTGCGTTCCTGTGACCAAGCATATAAAGGAAAGGGTTGGACTTATGTCGAAGCTGTTGAAAACCGGTCTGCTGCTGGCGGTCTGCGTCGCGTGTTGCGGAGTTTACGGTGGCGGATGGTTCGTCCGGGGAAACAAGTACAATGTGGAAACCGTGATCGTCACGGGGAACTACAAGAGCCCCCGGCTCATGGCCGATCTGATCCAGGCCGAAAGCCGTCAGCCCTACATCATCGTCCCCGCGGCGAACTCCTCCGACAACCTCTGCTATCTGGCCATGCCCAAGTCGGGGCAGGCGGTGCCCGAGGACCGTTTCGGGTCCATCATCAGCTACACCCGCTGCCGCCGGGTGGTGATCCTGGGCGACACCAACTGCGTTCCCGAGAAGTTCGAGACCATGATCGACCGGAACATCCCCGTGGTCCGGATCACCGGCGACTGGGAACGGGTGGCCGAAGAGCTGACCTTCCTCCTCAATCTGAGCAATCTGAAGCGGAACTATCCCAAGCTGCGCCGCCAGCTCAACGTGACCTATCAGCCGATTTCGGCTCCCGCTCCCCGCAAGAACGGCGCCGCCGCCTCCATCCCCGCGGCCAAGGACGCTCCCGCCGCCGGTGAAGCCTCCCGTCCGGCTCCCGCCGCTCAGGCGGCCCCCGCCGCCGGGAAGGAGCAAGCTCCCGCCGTCCAGACCATTCCTCCCATGGGGAGTGAGGCAAAGAAGTAAGTCCCCGCGTCTTCGGGGGGGAGTTTTTCGTTCATGTTCAATCTGTGGAAGATCGCCTTCAACGCTTTTCGCGAGTCGCTCCGCGAGCCGGTCTACTTTCTCATGCTGCTGGCGGCGCTGCTGCTCATCGCCCACTATCCTTCGGCTTCGATCTTCGTCTTTTCCGAACAGCTGAAGCTGGTGGTGGACAGCTCCATGGCCACCACGCTGCTTTTCGGACTGGTGGTGGCGGTGCTGTGCAGCAGCCACACGGTTTCCCGTGAAATGCGCAACGGCACGGTCCTGCTGCTCATGTCCAAGCCCATCCAGCGCTGGAGCTTCGTGCTGGGCAAGATCTTCGGCATCGGTCTCGCGGCCACGCTCTTCGTGACCGTCTGCAACTTCGCCACCTTCATTTCGGTCTTCATCGCCACCGACCAGTTCCGGTTCGAAATGGCCCTCTACTTCACCATGCTGCTGCTGCTCGTGGCGGGGTGCGCCGCCGGGATGCTGGCCAACTATCTCAGGGGGAGCTCCTTCCCCGAGATCGCCACCTGGAGCGTGGCGGTCCTGATCCCCATCTTCGCCGTCTACTGCTACATGACGGGGGAACATCCCTCCATCCACCTCAGGGATCTGACCCGGGCGCTGCTGCTGGTGAACTTCGCCGTCCTGACCATGGCCACCTTCGCGGTGGTCTTCGCCACCCGGCTCGACGTGGTGCCCAACCTCTGCGTCTGCACGGCGGTCTTTTTCGCCGGGCTGGTCTCCAGCTTCCTCTTCCAGCGGACCACCGACAGCGAAGTGCTCAACGCCGTCTGCGCCTGTCTGTACGCGGTCTTCCCCAACTGGCAGTTCTTCTGGCTGGCGGACGCCGTGGCCGTGAAGCGGCATATCCCCAATTCCTACGTGATCTACGCGGCGCTCTACTGTGCCATCTACATCGTGCTGGGAGCCACCTGGGCGGTCGCCACATTCCAGAACAAGGAGCTGGCCGGTGATTCCAGGAACTGAAGAGGAGATCATCTTCCTCGACGAGGTGGATTCCACCAACACTTACGTCCGCGACCGCTTCGACGCCCTTTCCGACCTGACGCTGGTGGTCGCCGACCGGCAGACCGCCGGGCGGGGACGGCTGGGGCGGAAGTGGCTTTCGCCTTCCGGCTTGAATTTCTACGGCACCTTCTGCTTCAGGAACGTCCGTGACGGATTTCATGCGGGCGTCCTCTGCGGCGTCGCCCTCCTGCGGACCCTCGCCGAGGCCACTCCCGAAGTCGACTGCTACCTCAAGTGGCCCAACGACGTCTACGTGGGCAAGGCCAAACTGGCCGGACTTCTGGGGGAGGGCGTCCTCAGACAGGGGAAGATCGCGGGCATCGCCTTCGGCATCGGGGTCAACATCAACATGACGCCGGAGCATTTCGCCGGACTCGACCAGCGGGCCACTTCGCTGAAAATCGCTTCGGGCCGGGATTTCGATGTGGTTTTTATTGCAAAATCACTGGCAAAATCCCTGAAACGGTGCTATATTAATTACTTGGACTCCTTCGACGGGATCTTTTCCGAGTGGCGTCGGGCCAATCGGCTCATCGGCAGGACCATCGGCCTGGTTTCGGCCGACGGCCGGCGCTGTGAAGGGATCTTCCGCGATGTGACCGAAACGGGGGAACTGCTTCTTGAGTACGCCCGCCCCGACGGGACCGTCGCGGTCGAGGCCTTCAACTGCGGAGATGTTTCCATCGGGAAAAGTTCGATTTGAAAGGTTTATTCCGAAGCGCCGTTTCGTGAGACCCGGTGCTTCGGTTCAACAGGAAGGAAGCAACAGTATGAATTACGGAGAATTGATGGTCGGAGGCCTGAAACTCATGGTCTTCGGCATGGGCATGGTCTACGTGTTCCTCGTCGTCATGATCGGGGCCATGAAGGTCATGGAGGTGGTCCTGCGTCCCTTCGCCACGCTGCTGGACCCGCCCAAGCCCGCCGCCGCGCCGAAGAAGAGCGGCAGTTCCGAAGAGGCGAAACTGGCCGCCATCGCCGCCGCAGCCGTGGCGCGTATGCTCAGGAAGTGACACAACAACCATTCAGGGATAAGCACCAATATGAAAAAGATCAAATTCATGGATTGTTCGTTCCGTGACGGATTCCAGTCCTGTCTCGGCGCCCGCGTCAAAACCGAAGACTTTCTCCCCGCCCTCGACGAGGCGGTGAAGGCCGGCATCAGCTACATCGAGATCGGCGGCGGCGCCCGCTTCCAGAGCCTCTACTTCTACTGCCAGGAAGACGCCTTCGAAATGATGGATAAGTGGCGCGAAACGGTCGGCCCCGACGTGAATCTGCAGACCCTTTCCCGCGGCGTGAACGTGGTCGGACTTTCCTCCCAGCCCACCGACATCATCAAGCTCCACGCCAAGATGTTCAAGAAGCACGGCATCACCACGATCCGCAACTTCGACGCCCTGAACGACGTCCGCAACCTGGACGTTTCCGGCCGGGCCATCGTCGAAAACGGCCTCAAGCACCAGATCACCATCACCATGATGGGCCTGGCCCCCGGACTCAACGAATCCTACGCCCATACGCCCAAGTTCTACGAGGATCGTCTGAACGAGATCATCAAATCCGGGATCCCCTTCGACAGCCTGGCCTTCAAGGACGCCTCCGGCACCTCCACGCCCCAGACCGTCTTCGACACCGTCAAGGCCGCCCGGGCCATCCTCGACCGGGAATTCGGCGTCGGAGCCAAGGAGATCCAGTTCCACACCCATGACACCGCCGGCATGGCCGTCGCCTGCAACTGGGCCGCCATCACCGCCGGAGCCGATGTCATCGACCTGGCTATGGCGCCCCTTTCCGGCGGCACCTGCGAGACCGACATCCTGACCATGTACCACCGGCTTCGCGGCACCGACTACACGCTGGACATCGACCCGGACAAGATCCTCAAGGTCGAAAAGGTCTTCAAGCAGTGCCTGAGCAAGTACTTCATGCCGCCCGAATCCATGCAGGTCTCGCCCGAGATCATCTTCAGCCCCATGCCCGGCGGCGCGCTCACGGCCAACACCCAGATGATGCGCGACAACAACTGCCTCGACAAGTACGACGCCTGCATCGAAGAGATGCGCGAAGTCGTGGCCCGCGGCGGGTTCGGCACCTCGGTGACCCCCGTTTCCCAGTTCTACTTCCAGCAGGCTTTCCGCAACGCCATGCAGGGCAAGAACCCCGACGGCTCCTGGAAGCTCGATCCCAACGGCTACGGCAAGATGGTCCTCGGTTACTTCGGCAAGACCCCCGTGGAGCCCGATCCCCAGGTGGTGAAGTGGGCCGAAGAGCAGCTGAAGATGCCCCGGACCACCAAGTCCGTGGTGGAACTCAACGACGCCAATCCCAAGCTGGGCGTGGCCTACAACAAACAGCTCCTCGAAGAAGCCGGACTGCCCGTCACTGAAGAGAACATCTTCATCGTGGCCGCCTGCGGCGAGAAGGGGCTCAAATTCCTGAAGGGCGACCGGCCCAACGGGATCCGCTACGCCGAGACCGCCAAGCCCGCCGCCAAGGGAGCCGCCGCCTACACCGCCACCGTCGACGGTCAGGCCATCGTGGTCAGCGTGGACGCTTCCGGCGACAAGTTCACCGCCACGGTCAACGGCAAGAGCTACGAAGTGGCCGTGAAGGAAGGCGCCGATGCGGCGGCGGCCAAGCCCGCCGCGCCCGCCGGTTCCGGCAGCGAGACCGTGGTCGCCGCTCCCATGCCGGGAACGGTCAACAAGATCCTGGTCAAGGCCGGGGATTCCGTGGGCGCCGACGATACGGTGATCATCCTCGAAGCCATGAAGATGGAAACCGAGATCAAGGCCGGCAAGGCCGGCGTGATCGGCGCCGTGAACGTGGCCCAGGGGGCG
>JAFSYV010000331.1 GCA_017443585.1 Lentisphaeria bacterium | reverse complement strand
CTTAAAGTTTCCGTTGAAATAAAAAAAAGGACGGGGGGGAAGAACTCCACCCGTCCCGGCTGAACTTTTTTCTCTGCACGGCAGATCAGGCGGATTTGATTCAAACTCGCCACGACCACCAGTTGAGATTGCCGAAAATTTTATTCATAATGCGGATAATATAACACCGGGAGCCCCCTTTGTCAAGGGCATTCCGAAAAAAATCTTTGCGCTTTTGCGGCAGGAGCAGGGCCGGCGTCACTTCTTCGTATTGTCCCAGACGATGCGCTCGGTGCCTTCGGGGGTGTAGCCGTGACTGCTGCCTTGGACCCAGGTCATTTTCTTGTCGGGCGTGGCCAGATTCTTGTAATAGACGGCGAGGCCGGAAGGAGGACAGACGTAGTCCCCCAGCCCGGCCCGGATGATCTCGACCTTGGCCTTTTTGATCCGCCTGGCCATGAAGACCTCGTCGAAGTAGTCCAGCGCGGGGGTGTGGGCGGGAGCCCAGCCCCCTTTCAGACCCTTCTTGGTGCTTGCGGCCATGTTGCAGCACCAGTTGATCCAGAGCCGGGCTTCCGTCACGTCGGGATCCAGCGCCGCGCCCCAGGTGGCCTGGAGCGCCCCCTGGCTGCCCCCGTTGACGATCAGGTCGTGCCCGTTCCATTCGGGCAGGGTCTTCAGGAACTCGAGGGCCCGGAGCACCCGCATGACCATGCCGTTGAAAAAGGCCGTTTCCGGGTTCTTATTCAGCTCCGGATCGAAGGCGTAGGGCATTCCGTTGGTGTTGATGGAGTCGAAAAAGGCCTTGTAGTAGGCCGCATCCCGGCCCAGCTCCTGCCCGTGGGCGTTGATGCGCAGATTTATGCTGTCCGCGGGGAAGTACGGCCGGTGCTGGGGCCGGGCGGCGTATCCGTTGAAATGGGCGTTGGCGGCAAGAGTTCCCTTTTCCGCACCCGCGGGGATCCCGAGAAAACCGGTAGCGGGACGGGGGCCCGGCGCGGGGATGCTGACACGGTACATGGTGACGCCCTTGAAAACGCCGAGCCTGACCAGTTCGCAGCGGCCCGCGAAGGGCACTTCCGCCAGACGGCGCTTCTGTTTCGCCCAGAATTCGTCGAAGTCGGCGGGCTCCCCGCAGTCGGTGTGGTATTCGGGTTCCACCCCGGCCCCGGCGTAACAGGCGACGACGGCCTTCCGGCCGGCGTGGTCGAAGTGCATGCACGTCCCGCGGGCGTTCTTCAGAAGGACGTTGACGCAGACGAATCCGGGGCGGTCGATGGAGGTCCGGACGGTCAACGTTTCCGAGGCGGGAACGATGCCGGAAGAGCTCTTGCCGTCATCCCCCGAACGGTTCCAGGCGAGAAAAAGCCCCTCGGCGGGGGTGTCGGAAGAGACGAATCTGAAAGTGAACACCATCTCCTCGCCCCGCTTGTAGGAGAGGGCCGAACGGTTGGTGGCGCAGCTGATCCGCGCGTCGTGCAGAGGGTAACGTTCCTTGCTTGTCATGTGCTTTGCTCCATAAGTTCTCCGGATCACCGGAATTTTTCCATCCGGACGAGCCCTTCCCCGTCGGGCGTCAGGCCGTTTTTCGGGGCATACCCCATCTTCAGGTAAAACCCCGCCGCGGTGACGGAGGAAGGGATCTCCACGCGGCTCGCCCGCAGAAAGTATTCGTCCTTTTCCAGCGCTCCCACAATGGAAGTACCGACGCCTTGCCCGATGCACTCCGGCAAGACGAAGATCGTCAGCAGGATGCTCTCGGACGGACGGCCCCGATAGGGCGCGATGGAACCCGTTCCGACGACCTCTGCGCCCGACACCGCGACGTACATGTGCGCGGACCCGGCCTGACTCAGGATCCTGTCGACGGTGAAGGCCGCGCAGGTCTTCTCGATGTACTCGGGGGGATAATCCTTCGCGTCGATCTCCCGCAGTCCGCGGAGGATGATGTTCCGCACCGCCCCGGCATCGGCTTCGACGAAGCGGCGGACTGCGACGGCTTCCTTCATCTCAGAGTTCGTTGAGATAGATGTTGCGGAATGAGGCCTTGCCGGTGTTGTAGCGCAGGAAGACGTAAAAGTTGATCGACTTCACCGGCTTGGGGAAGGTGAAGGTCTTCTCGAGCTTTTCCCAGTCGTGGGTGCCGGGGGGGAACTGGATGCACTGCCCGTAAAGGGGCTTCCCGTCCATGAAGAAGACATCCATGTAGAGCGCAAAATCGTTGCTTTTCGCACCCTTCACGTCTTCCGCCTTGCACTCGACGCCGACCTTGACGGCCCGCGCGGCGGTCTGGTTGAGGGTGATCCCCTGAACGGCGCCCGTGCAGGTCCCCTTCCCTTTGGCGTCCTTGCCGACGTTGACGACTTCGATGAGCCCGGTCTTCTTGTCGACGTTGACCACTTCGCCCGCATTCTTGGAGCGCAGTGGATACCAGTTCTTGTTGATGACCTTGTTGACGGGAGCTTCCGCGGCGAACAGAACGAGAGTTGCGACGGAAACGAGAGCGATCAGAAACTTCTTCATTTTCTTTTCCTTTCGGTTTAAGTGCCACGAGGCAGTTGCGGATAATATAGCACCCCCCGCCGTTTTTTCAATAGACAAGGAAGCGTTTCCCCGACATTTTTGCCGATTTTCCGGAGCGATGCCGGAGGGGAAACTTGAAAAGTCGTCGAAAGATGCTATAGTAAGGTGCGGTTCCGATTCTTCACGTCAGCCGCATTTTCGGGAAGTTCAACAGAAAGAAGATACTTATGAAGATCACGAAGATCGAAAGCGTGCTGGTCGGAGCGGCGACGCCCGGCGTCGGGCTGCTTTCCAACCGCAATTACCATTTCGTGCTCGTCCGCACCGACGAGGGGATCACCGGACTCGGCGAAGCGACGCTGGAAAGCCACGACAACGCCGTGCTGGGAACGCTCAAGGACATCGAGTGTCTGGTCCTCGGCGAAGACCCGACCCGGATCGAACACCTGACCCAGAAAATGGTCCGGCAGCTTTTCTGGAAGGGCGGCGTCATCAAGGGCAGCGCCATCGCGGGCGTGGAACTGGCGCTGTGGGACATCCTCGGCAAAGTGCTGGACCGCCCCGTCTACCAGCTCCTCGGCGGCGCCTGCCGCAACAGGATCAAGGTCTACGTCAACGGCTGGAGCGGCGGCTCCCTCGATCCCGCCGTGGTCCGCGACAAGGCGCAGAAAGCTATGGCGGCGGGGTACGACGCCTTCAAGTTCAGCCTCGCGTTGCCCGTCTGGAACGTCAACGACCCGGCGAACTTGCGCAAGATCGAACTCGTGGCGAAGACGCTCCGGGAAACCGCCGGGCCCGACGCCATGCTGATGTACGACGGCCACGGCAGATACGACGCCGATCTGGCGGTCCGCGTGGGCCGGATTTTGGAAGAATACGACTACACCTTTTTCGAGGAACCCTGCCAGCCCGAGCAGGAGGAAAGTCTGGCCAAGGTGGCCTCCCGCCTCGACATCCCCGTCGCCGCGGGGGAACGGCTCTCCTTCCTGCCGGAGTTCAAGCGGCTCCTGACCCGCGGCTGCGCCACCATCATCCAGCCGGACATCGGCCACAGCTGCGGCTTCGGAACCGCGGTCAAGGCGGCTCATCTGGCGGAAGCCTTCAACGCCTTCGTGGCCCCCCACGGCCCCATGAGCCCGGTCATCACGACCGTCTCGCTGCATCTGGACACTCTCGTCCCGAACTTCCTGATCCAGGAGCGGCTCTTCCTCAACGACTGGCGGAACGAGGTCATCACGGAACCGATCCAGGTGAAAGACGGCTTTGTCACCGTTCCCGACAAGCCCGGCTGGGGCATCGAACTCGACGAGGCGGTCTGCAAGGCCCATCCGGCGATCCCCTCCTACACGCCGCAGCTGAACCGCCCCGACGGGGCCGTCTGCGACTGGTGAGGGAGGGGTGAAAATGGACGACATCCGGGGAAAGACGGTGCTGGTCACGGGGGGCTCACGGGGGCTGGGCGAAGCCTTCTGCCGGGAATTCGCCCGCATGGGCTGCCGCGTCATCCTGAATTACGCCCACGGGCGGGAAGCTGCCGAAACACTGGCCGCCGAGATCGGCGCGACCCCTTATCGCTGCGACATTTCCGACGAGAAGGCGGTGCAGGCGATGTTCGAAGTAACCGGGCCCGTCGATATCCTCGTCAACAACGCCCGGATCGACCCCTACAAGCGCGCCCCCGAGGCCACCGACGGGGAGTGGTGGGACCAGGTGATGGGGGTCAATCTGAAAGGGGCCTATCTCTGCGGCAAATTCGCCCTTGAGGACATGAAGAAGAAAAAGTGGGGGCGGATGCTCCACATCTCCTCAATCTGGGCCTACCAGATGCCCAACGAGCGGATGCTCTCCTACGCGGCGGCGAAGTCCGCCATGCATGCCCTGAGCCGAGGGTTCGCGGCGCTGGGGGCCCCCTTCGGGATCACCTCGAACGTCCTCGCCCCCGGACTCATCATGACGAAGCTCGTCGCGGAGCGGCTGACGCCGGAAGCCTTCGCCCGCGAGGTGTCCACGATCCCGCTGGGCCGCGGGGAATCCCCGGAGGAGATCGCGCAGGCGGGGATCAATATGATCCGCTCCGCCTTCATCACCGGCGAAATACTGAACATCAACGGCGGCGCTTTCATGCGCCCCTGACGGAGGAGTTGAAAAAATGAATCTGATCGCAGCTTTCGGCGAGGTGATGCTCCGCCTCGCCCCGCAGGGGAAGCGGCGGCTCGCCCAGGCGCTTCCGGGAACGCTGGAAGCCACCTTCGGCGGGAGCGAAGCCAACGTCTGCGCCTCCCTCGCCATGTTCGGCACGCCGTGCCGTTTCCTGACCGCCTTGCCGGACACGCCCCCGGCGCGGGCCTTCGTTGCCCAGCTCCGGGGACTGGGGTGCGACCTTTCCCGGGTCCTCTGCACGGATTCGGGCCGCATGGGCGTCTACTATGTGGAGCACGGCTCCAACATGCGCGGAGCAAGCGTCTGGTACGACCGGGAAAACAGCGTCATCAGCACCTT
This sequence comes from Lentisphaeria bacterium, assembly GCA_017443585.1. Taxonomy (GTDB): domain Bacteria; phylum Verrucomicrobiota; class Lentisphaeria; order Victivallales; family Victivallaceae; genus UBA1784. The sequence continues at coordinate 2,087 of JAFSYV010000331.1, read as the reverse complement.
GGGACCGGAAGCGTACGATACGGAGCCGATGCTCGAAGGCGTGACCCATCTGCACTTTTCCGACATCACCTGCGCCCTGACCGAGAAGGCCTTCCGGACGGTCATCGCCTTTGCTCAAGAAGCGAAGCGGAAAGGGATCCGCGTCTCCCTCGACATCAACAACCGCAAGAAGCTGTGGAACTGGAAGCCCGGCACGGAAAAACAGACCCTCGCGCGGGAGTGCCTCGAAGAGCTGACGCCTTATGCGGACTGGATCATCGGCAACCGGGAGGACATCTCCGCGATCTTCGGCTTCGCCGCGCCCCCCGCCCTGCGCGAAGGGAAGATCGACTTCGACGCCTATGCCAAGAGCGCCGAACTCCTCGCCGACAAGTTCCCGCAGGCGCGGTACATTGCCTTCACCCTGCGCGAGACGATCTCCGCCGACAGCAATCTCTGGGGCGGCATGCTCTACGACTGCAAAGCGAAAAAGGCCTTCTTCGCCCCGCTGGATCAGGAGGGCAACTACGCTCCCTACGCCATGCGGGACATCGTGGACCGCTTCGGCGGCGGCGACGCCTTCACGGCGGGACTGCTCCACGCGTTGTACAGCGAAAAGTATTCCTCCCCCGAAACGGCGGTCCGCTTCGCCGCGGCGGCGGGGGCGCTGAAGCACTCGATCTTCAGCGACTACAACTATACGAACGAAGCGGAAGTGGAAGCGCTCATGTTCAGCGACGGCTCGGGGAGGATCCGGCGATGAAGGAACTTTTCGAAAAGTACATGCGCGAGTGTCCCGCCGTCGCCATCCTCCGCGGGATCACGCCAGCCGAAGTGCCCGAGATCTGCGACCGGCTTTTCGCGGCGGGGATCCGCCTGCTGGAGATCCCCCTGAATTCGCCGGAGCCCTTCAAGAGCATCGCCGCCGCGGCGGAGCACTGCGAAGGCCGTCAGCTGGTCGGCGCCGGAACGGTGCTGACGCCTGAAGATGTGCGCAAGGTCCGGGATGCCGAAGGGACCTTCATCATCTCGCCCAATACGGACGCCGATGTCATCCGGGAAACGAAGCGCCTCGGGCTCATCTCCATTCCCGGCTTCTTCACGGCGAGCGAAGGGTTCGCGGCCCTGAAGGCCGGAGCGGATTTTCTGAAACTCTTTCCCGCCTGCCTGGGGCCGGGCTACGTCAAGGACCTGAAAGCCGTCATAAAAGCCCCGATCCTCGCCGTCGGCGGCGTGAACGCGGAAAACATCCCCGCTTTCATGAAGGTCTGCGCTGGGGTCGGGATCGGCAGCGCCCTCTACAAGCCGGGCAAGACGCCGGATCAGCTTGAAAAGGACGCCCGCGCTGTCGTCGCCGCGCTCCGCTCCTGAATTCACCTGAAATTCCGGATGAACTCCCAGTACGGCGGGTTGTTCGTCATCTGGTAGGCCTCGAAGAGGATGATCCCGTCCATGTGGGGCTTCCAGCGCTCCAGCGACTCGGCATAGGCCTCCAGCAGTTTTTCCGGTTCGTTGGCCGAAAGGGACATCCAGAGGAGCTTTTTGCCCTGCGTTTCCCGGTAGAACTCCGGAAAAAGCGCGGGATCGTCGTAATGGGGCGGCTGCAGATCGTAGGCCAGCGCATCGAGGAGTGAGCCGTCGGAAAATCTTTCCCAGTCGAAGAAGTGGTCCCCGTAGATATAGGGGCCTGAGTTTGCGCCGTAGCGCAGGCCGAAGAGCAGTTTCCCCGGCTGTACGGCGGCCTTGGCCTGTTCCAGAAAAGCGGTAAAATAAGTCCCGCGGTGGCGCTGCCAGGCGGCGGTATCGTTCAGATCCCCGTGAAAGGAAGCCAACGCCGGCGGGTCGTAGCCGAACATGCCCCGGCATCGTTTGAACTCCGAAACGAGCAGCTCCCGATATTCGCGGCACCAGGCGGCGGCGTCCTTTTCCACGTCTTTCGCGGCCAGCATGGCCTTCCGCACGACGGCGGAACGGGAGTGACTGCGGTTGCAGAGGTAGAGCCCCGCCCCGCCGTAAGCGGCGATCTCCCGGATCTGCCGGAGCTTGAACTCCACGACCTCGGGATAGGTGTAGGAAAGAACCCCGCGATAATATTCGGAGCCGTCCTT
>JAFSYV010000330.1 GCA_017443585.1 Lentisphaeria bacterium | reverse complement strand
TTTGCGGCCGTGAAAGGGCCGCAGACCGGAACAACGTCAAGCGCCGGAAAGGCGGGAAAGGAGACGATCATGGCTTCCGGAACGGATCGTGGGAACAGGACTTACCTGAGTGTGTGGATACCTTCCGCCGCGGCCGGGGGGACCGCGTTTTTCCTCGGCGCCGTGCTTCTCTTCAAAGTGCTTTTCCGTTTCGGCCCGCGGGCTTCCGAAATAAAAATACACGACGTGATTCTCGTGTTCCTCATCGGCGCCGTCCTGTTTCTGGCGCTGCTTTGGCGGATCCGCTTCGCTTCGGACCACGTCGTCCTTTACAGCTGCACCTTCCTTTTTCCGCGCCGGATCGACTTCGGCGACGTCGCCGGCATGACTTTCCTCCCCCGGGACGCGAAACATCCGGGATCCCCCGTCAGCGCGGTCTTCGTCCTGTCCTCGGGAAAGCCCGTGTATTGGCCGCTTGGAATGTTTTCCATCCGAACATCCGAGCGGATCCGGGAGGAACTGGAGTCCCGGATCGAAATTTCCGAATCGAAATGCAGACCTCCCGATTTCCGGGCGTGCGCCGACCGCATCCTGAAACCGGGCCGTTGGGACCGGATTGTGTTCATCATCATCGCCGCCCTGCCGTTCTTCGCGGGCGTTTCGTGCATTTGGAAAAATCTCGCCTGGGATCATCGCGTCCGCACCTGGGACAAGGTGGAGGGGATCGTTCTCAAGAACGGGCTCCGGCAGGTGAAAAACGGCCGGAATGTCCGGCAGGTCGCCGATGTCGAGTTCGAATACACCCGCGGCGGCAGGCGTTATGTCGGGTCCCGGATCGTCTACGACAGCGACGTTTTCCCGCCGCTCAAGGTCGGAAGCCGGCGTCAGGTGATCGTGAACCCGGCGGATCCGAAAGACGCCGCCATCATGTTCCGGTACCGGGGATACCGGGGGCTGCTGTTCCGCTGGAGCGGATGCGTCCTTTGCTTTTTCCTGACCGGGATATTGCTGCTGATCGGAAGGTTTGTCTGCCGTTCCCGGGAAATCACGGTCCCCGGCAACTTCGAGGCGTATCTCGCCGCCGTTCCGCCCCGGGAGTTTTATGCCGCATTGGCGATGGAACGGCTCTTCCCCGTCGCGCCGCCACCCTGCCGCAGGATGGGAAAAGCGCCGGAGCATCAGGGGGAACGTTACACGGTCATCCGGGACCGGGTGTTTGCCCTTCCCCTCCTGACGGTGTTCGATTTCGAGGAGCGGAAAATCTGTCTTTGTCACCGCTTCCCGCCGGAAACTCCGGGAGCGTGGATCATAGATGCCGCGGAGATCCGCCACATCCGCTGTTTTTTCTCGCCTTTTTCCAGAGCGGTCCACGTTTACGCCGTCCGGCACGACGGGACTCCTTTCCCCCTCTTCCAGGTGAGTTTCAAGGAGCTGGAACTGCTCTTCGCCCTGCTCCCCGACGCGGCGGAAAAACTGGGCCGTCTCCCCATCGTGTACTGCTGAGGATATCTATTTTTCCCGCAAACGTCCGTTTGCGATAGTGGATGAGGCACAGACTAAAACTACCCCCAAACGCTGGGCAGACGCCGCGGGCGCCCGGCATGATCGCCGGGCCGATTGCCAGTCTGCGGACGTACCGCTGACTTACGCACGCCGCTCGTATCAGGCGGTGGCTATAGATCCCGTGGGCACAGTATTCATAGTATTCATAGTATTCATAGGCCTGCGGGGGCTTTTTTATTCTCACCCGCCCCACGCCCACCGTTTCCCGCCCCTCCTCACAATGAAAATTTTTCACAAAAAGTGAAAAATTTTCACAAACCCGTGTTGAAAAAAATCACCCCGCGTGTTATATTAGAGGTGTTGTAACACTAACAGGAGCAGGTCCGGAAAATGCAGGAACGGCGCGAGGCCATACTGAAGTTCATCGAAGCCGGGGGCGAGGTTTCCATCGCCGCCCTGGCGGAGCGTTTCAGCAACTGGTCCGAAATGACCATCCGGCGGGACCTGGCCTTTCTGGAAAAGGAACGCGCCATCATCCTCACCCGGGGCGGGGCGCGGGCCGTGGGCCGCTCCTTCGGCATGAGCGAAGACTTCTACAGCGAGCGGGAACAGCGGAACCGGGAAGCCAAGATGGCCGTGGCCGCCAAGGCCGCCAACCTCATCGAACCGGGCAAGGCCGTCTTCATCGACTCCGGCAGCACCGCCATGGCCCTCGCCCGGCTGATGCCCGACCGGAACGGCATCATCGTCACCAGCGCCCCCAACATCGCATTGGAACTGCTCCGGAGCAAACAGCTGCCGCAGGTGATCCTGCTCGGGGGGACCCTTTCGCGCCGGAGTCTGGCCATTTCGGCCGCCGATCTGGATTCCCAGCTGGCCCGGTTCAACATCGACATCGCCTTTCTCGGGGTCTCGGGCTTCGACCTGAGTGCGGGCTGCACCGTGGGGAGCCAGGAGGACTGCTTTCTCAAACAGCAGCTGCTCCGCCGGGCCCGCCGGAGCGCCGTGCTGCTCGACTCCTCGAAACTGGGCGTGACCATGCCCTTCACTTACGCGCAGATCGGTGAGATCGGCACGGTCGTTTCGGACGGGAAACTCCCGGCGGAAGCCGCCGCGGAAATAAGGAAACTTACCACATTACTGTAAAAAATACAACCAAAGGAAAAGGAAAATGGCAAACTTCATTCTCATGCCCCAGATGGGGGTTTCCGACGAGAGCGCGCTGCTTTCGCAGTGGCTGGTCAAGGAAGGCGACAAGATCGAACTGGAACAGCCCCTCTTCTCCCTCGAAACGGGCAAATCCACCTTCGAGGAGCTGGCGAAATATGCGGGCACTCTGCTGAAGATCATCGTCCCCGCGGGCGAAGAGGTCAAGGTGGGCGCTCCCGTGGCCGTGGTGGGCGAACCCGGCGAGAAATTCGAGATCCCCGGCGGAGCCGCTCCCGCTCCCGTCGCCGCCCCCGCTGAAAAGGCTCCCGAAGCCGCCGCTCCGGCGGCTGCCCCTGCCGCGGCTGCTCCCGCCGCCGCTCCCGCTCCCGCGGCCAAGGCGCCCGAAGGCTTCGTGGCCGCTTCGCCCCGGG
>JAFSYV010000028.1 GCA_017443585.1 Lentisphaeria bacterium | reverse complement strand
CTTGCCGCCCAGCATTTTCTTCATGGCCTTTTCGATCTGGGCCAGATCTTCGACGGTGAGGCGGTGCTCCATGTCGAAGTCGTAGTAGAATCCGTTCTCGGTGGCGGGACCGATGTCGAATTTGGTGTCGGGATAAAGTTTCTTGACGGCGGCGGCCATCAGATGCGCCGCACTGTGGCGGATCGTTTCAAGTTCCATGATCATCTCTGCCTTTCAATAATATTCACGGATGTTCCGGTGATTGCACACAAGCCGGAAGGAGCGTTCCTTCCGCACGAAATTTCAACGGGCGACGCCGGAAAAAGTGCAGCCCGCGTCGGTGACAACGCGGGGCTCTCCTCTCGATTTGCTCTTGCAGATCATCAAAACAACTCCATTTGCACACACGATTCCCCCAGAAGCGCCCGGACCGGGGCGAAGCTCCGGCGGTGGATGGGCGAAACGCCCAGCTTCCGCAGGGCCTCCAGATGGGCCCTGGTCCCGTAGCCCTTGTGAAGAGCGAACCCGTAACCGGGGAACTCCAGATCGGCCTTTTCCATCAGTTCGTCCCGGCAGACCTTGGCCACGATGCTGGCGGCGGCGATGGAAGCGCAGCGGGCGTCCCCCTTGACCATGTTCTCGCAGGGGCACGGGAACCCCGGAACGGGGAGCCCGTCCACCAGAACGTACTCCACCTTTTCCAGCGCCGCCACCGCCCGGTGCATGGCCAGATGAGTGGCCTTCAGGATATTCAGTTCGTCGATCTCGGCCGGATCGGCCATGCCGACGCCCGCGGCGGCAATGGCGAGGATCTCGTCGCGCAGTTCCCGGCGCCTGCGGTCCGTAAGCTGCTTGGAGTCGAAGACTCCGGGCAGTCTTTCCGCCTCGGGCAGGATCACTGCGGCGGCCACCACGGGACCGGCCAGCGGGCCCCGGCCCGCCTCATCGACGCCGGCGATAAAAACAAACCCCTCCCGCCGGAGCTCGCGTTCCCGGAGGAGGAGTTCATCGTCGCAAGTCAGAAACGGTCTGACGCGCGCCATCTGGCGTCACCCTGAAACTTCAGCGGGTACGCAGCTCCTTGACGCGGGCGGCTTTGCCGACTTTGTCGCGGAGGTAATACAGCTTGGCCCGGCGGACCTGGCCCCGGCGGACGACTTCGATCTTGTCGATGCGGGGGGAGTTGACCGGGAAGACCCGTTCCACGCCCTGCCCGGCCTGGACCCGGCGGACGGTGAAAGTCTCTTCGATGCCGGAACCGCGTCTGGCGATGACGGTCCCCTGGAACTGCTGGATTCGCTCGGTTTCGCCTTCGATGATTTTCACGTAGATGCGGATCGTGTCGCCGATACCGAACTCGGTCATATCGGACTTCACCTGTTCCTTGCGGATTTTGTCAAGAACACTCATTTTATACCCTCATTGGTTAAGAATTTTTCCCACACGTCCGGGCGCCGCTCCCTCGTCAGGGCTTCGCTCAGACCGCGCCTGTACTCTCTGATTTTGCCGTGGTCGCCGCTCAGCAGGATCTCCGGCACCGCCCTGCCCCGGAAGACCGGAGGCCGGGTGTACTGGGGAAACTCCAGCAGACCGTCGCCGAAAGAATCCTGTTCCGCGGACTCGCTGTCGCCCAGCGCGCCGGGCAGCAGCCGGATCACCGTGTCGGCGATGACCATGGCCGCCAAATTCCCGTTCGACAGGACGTAGTCCCCGATGGAAACCTCGCGGTCCACCACCTCTTCGACGGCCCTTTCATCGACGCCTTCGTAATGTCCGGCGGCGATAATCAGGTGGCCGCAGGAAGCCAACTCCGCTGCCAGAGCCTGGCTGAGCACCTCGCCTCGGGGCGAGGTCAGCACCACGACGGCTCCGGGAGTTTTCACCTTCTCCACCGCGGCGGTGAACACCTCGGGGAGCATCAGCATCCCCGGACCGCCGCCGTAGGGCCGCTCATCGACGGTCCCCCGTTCGTCACCGGCGAAGTCGCGGTAGTTCACCGTGTTCAGCTCCACCAGCCCCGAACGCAGGGCCCTGCCGTCGATGCTGCTCCCCAGAGGTCCCGGAAACATCTCGGGGAAAAGCGTCAGAATGTCGATCCTCACTTCTTCACCCCTCGAGACGGCCGGAGTCCTCTCAGTCGAGCACGTCGACCGAGACCCGCTTGTGCTGGCGTCCGGCGGCGCCGCTCACCAGGGCACGGATGGCCATGATGGTCTTGCCGTGCTTGCCGATGATCTTGCCCCGGTCTTCCTTGTGGCAGCGGATCCGCAGCGCACAATGATCTTCGGTCTGTTCCGGAATGATTTCCATCTCTTCCGGATGATCGACCAGCGATTTCACCACGAATTCGACGAATCCCTGCAGATCTCCGGATTCGACGCCGGCCGGCTTCTCCGCTTTCGCGGGGGCAGATTCGGCGGCGTTGTTGCCGAACAGGAATCCAAACAACTTTCCAAACATGATCGGACAACCTCGAAAAATCAGGCTTTGGCCTCTTCGGCAGCCGGAGCAGCGGCAGCTTCTTCCTTGGCCTTGGCTTCGGCTTCGGCCGTGGCCCTGGCTTCAGCCTCGGCCTTGGCCTTGGCCTTCTTGGACGGAGACGCCTTGCGGACCCGTTCGGCGAGGACCTTGCCCGTCCGGGCGCGGTCGATGATGTCGGCGACGGTCTCGGTGACCTGAGCGCCCACGCCGACCCAGTAGTCGGCCCGTTCCAGATCGACCTTCTCGACCTTGCGGACGGGATCGTAGTAACCCAGCTCTTCGATCGCGCGGCCGTCCCGGCTGGAACGCTGATCCATGACCACGATGCGGAAGCAGGCCGCATTGCGGGTGCCGGTACGCTTCATTCTGATTCTGACCATAAGACTTTACCTCTTTGTTTTCGTTTTCTCCGACACGGCGGGGCACACTTCGTAAATTCCTGACAAGTGCCCTGCGCATCATGACGTTACGACCTGTGGAAAGGGCCGCTTCCTCACGGCGGAACAGCCACGTTTTTACCGCCGGGGGAGAGCGACCGGAACTTCCGAGCCGCTCTTAGGTCCAGAGGATTCGAACCATAAGCCGCCGGATCTCCCGTCGATCCATGCCGTTAATTCACATAATATAACACACTTGCAGCCGATATGCAAGCGCTTTTTCACCATTTTTTCACATTTATCGCATAAAAAAGGGGTTTGCCCGCAGACGCCCCGTAGGGATCCGCAAGGGTGCAATCCGCGAAAAAATTCCCTTTTCGCCTTGACAAATGCGGCGAACGGGTGTACTTTAAGCGGCACCAGCGCCGACATGCCCCGTCACGGAGGAGCCGGGGCTGTTCCGCATCATTCAGCAAACGAGGCGTCTTATGCGGGAAATTGAGATCCGGAAAGGAACGCCCGCGTCGCCTCCCGACGTTTCCCCGCCACTTGAAAAAAAGGAGCGGAAAACCGGACATCGCGCCGGTTTTCCGCTCCCTGTGTTTTCTGAGGAAGAAGGCTACTTCTTCAGGGCCAGAGCGATCTCGTTTTCCAGACCGTTGGCGGAGTTGTAGATGATCCTTCCCGCCAGTTCCACCGAGGCGATGGCCTTGCGGTACTCCGCGGGGAGCCGTTTCAGCCGGTCACGGTACTTGGTCCGGAAGATCCCGGGCAGATGGTCCAGGAGCAGTTCGTCGGAAACGACTTCGGGATGCCGCTCCAGATATTCGCCGATCTGCACGTTCTTGGCGTTGATGCTCCGGGAGAGCCGGTCGGTGAGGTCGGTGAGGAACTCGCCCGTGACGCTCCGGGTGGCGAAGAGCCATTCGGCCTCGCGCCGGGCGTTGAAGGCCAGCTTTTCCATGACCTGAGGCACCAGAACGGCCTTTTCGCTCCGGAACTCCTCCTCGTCCAGCATGAGCCCCGAGAGGATCTCGTAGGAGGAGGTGATGACGCCGCACTTGTTGGCGGAAGCGTCCTTCACGTCCAAAATCCCGGACTTCTGCAGCTCGATCCGGGCCGCAGGCGTCAGGAAGGAGTTGGCCCCTTCCACGATAGCCCGGCAGCCCCGGCCCTCGCCGTTGGCGAAAAGCCGCCAGTTGTCGATGTTCACCGTGGAGGGACGGCCGCCGCAGGGCAGGAAGATGTCCGCGTAACGGTGCAGATTGCTCTGGAAGAGCCGCATGAAGTCGTCGCGGCTCAGCTTGGTTTCGACGCACTTGCCCTCTTTCCGGATCACCTGACGGTAGTACTCCTCATCCCCCTCGCGGCAGGGCGCGCTGAAGATGATGAAAGCCCCTTCGCCCCGCAGACGGCGGGGATCGAATTTGTCCAGATTCTCCTTGAGGACCAGTTTCGACAGCTCGTCCCGGTCGATGCCGTCGGGATCGAACAGGGCGGCGGGACCGTCGGTGACGGCCACGATCCGCATGGCGGGATAGCAGAAAGCCCCGTTTTCCTTGCGGAGCAGGAGCTTCATCAGATTCCCCGCCACGTCGCCGAAGGGGCCGCCGGAGATCTTCACCGAAAAGTCGTCTTTCCGGGGATCGATCTCGAGCTCCTTCATGGTCCGCAGGAAATACTCGTGGACGCCGAAGCTGGTGACGCCGTATTCCTTGTGGTTGATGCCGCTTTCGGGTTTGCCCGAAATGATGCCGCTGCCCAGCGTGTAGCCCGCGCGGATGCCCTGACGCCCCATGTAGCTGATCATGTTGTCGAACATGTTCTCGTCGGGGCCGATCTCCACGATCTCCCTGACGCCGAGACGGTCGATGATCCGGGCGTCGCGCAGGGAGCCTTCGGCATCGAAGTTGATGAGGGAAAGGAAAGCGGCGAAGACGGCCTTCTGAGCTTCCCAGAGTTCGCAGTGCCAGTCGGCGGTGCCTTCGGTCCGGAGGAGCGTGATCATCTTGGACCCGCCCTCGAAGATGTCCTTGTTCTTGCTGTGCTGGGTGTGGGCGAGAACGTAGACTTCGCGGAAGAATTCGTCCCGCGCGGCCTCGAAGTAGTCGCCCCGTTCCAGATCGTGGGTGCCGATGCGGGGGACGACGGTGCGCCAGCCGCCGCGGGCGATCTCGGAGAACCGCACCTGGAATCCGGCGGCGTTGCGCCGGAAGAAGAAGAAGACGCCGTAAGGACGGTCCGCCGGGAAGGCCTTCGCGTACTCGGGCGAAATCTCCTCGTAGAACTTCATGAACGCGGGATCCAGCCGGAAGGCCAGCGCCCCCTTGTCCACGACGAAGAAGTTGGTCTTGAGGATCGAGTCGGTGAAATTCAGCAGCGCGCGGAAGATGTTGCGGCTCAGATTGTCCCTTTCGGCGACGCCGCTGTTGATGGCGCCGATGCGCTCCCTGAGGGGCTCTTCATTGGCCAGCTTGCCGTCCAGGTCGGGGGAGAAGCGGCTGCGGAAGAGCTCCAGCAGTTCCGCGCAGATCTCCGGGTAGAGGACGATGAACCGGGCGATGTCCTCGTAGTTGTAGGCGCTCCGGTCGACGAAGGAGAACTGGCTGTGGATGAACTCGGCGCCCGCCCGCAGAAAGTTGACGTCCGCGGGGTTCCAGCGGCGGCGGACCGTCAGTTCCCGGTAGAACAGATCGTCGTCGGCGGTCCAGTAGAGGGCCTTGACCGCGCGTTCGAATTCGGCCGTCTTTTCCGCCTCTCCCGTGAAATAGAAGCTGCCGAAGTCCACGGTGGCGTGTTCCAGATCCTCCTTCGGGAGGGCCTTGGAAAATTCCCGCCAGTAGGCCCGTTCGATGTGGAAATTGCTCAGCCGAAACTCCTCGACGATCCGGGTGAAGTAGCTGCTCCCGGCGAAGGCGTTGGGGGCGGCCACCAGCATCTTGAAGCGGTTTTCGCCCAGAGGCACGATGCGGACGGCGGCACGGGATTCCCCCTGGATCTCGAGGGTCATCTCGATCCGTTCCGCCAGCCGGTCCACGGTCAGGTCCGAAAGCTGTTCCCAGTTCAGCCGGGGATAGAGCTCTTCGGCTCCCGCGGGCACCTGCCCGCTCCGGTCGGTGAAGTACTTCGCGATCTCGGCGAAGGTGAAGACCGGGGCTTCTTTGGGCAGCGGGGTCACGGTAAAGGACTCCACCACCAGGAACTGGCCGTTCCCCGCCGGGGTGAAAGGCTTGCAGGATTCGTGGATGACGGCCCCGGTGAAGGGCAGTTCGGCGAACTTGCCGCCGTCGGCGCCCTGAAGCACACTGCCGTTCTCGGCCCGCAGATAGAAGCGGAAGATCTTGCGTCCGATCTCCGTCTGCAGGGGGATCCCGTCGGGTTTGAGCAGGGAAAGGAAGGGCAGCATGGCGCAGATCTCGTTTTCCGAGAAGGCCGTGAAGAAGTATTCCGGCATCACGGCGCGCAGTTCACGGTAGCAGCTTTCCAGTTTGACTGCACTCTCGTCGATAATGTTCTTCAAAGAGACATTGCGTTGTATCATATGGATCATGAACTCCTTGATGTTTTCGTTACGCCCCCTGCCCGCCAGATCATGAAAGGGGCCTTCCGCAACCGAGGGGGATCAAGTTCCGGAAGGTCCCCGGCGCACGGGACTTACTTGGCGAAGACGGCGTCGCAGGCTTCTTCGAGCACGGCGATGGATTCGCGGAGCATATCCTCCTTCATGGTGAGGGGCGGAGCGATCTTGACGCATTCGCCGCCGAAGCCCACGGGCGCGAACATCAGCAGCCCGCGGTAGAGACACTCGAGGTTGATCTTGAGCGAAGTCGCCGGATCGGGCTCCTTGTTGCCCTTGGTGCAGCGGATCCCCGCCACCATGCCCTTGCCGCCGGACCAGGTCAGACGGTCGGCGTACTTCTGCTGGATGCGGGTGACTTCGGGCTGGAGGATCTTGCCCATTTCGGCGGCATGCTCCACCAGTTTCTCGTCCTGGATGATCTTGAAGTTCTCAAGCGCCGCCGCCACGCAGAGGGGCGAGGCGGAGTGGGTGGAGGTCATGGAACCGGGAGCGTAGAGGTCCATGATGTCCCGGCGGCCGATGACCGCCGACAGCGGCAGACTGGAGCTGACGCCCTTGCCGCAGGGGATCAGGTCGGGCTTGATGCCGTAGTGCTGGAAGGTGAAGAACTTGCCGGTGCGGCCGAAACCGGCCTGGACTTCGTCCATGGCCAGCACGATGTCGTACTTGCGGCAGAACTTTTCCAGTTCCTGGGCGTAATCCACGGGCAGGAAGTCGGGGCCGCCGCCCTGATAGGACTCGGACATGACCCCCGCGACCTCTTCGGGCGAGACGTTGTGGGCCTTCAGGGTGTCGAGGAACTGCTGGAAGCTGGGATGCTCATTGCGGAACCCGTCCGGGAAAGGCACCTGGATGAAGGTCTTGTCGCCGTCGACGATCCACTCCTTCTGTCCGGGGTTGCCGCCGGCCAGCTGGGAACCCATGGTCCGGCCGTGGAAAGCGGCGGTGAAGGAGATGAAGTATTTGCGCTTCGGACCGTACTTCTTGAGAGCGTAGGTCTTGGCCATCTTGATGCAGTTTTCCGTGGCTTCGGAGCCGGTGGAAAGCAGGAAGACCGTGTAGTTGTCGGGATCGGGAGCCACGGACTGAAGCTTTTCGGTCAGTTCGACCCGGTCCTCATGGACGAAGACGTAGGTGGCCAGCAGGTGCTGGTCGATCATCTCGCGGAGCCGCTTCTCGATCCGGGGATGGGCGTGGCCGCAGTTG
>JAFSYV010000329.1 GCA_017443585.1 Lentisphaeria bacterium | reverse complement strand
CCCGGCGGCGAACTGCCCGAGCAGGGCGTGGCCGCCGCCGCGCCTTACGCGGCCATGATCCACGTCAAGGACTATCTCATCATCAACAACAAACAGGTGGCCGTGCCCGTGGGCGAAGGGATCATCGACTTCGAGACCTGCTTCCGGGAGCTGAAGGACGCGGGCTACGACGGTACCCTTTCCCTCGAATACGAGTGCCATATCGGCGACCCGAAACAGGGGATCGCCACCAGTCTGGTCAATATGCGCCGGGCCTGGACGGTCTGCTGACGAAGGAACTGCCGAAAGAGGCCGGGAAGGAAAACAGGAGAAGAAACAATGCCGAAAGAGAGTTCGAAGCCGTCTGCGGGACGGTCTCCTTTTACGCTGATCGAGCTGCTGGTGGTCATCGCCATCATCGCCATACTGGCCGCCATGCTGCTGCCCGCGCTGCAGCAGGCCCGGGACCGGGCCGCCGCCACGGCCTGCCTCAACAACATGAAGACCTTCGGGTCGGCGGTCGTCGCCTACACCGACGACAACAAAGGCTGGTTCCCGCCCTACTGGAACGGCGGCGCCTGGTCCAGGAGCACGGCATGCTGGTTTTCCTCGGTGAGGCTCAAGGGCGGCGAAACGACGGGATCGGCGGGGCTCTATGCCTCTTACCTCGGCGTCGATCGGAGCGGGTGCATTTTCGGCGTTTACAGGAAGCAGGTCTGCCGTTTCGCCTGTCCCAAGATGCCCCGGGAGCCCATCCCCGGCTACGATTACCGCTGCGGCATCGCCATGACCAACAATCAGGGCAACAGCAGCGTCTACAACGGCAAGGTGAAACTTTCCAAGGTCCGCCGTCCTTCGGCCTGGTGTCCCTACATCGAGACCGAATCGTCCGGCCCCGACAAGACGGTCTACTACAGCTACGAAAGCATCCCCGGACAGTGGATGGACAAGGCTGTGGCCTTCCGTCACGGCGGTGGCGGCAACGCGGGGGCCACCATGACCTTCGGCGACGGCCACGCGGAACTGCGCTCCAAGTCCCAGACGCCCGGCAAGTGGTCCATCGGAGACCAGGCCTATTACGGGGTCTTCTACAACCCCTGGCCGGGGGCCGGCCCGAGTCGCTGGTACTGATCTTCCCGGCGTTTGCCGTCGTCGGCGCGAGGTGCTTGCCGCATCCCCCGTCGTGCCCGGCGCGAAAAAAACGGAAAAAGATTTTTTTCGGGACTTGATAATCCCGGAAGGCGCACTTATATTATAAACGGGACCGGCGCGGGATTCCCGGTGCACACCGGTCCTTTTCAAAAAATCAGAGGATATTGTTTGAAAGTGGGACGGCAACAACCCGCTTTTTTATTTATTGCGGAAGGAGGGCCCTCCACGTGCGGAAGCCGCCGGTTCCGGCCGGTGATTTCGCGGCGGAAGTCCTTCCGGTGAAGAAGAATCGAACAGTAACGAAAGAACATGGAGGTGGAGTTATGAGTAACGAACTGTTGACCCTGCTGGAATATGTGGAACAGCAGCGCGGCATCAGCCGCGAAAGCCTGATCGAGGCTCTCGAGAGCGCCATTCTGACGGCGTCGCGCAAGAGCATCATGCCTGCGGCCAATGTCAGCGTCAAGATCGACCCCGCTTCCGGCCGGATCCAGGCGTGGGCCGATCTTCTGGTGGTCGACGGTGTCCCCGGCGAAGGCCAGCTTTCGCTCCGCGAGGCGAAGGAACGGTTTCCCGAGGCCAAGGCCGGTGACACGGTGAAGTGGGAGATCCCCCCCAGCCGCTTCGGGCGCATCGCCGCTCAGGCCGCCCGCAACGCCATCAATCAGCAGCTGCGCAAGGCCGAGAAGAAGAACGTCCTCGAGGAGTTCAACGACCGGGTGGGCCAGATCATCAACGGCGTCGTCCGCCGGTTCGAGAACGGCAGCGTCATCATCGACTTCCAGAAGGCCGAGGGCATCATGTCCTCCAAAGACCGGGTCCACGAGGACCAGTACGCCGTCGGCGACCATATCAACGCCCTGCTGGTCAAGGTGGATATCGCCGCTCCCGGCCCCAGCCTCATCGTCACCCGCAGCACTCCCGAGTTCGTGGTCAAGCTCTTCGAACGCGAAGTGAGCGAGATCCACGACGGCATCGTCAAGATCATGAGCATCGCCCGCGAGCCGGGCAAGCGGACCAAGATCGCCGTGGGGTGCGCCGACCACCGCATCGACCCCGTGGGGGCCTGCATCGGCATGCGGGGGATCCGGGTCAAGCGGATCACCGAGGAACTGGGGGCGGAACGGGTGGATATCATCCCCTACGATCCCGATATCCGCAAATACGCCGCCAACGCCCTGCTACCCGCCAAGGTCAAGAGCGTGGATGTGGACGAAGCCAATCACGCCCTCAAGGTGACGGTGGCCGGAGACCAGTCCAAGGTGGCCTTCGGGCGCAAGGCCCAGAACGTCCGGCTGGCCGCCAAGGTGCTGGGCTGGACCATCACGCTGGTCCCCGACGAACCCAGGAACGCCAAGCCCGATATGGAGACCCAGCTCCGGCAGGCCGCCGCCGAGCTGGCCGCGCAGCTGGAAATTTCCGAGGAAACCGCCCGCAAATTCGTGGACAACGGTTTCATCACCGTCGACGGCGTCAGAGCGGCCGATCCCGAAAGTCTGCTGGGCATCGAGGGCATCGACCAGGAAGAAGTCCGGAAAGCCAAGGCCCGCGCCGGAGAGAACGCATAAGGAGATACTTCTATGAGCAAAGCGTTGACTGTCAAAGATCTCGCCGCCAAGTACGGCGTGTCGTCGAATCTGATCGCCGCCGAACTCGTGCGTCAGGGCGTCAAGGTGGACAAGGGCGAAAAGACCAAGATCCCCGAAGATATGACCGATCTGATCGAATCCTTTTTCGATGACCTCTACGGCCAGCATGACGACGAGGCACTCGTCGGCAAGGGCGGCAAGCGTTCCGGCGCCCAGAAGAAGAGCGGCGCGAGGAAAGAGGAGAACGCTCCCCGGAGCGCGTCTTCCCGCAAGGGCGAAGGCGCCCAGGATTCGGGGAAAGGCGCTTCCGCAGGAAGCGGGAAAAAGGTGATCCTGAGCTCCCCCATCGTGGTCAAGGCCCTGGCCGAGGCCATCGGCCGCAAGCCCAACGAAGTGCTGACCGACCTCATCAAGCTGGGGGAACTTTCGGGGATCAACAAGTCCGTTTCCGACGCCAATGCCAAAAAGATCTGCGCCGCCGCCGGTTTCGAACTGGTCATCGGCGCGCCTCCCAAGGCCGAGGCCCCCGCGGCCGAGGAGCCGGTCCGGAAGGTGGACGAGTCCAAGCTCGTGCCCCGGCCCCCCGTGGTGACCTTCATGGGCCACGTGGACCACGGCAAGACTTCGCTTCAGGACGCGATCCGCCACACCAACGTGACCGCGGGCGAGGCGGGCGCCATCACCCAGCATATCGGCGCTTCGACCGTGGAGTTCGAAGGCCGTCCCATCACCTTCATCGACACCCCCGGACACGCCGCCTTCACCAGCATGCGCGCCCGCGGGGCCAATGTGACCGATATCGTGGTGCTGGTGGTTTCCGCCGCCGAGGGCTTCAAGCCCCAGACCGTGGAGGCCATGAACCACGCGCTGGCCGCCGATGTGCCCATCATCGTGGCCGCCAACAAGATGGACCTGCCCGGAGCCAACTACGATCAGGTCCTGCTCAACATGCAGCAGAACAACCTCACCAGCGAAGACTGGGGCGGCAAGGTGGGCGTGGTCAAGGTCTCGGCCAAGACCGGGGCCGGGCTCCCCGATCTGCTGGAGCGGATCCTCGTCGAGGCCGACATGCTCGAACTCAAGGCCGATCCCACCTGTCCCGCCGAGGGCGTGGTGCTCGAAGCCCAGCTGGAACAGGGGCTGGGGCCCACTTCGCATGTGCTGGTCAAGAACGGTACGCTCCGCACGGGGGATCCCATCCTCTGCGGCACCTGCTGGGGCAAGGCCCGGATGCTCATCGACGACAAGGGCCGCAAGGTCCGCGAGGTGAAGCCTGGCTTCCCCGTCAAGGTGGTGGGACTTTCGGGTGTTCCTGAAGCGGGCGATAAACTCACCGTCGTCGGCTCCGAAAAGGAGGCCCGGCTCGAAGCCGAACGGCGCAATGAAGAGAAGCGCGCCCAGCAGCTGGCCACTACGGGCATCACCACCGCCGACGATCTTTTCAACAAGCTCAACAGCGAAGGCCAGCGTACTTTGAACATCATCATCAAGTCCGATGTCAAAGGTTCCGGCGAGGCCATCGCCCAATCCCTGCTGGAGCTGCCCTCCGAGAAGATCAAGGCCGAGGTCATCGCCAACGCCGTGGGGCCCATCTGCGACAACGACATCGAACTTGCCGCCGCCACCAACGCGCTGGTCGTGGGATTCCACGTCCACGTGAATCCCGGCGTCAACGATCTCGCCGCCAAGCGGCACGTGGAGATCCGGCTGTACACCATCATCTACGAACTGCTGGAGGACATCACCGCGGCTCTGGCCGGAAAGCTGGAGCCCGAGAAGCGGGAAACGGTCATCGGCCGCGCCCGGATCCTGCAGATCTTCGAACTTTCCAAGGGACCGAAGATCTGCGGCTGCCGGGTTGAATCCGGCCTCGTCCGCGTGGGTGCCAAGGCACGGGTCCGCCGGAGCAAGGAGCTCATCTACAACGGCGAAGTCATCAGTCTGCGCCATCTCAAGGAGGATATGCGGGAGGTCAAGGCCGGTTTCGACTGCGGGATCAGGCTCGACAACTTCGCCGACTTCATGGAAGGCGACGAGATCGAATTCTACACCATCGAACTCAAGAAGGCCACTCTCTGATGAGTCCCCGCAAAGTAGACCGCATGACCAGGGTCAACGAACTGGTCAAGAGGGAGCTTGCCGGACTGATCGAAGCGGACCGGATGTGGGCGGGGAATATCCTCGTTTCCGTCACCGAAGTGAACACCGGCACCGATCTG
Organism: Lentisphaeria bacterium; assembly: GCA_017443585.1. Taxonomy (GTDB): domain Bacteria; phylum Verrucomicrobiota; class Lentisphaeria; order Victivallales; family Victivallaceae; genus UBA1784. The sequence continues at coordinate 3,989 of JAFSYV010000329.1, read as the reverse complement.
CGGAACGCCACCGTGGGCATCAGCATCTTCGGCGGCACCGCTTCCGAGAAGCAGAAGATCATGGCCGAGCTGGATTCCCGCAAGCCCAAGTGGCAGGAGGATCTGGCCGCCGAGCTGGGATTCAAGCACACGCCGGTCCTCCTCTTCAAGATCGACCGCTCCATCGAACGGGGCGACCGGATCTTCGCCAAGCTCAATAAGCCCGAAGAGGGGAAAACGGAATGACGCCGCAAGCTTTCCGGCAGGCGGCGGAGCTGCTCCGCGCCTCGCAGCGGAGTCTGATCTTCACCCACCTGCGCCCGGACGGGGACGCCCTCGGCTCCGCCTTCGGGCTTCAGGAAACGCTGCGGCGGATGGGCCTCGAGGCGGAAGTTTTTCTGCCGGGGCCTCTGCCCGAACGGCACAGCAAGCTCTTTTCGGGCCGGCTGACGGCGGTCGCGCCGGAGGAGCTGAAGGGATTCGATACCTTCATCGCTCTGGACTGCGCCAATCCGCCCCGGCTGGGCATCCCGGAGTGCCTTTCCATGGAGAATTTGAGGAAGCTGCGCTTCATCAACATCGACCACCACCGGGCCAACTCCATCGACTCGGGCTTCTTCGATCTGGTTTCCCCGGATTCCGCCAGCTGCTGCGAGGTGCTGACGCGAGTTTTTCTGGAGTGCCGGGCGGAGATCACGCCGCGGGCCGCCACCTGCTTCCTCGCGGGCATGATGACCGACACGGGGAGTTTCCGCTTCGCCAACACCGGCGGCGGGACCTTGCGCACGGCGGCGGAACTGCTGGACCGGGGCGCGGAGCTGGAAAGGATCGTCAACGCCCTCTTTTTCAGCAAGCCCCTCAAGCAGGTCCGGTTCGAAAACGAGCTGATGAGCACGTGTCTCCGGTTTTCCGCCGGGGGCCGCATCGCCAGCGCCTTCATCCCGCGGGCCCTCCTCGAAAAGCACGACTTCGACCTCCGCGAGGACGAGGGACTGATCGATCTGCTCCGCGAGATCGACGGCGTGGTCATCGCCGTCCTCTTCCACCGGGGTTCCGACGGGGTCAAGGTGTCGCTCCGGAGCAAGGACCGGGCCTTTCCCGTGGGCCCCGTGGCCCGGAGTTTCGGCGGCGGCGGCCACGACATGGCCTCCGGAGCCACCCTCGATCTTCCCGACGGGGAGGCCGAGGCGGCGGTCCTGGCGAAATTGACCGCGCTCTTTTCCTGAATTTTGCCAAAAAAAGGCCCCGAGCCGTGAACCGGTCCGGGGCTTCGTGTTCTTTTAGTGCTTGGCGTCGATGGCTTCGCCCAGAGCCCGCCGCACCTTTTCCAGCACGGCCGGGTCGTTTTTCCAGTCGAAGGGATCTTTGATCCACGGGGCGATGAGGCGTTGGACCTCTGCTTTCCCCAGACGCTCTTCCGCGATCTTCAGCAGATCGAAGTCCTCGATGCCGTCCCGGATGAGCCAGGCCCGCTGGCTGGGAACGCACTTGCCTTTCCCGTCTTTGGGCGGGTAGAAGATGGTGCAGTACATGCTTTCATAGACGGCCGTGGGATCTTCCCAGGGGTTGAAGAAGCCTTTCTTCCTGCTCCCGCAAAAGACGGTGAACCAGAGCAGGCCGCCGCTGCCGCGGGCCTGACGGATCTGCCATGCGAAGGCCCGGGCGTTCATGACCGATGCCGGATTGATGGAGTTCGCCCACTGGTAGTACCAGTGTTCCTTGCTGTTGTTCCCCGGCGAGTAGACCGAACAGGGGTTGAAACTCGTACAGCATATCTCAAGTCCGGACAGACGGTTGGTGTTGGGCCCCCCGACGACGAAGAGGGGCAGGCCGGGGACTTCCCTTTTCAGATTTTTCACCATTTCGCCGAAGGAGTAGATGTTGTCGAAGGGAAGTTCGTCGTAGATGTACCAGAAGGGACGGACGCCGGGGAATTTTGCCTTCATGTGTTCGAGGAACTGCTTCGAGTAGTCCGCCACATATCTGATGCCTTCGGGCGTATCGTAGTAACCGCCGAAAGGCGTGGCGGGGGGCTCGGCGCCCACGAGGCGCTTCCAGCGGGTCGTGGTCTTGCGGCCCGGGGATTTGAACCAGCCGGCGTTGTCTCCCAGCATTTTGAGGAGGGGTATCTTGACGAAGTTGAAATTGTACTTTTTCCGCATCTCCTCCACCGCCTTGTCGAAAGGTTCCCAGTTCGTGATCCTGACCTTGCCGTCGACCAGTTTCCACTCGGGCGCGGGGATGGACATGGCCTGATTGGCGGAAATGCGCATCTCACGTTTGAGGGAGTGGATGTCCTCCATGATCTCGGCGTGGGGCCGCTTGTCGAACCGGGTGTAGGCGTAGTTCCCCATGTGGAGCGAGGTGTAGAAGAAGGTGGAAAGCCGGCTCTGCTGCGGGATCCCGAAGCCCCACACCTTGAGGGAGACGGGGACCTTCGCCGCAGTCTTTCCGGCCTGCTTGAGCAGAATCTCGCCCGTGTAGACGCCCTTCGGCGTCCCTGCGGGGACCTTCACCGTGACGAAGAAGGCGGTGTTGCGTTTTTCCGCAAGCGTCCACTTCGCGGGCGCTTCGGTCAGCGGGTCGGCAATCATGCCCAGCTGCCGGGGATCCTTGGCCTTGGTGACCTTGATGAAATCCACCTGACGGCAGGAGAAAGCATCGGGGCTCAGGGACGTTCCGCCGCATTTCAGCGCGGGGAACTCCCACGAAAATCCGCCGCCAGCCTTTTTCGGGGTCAGCACCAGCTGGAACGATTCCGTTTCGTTCCCGGCGGCGGCCAGGTCGATCTTCTTCGCACCGGGGAGTTTTTCCGGGAGCCCTTCATACCGGACCTGACACATGGGGGATTCGCTCCATAAGGTGAAATCGGGACTTTCCGCCAGCTTGCCGCCCAGAGATTTCACGTAGGCGGAGTGGGGGACTTCGCTGAAACTTGCGTCGTCCAGATAGACCGCCATGGGGCCGCAGAACTTCAGGTGGATGGAACACGCCACCGTTTTTTCAGGCGGATAGAAGCGGATGACCTGCTCGTTCCAGCGGTTCGTGCGGATGTCCATGTTGGGACCGTTGAAGTAGCCAGTGAGCTTCTTGTCCGCGCCGTAGAAGGTCACGTCGTACCAGATGTAGGAGTAGCTCGCCGCCATGGTGAGCTTCGTGAAGAACCGGAATTCGAAGGGCACTCCGTAATGACACTTCATCTGTTTGAAGCGGATGTAGTTGCGTCCGTCGGCTGTGTCGTTGAAAAGGAACCAGGAATACTTCCCCGTCCGGGCGATTTTGTCGTCCCGGCGCGAGACGAAATTCTTGCCTTCTTCTCCCTTCTTGACTTTGGCCCACGGGGTCTTCATCGGCTGCCAGCCGAAGGAGGGCTCGGGCTCTTCGAACGAGGGATTGACCACCTGATTCGCCGCCGCGCCCGGCAGGGACCCGGCGAGGAGCAGGGAAAGAAGAGCGGAGAGGGTGAAAGTTTTTTCGATTTTCATGGTGCGTGTCTTCTCCTTATTTTGATCGTGTGACCGATGGTTTCATTTCCGGGTTTCGGGAGCGTTCCCGAGACAGGCGAATTTTCGCGCCGCCGTCTGCGCGGCGAGTTTCGGACGCCTGTAGATGTCGTAGACCCCCGCCAGATTCTGCGCCAGAGGCTTGCACCGGACATTGCTCCCCGTCCGGCAGTAGCTCTTGGCGTCGTTGAACTGCCACAGCGTCAGGCCGGTGATCTCCGGAGAGGCGGCGACCGCGTCGAAGATCGCTTCCAGATATCCCGCCTGGAACTCCTCGGACCACTGGGCTCCTGCTTCGTCGTGCTGTCCGTAGAGTCCGCAGCAGCCCATTTCGCTGACGATGATCGGCTTGGTTTTTCCGTAGAGGTTCAGGAAATGGTCCACGACCTTCCGCACCCTGGGGGCGACGGCGGCCTCGGGATCCGTCTCGCAGTAGGCGGTGATCCAGCCCGGATAGGTGTTGAATGATACGATGTCCATGTCTGCGCAGGCCCGGTCGTCGAAGAT
>JAFSYV010000328.1 GCA_017443585.1 Lentisphaeria bacterium | reverse complement strand
GACAAGACCTCGCGCAAGGGGATCATCTTCCTCTCCTACGCTCCCGGCGTCACGGTCCGGAACTGCCGGGCCGAAACCGACTGGAAGGCGGGGGGATTCATCGAAGCGGGCAAGTCGCCCGATCTGCTGATCGAAAACAACGTCATCGTGGACGGCGACTACCCCATCTCCGTTTCCAACGGACACGTCAGGATCATCAACAACACCATCGTGAACGCCGTCATGGTGTCCCTGCTCTTCTGGGGACCCGAAGAGGTGGAGATCAGGAACAACATCTTCTACCGGCCCTGTGTCGAGAACAAACGCAATCCGGCGCTGCTTTTCCACGACGTCCGGGGGAAAATCGTTTCCGACGGCAACGTCTTCTGGTCCCCGGTGAAGGAGCACCCCACGGGGGGCTGGATAAGGGACATGAAGGCGAAGACCCTCGTGCGTTCCCAAACCCTCGAGGAGTGGCGGAAGCTCTCCGGCATGGACAAGCACAGCATCCACGCCGATCCCATGTTCGTGGACCCCGCCAAGGGGGATTTCCGGCTCAAGCCCGGTTCTCCCGCCAAGGGCAAGGGGGCTGCGTTGTAAAGGTTTTTTCAGGTATTCCGACTGCAATGTCTTCAAACGCGTACCATTTCAAAGAAAGGAAAAAGCAAATGAAGAGAAAATTCACCCTGATCGAGCTCCTGGTGGTGATCGCCATCATCGCCATTCTCGCCGGGATGCTCCTGCCCGCGTTGCAGTAGGCGCGGGTCCGGGCCCATACCACCACCTGCATCAACAATCAGGGGACCATCGTCAAAGGATTTCTCCTTTATACGAACGATGCCAACGAGTATTTCCCCACGCCGTCGCGGGATCCCGGCGGGACCCAGAAAACCTACCTGCTCGGCTGCAGCGGCTACAAGGTCTTTTCGCAGTACGTCGGTGCCGGGAACGACCCGTTCAACCACATGGGCTTTTACATGAACGGCAAGAAGCAGAAATTCACCTGTCCGGCGGTCCCGATCCCGCCCTCGGGATACGGCGGCACCCTCGGCGCCAATCTGGCCTTTGCCCGTCCGTGGCTGACGAGCTACAACGACGGGCCCAGCGCGTGGAAGGCCTCTTTCGTCAAGTATCCTTCCGAAAGTCTGCTGCTCAGCGACGCGAACAAGTCCATCGAAACGACCTACTATTACATCAGCGCCGCTTACGGGACTCTTTACCCGTGGGAGCGGCATAATCAGCAGTTGGTCTCCGCCTTCATCGACGGCCATGTGCAGCCGGTCAAGCGGGGAAATTTCGTTCACGAGACCGCCGGCTGGTCCGGTTATCTCTACAACGCCCGGAACACCTATTTCTGGCGTCCCAACGACAAGCCCGGACGGATGCACGTCTCACTGAAGTGATTTTGTAAAAACAATCTGAGAAAGGACAGAAACATAATGAAAAACACGATTTTGCGGAAAACGAAACGCGCCTTCACCCTCATCGAACTTCTGGTGGTCATCGCCATCATCGCGATCCTGGCGGGGATGCTCCTGCCCGCTCTGCAGCAGGCCCGGATGCGGGCTCACACCACCACCTGCATTAACAATCAGGGGACCATCGCCAAGGGGTTCCTCATGTACACGAGCGACTATCACGAGTTCTATCCCACGCCCCAGTTCAACGGGACCACCCAGAAGACCTATGTCCTCGGTTGCGGCAGCTATTCGGTTTTTGCCGAGTATGTGGGTTGCAAGAACGACAAGATGAATCACATGGGTTACTACATGGCCGACGGTCGGAAACAGCGTTTCGCCTGCCCGGCGGCTCCGATCCCCCCCGGGAAAGCGGGCAGCACGCTGGGCGTCAACCGGCTTCTCGCGCGGCCCTACGATTCGAGCTACAACGAGTGGCGGAAACCGTGGAAATCCACCGTCATCAAATATCCTTCCGAAAGTCTCTTTCTCAGCGACACAAACGTCTACGGCGAGATAATCTTTTATTACATCAGCCCCGCCTACGGGACCCTTTTCCCGTACCGTCACGGCAATCAGCAGGTCGCGGCCCTGCTCGACGGCCACGCCCAGACCATCAAGCGTGAGAATTTCATCCACGAGACCAGCGGCTGGCCCGGCTACGTCTACGATGCCCGGAACAGCTATTTCTGGTATCTTATCGACAAGGCCGGAAGGAAACGGGTCACGCTGAAGTAAGTTTTTGAAAGGTTTTACTGAAATCATGTCGAAGAAAATCCTCTTTCTGCTGGCGGTCGCGGCTTTGAGCACTCTTGCCGCCGCCCCCCTCAGGTCCGATCTCGATCCCAAACTCCCCCGGCGGATCTCCGTCACGAAGGGGAACAAGTACGTCATCGACAAAAACGTCAAGATCCTTCTGCCGCCCAGGTCCACCCGGACGGCGAAATTCGCCGCCGAAGAGCTGGCGCAGTTCCTCAGCCGGGCCTTCGGGGCCCCCGTGGCCATCATTTCCGCGCCTCCTGAAAAGGGGCTCTGCATCGCCGTGGGCGACAATCAGTACGCCAAGGCTCTCGGCATCGACACCTCCAAGTTCGACCGGGACGGCTTCGCCATCAAGTCCGGCAAGAATATGATCGTCATCGCCGGCCGGGATGACGCAGGCGGCGACCCCGCGCTGAAGAACAACAACTATTTCGAACACGCCACGCTCTTCGGCGTCTACGACTTTCTGGAGCGCTTCGCAGGGGTGCGTTTCTACTTCCCCGGCAGGTACGGCGAAGTCGTCCCCCGGACCGACAGGATCGCTCTCGGCGATATCGACATCTACGACCGGCCGGACCATTTCCAGCGCCGCAGTCAGGAGTTCCACAACGCCTGGTACGACGACGGAACGGGCAAGGACGTTCCCGTGGCCAGATACGACGCCGTCTACGGCAAGGTCAGGTACGACAACGGCTCGGCCAAGGGCGGCCCGGTGCTTCAGGATTACCGCCGCCGTTCCCAGACCTTCTACGTGCCCTGCTGCCACAGTCTGGAACAGAGCGGCTACTACCGCCGCTTCGCCAAGACCCACCCCGAATACTTCGCCAAGGACCCGCAGGGGAAGCTCTATCCCCCCAACCACTGGTCCGTGGGCAGCGGCTGCTATCTTTCGGAAGGCTACCGCAACGAGATCTACCTCGACGGCGTCTCCTACCTGAAAGGTGAGCCCGCCTCCAAGCGGGGCGTCCTGCGGGGCGGCGACCGGAGTCCCAATTTCAGCGTCGGGTGGGCTCAGGCTGTCGCACAGCCCGGATATTTCAGCATCATGCCCGGCGACCACCACCGCCGCTGTCTCTGCGACAAGTGCAAGGCCTATATGGCCAGGTACGGCGAGAACGAGTACGTGTGGGACATGGTGACCGACATCGCCGAAAGGATCCGGAAGACCCCCGGCGTCAAAGGCAAGGTCACGGCCATGGCCTACGCCCGCTACACCGAGCCGCCGAAACGGCCGATCCCCGCCAATATGGAGATCATGGTGGCGGTTTCCGGCCCCTGGGCGGAACAGAACGCCGACCTGCGCAAGGCCCACGACGAAAGGATCCGGGCCTGGACGAGGAAGCTGGGCGGCCGCAAGGTGTGGCTGTGGACCTATCCCCACAAGCTTGGGAACGGCAGCGGCGGGTTCCAGCACGTCGGGATCCCCCAGATGGCTCCCCGGACGGTGGGGAAATACTACAAGCGGCAGGCTCCGTTCACCTTCGGCGCTTTCTACGAGTCGGAGTCCGACAAGTGGCTTTTCAACTACCTCAACAGCTACGTCTTCTTCAAGCAGGCGTGGGACAACGGCGTGGACATCGACGCGTTGGTGGATGAGCACCACCGGGCCATGTTCGGCGCGGCCGCTCCCGAGATGGACAAGTTCTATCGGGAACTGGAAGAGATCTGGATGACCAAGCTCCTCGGCAAGATCGTGGAGACGCCCCTGGGTCCCGTGACCACGCCCCCCACGGTCCACGAGGTGTGGGAAAAGATCTATTCGCCCGCGAAGCTCAAATCCTTCGAAGAACTTTTCGACCGGGCGGAACGCAAGGTTTCGGGCGAGACCCGCGAACGGCTGAAGTTCATCCGCAGGCAGTTCCTGGGCTCTCTGCAGGAAAATTCCGCGAAATACTTCCGCGAGAAGAACGCTCTGGCCGACTGGAGCTACTTCGTGAAACCCCTCGGCCCCAACGAGAAGATCACCGTCGACGGCTGGCTTGACGACCCCGCCTGGAAAAATGCCGAGGTCACCTATCTGCTCCCCGTGACGGGCGACGTCTGCGAGGTCAAGACCGTCGTGCGCGGCCGGACGGACAAGGACTGTCTCTACTTCGGCTTCGAGTGCATGGAGCCCAAGATGGATGAGATCTGGGCCGACCGGCTGGACCGCGACCACAAGGACCTGTGGATGGACTCCGCGGTGGAGTTCTTCTTCAACCCCTCGGGGAACGGGAAGGACTACTACCAGTTCATCGTCAACAGCAAGGGCATCGTTTCGGACCTGAAGAACATCCGGGCGGGCGGCGCCTCAAAGCACGACATCAACTGGACCAGCAAGGCCCGGATCGCCGCCAAGGCCCTCAAGGACCGCTTCATCATCGAAGTCGCCGTGCCCAAGGCCGAACTGGCGGGCTTCGACCCGAAGAACTTCCGGGCCAACTTCTGCCGCCACCGGGCGCTGAGAAAGACCAAGGTCCTGAGCCGCTACTACACCTGGTCTCCGAACCACATCGGCTACCACGAGGTGGAAAATTACGGCCGGCTCACCTTCGAGAAAGAGCCCGACGGGAACATGATCAGGAACGGGGATTTCACCGCCCCCTATCAGCGGACCTGGTCGGTCAACACCCACGGGCCCGGCGGGCCTGAGTTCGACGAAAACATCTTCATCACCGGCGGCCGCAGCGCCCGGCTGAACGCCAAAGACGGCGGGTTCAAGTGGATCTACCAGGGGCTGCCCCTCAAGTCCAACACCACCTACGCGGTGAGCTTCTACATGAAGATGGAAAACGTCCAGCCCACCGCCTCCTACGGCGGATTCCAGCTGCTCCTGGGCGACAACAACAACAATTTCATGCCCAAGAACCCCTACACCGGCACCATGCCCTGGACCCGTCAGGGCTTCTTCTGGACCACCGGCCCCGACGGCGGCAAGGTGCTCAAGGGCCGCAGCCGCTGCATCCGCTTCGGGATCCGGAACGCGAAGGGCGTCGTGTGGATCGACAACGTCAAGTTCGCCGAGGTGCCCAAAAAATGAACAGAGAACTTTTTCAGGCCTACGACGCCATTCCGTGGCCGCCCCGCGGCGAATTGAAGTTCGTGGATGAGATCCGGGAATACGCGGAACTCCCCTTCACGCCCCATAAGAAACTGCATCTGGTCAATCCGGAACTGTGTCCGGAAACGGCCCTGTTTTCCCTGAAGCGCCACTTCATTCTGGACGAAACGGGGATCCCGCTCCATCTGGTCCGGAGGAATCGGCTCGCTCCCGAGGAGTTTTCTCTCGCGGTGACCGACAAGATCATCAGTCTGGCCGCCGCCGACGACAGCGGGTTCCGCTACGGCATCTGCGAGCTGGAAGAGCGGCTGGCCGACGGTGAGTTCACCGGCACGGTCCGGCTCAAACCCTGGGTGAAGCACCGGATCAGCCGCTGTTTCTTCGCCCCCAACACCCGCCCGCCCCACAAGCTGGACGAGCTCACCGACGACGTGGACTACTATCCGGAAGCCTATCTGGACCGGATCATGCACGAACGGCTCAACGGCGTGTGGCTCACCATCTACCTGAACGATATGCCCTGTTCCGCCTTCCCCGAACGGGGGAAAGATGCGGAGGCGCGTCTGGGAAAACTGAAGCGCGTGGCCGAGCGCTGCGCCAAGTACGGCATCAAGTGCTACATCTACATGGCGGAGCCCCGGAACTTTTCGGGCCGCTGGAAGAGCAACACCCCCGAGGAGATGGCCGCCCATCCCGAACTTTCCAGTTCCGACGATGCGGGGAACACCTATTTCTGCACCTCCACCGCCGAGGGGAAGAGGTACATCGCCGAGACGGTGGGCTATCTCTTTTCCAAGGTGCCCGAGCTGGGGGGCATCATCAACATCATGTCCCTCGAATCCGCCCACCCCTGCGCCGAGCGGAAGCTCTATCCCCACATCGGTGCGTGCCGGTGTCCCCGGTGCTCCAAGTTCACGGCTCCTCAGCTTTACAGCGAGATCGCCAGGGTCTTCTCGCGGGCGATGAAGCATTACAATCCCGAAGCGGAGTTTTTCGGCTGGTTCTATTCGGGCTTCCACATGCCCGGAGAACCGGAAAACGACGTCCGCCTCGCCATCGCCGAGGCGTGGCCCGAGGAGTGCACACTCCTTCACAACTGCGAAACGGGGGGCGAAAATCCCCAGTGCGGCAAGACCATGATCGTGCAGGACTACTCCCTTTCGTGGCCCGGTCCTTCCGGCTACTGGCGCGACATGGCCGCCCGTGCGCCCAAGATCGGCGCCAAGATGCAGACGGGATGTTCCCACGAAGACGCCACCGTGCCCTATCTGCCCGTGCCGGGGATCCTTTTCGAGCGCTATCACGGACTGCATCAGGCGGAAAACTGCGCCGCCGTCATGCAGTGCTGGTACTTCGGCAGCGTCCCCAGTATCATGAACCGGGCGGCGGGACGCCTTTCCTGCGACCCCATGCCCGAGTCGGAACCGGCCTTTCTGGAGGAGCTGGCCCGGCCCGACTGGGGCGAACACGCCGCGCAAGTTGCCCGCGCGTGGGAACTTTTCTCCCGCTCCTACCGGAACTTCCCGGAAACCATCGCCTTCAAATGGTTCGGACCGCTGCATGCCTCCATCGCCTTCCCGTGGTATGCCTACCCGGCGGATCTGCCCATTGCCCCCAGCTATACGCAGGCCTTCCCCAAAAACAGCGGGGACCGGATCGGCGAGTGCGTGGGCTACGGGTTGAATTTCGCCGAAGTCCGGCAGCTTTTCAAGTCGATGGATGAGCTCTGGCAGCAGGGCCTTGCGATCCTGCGCCCCTGCGCCGACTCCGCCCTGCGGAAAAAGGAGCTGGGCGTGGCCGAAGCCATCGGGATCCAGTTCGCTTCCACGAGGCGGTTCTTCGAGTTCTACCATCTGCGGGACGACATGATCTTCAACCGCCGCGACAATCTGAAGGCCATGACGGCCCTTGCGGAAGCCGAGCTCAAGGACACGCTCGCTCTGGCGGAGCTCTGCCGGAACGACTCCCGGCTCGGGTATCACTCCGAGGTGGAAAGCTACAGCTTCTTCCCGGCGAAACTCGCCGCACGGGCGGAGCTGCTCGAAGATGTCCTCGCCGATCTGGCCCATTACGACGCCGATTCTCCCGAGATCCGGCGCTACCGGGGCGACGATGCGGAGCCCGTCCGGCTCTGCAAGGCCGACGAGTGGCGAACTCTGGGAGACCTTTCGTATCAAATCACCGCCGACGGCAAAGAGTTGGTGTTCGCCTTCAAAAATCCGGGAGAAAACACGCTCCTCGAAGTGGAACCGGGGCGCCTCTGTCAGGTCATCGCCATCCCCTTCAGCGCTCAGAAGCACAGCCACAATGCCGATTTCATCCCCGGTCTCCGGTGCGAACACGATCGCGACACGGTGAAATTCGCTTTCGACCGGGCGGCCTTCGCCGGGTTCCGGGTCAGCGAGAGGATGTACTGGCGCTTCAACATCTCCACGCCGCGGGCCGAGTTGGCGCCCCGCCACCCCTGGCCGGGGCGGCTTCAGCACGGCACCTCCAATTCGGGGGATCTGCTCTTCCTCGCCGTGGAGTGAGCCGCGGATGGCGGGTCAAACATTCCGGCTGCCCCTCGTCGGGGCCTCCATGGGGAAAGGTGTCGCCGTCTGCCGGGATTTTCTGAAGCTGAAGCTGGGCAACGTGATCCTGACGGCTCTGCCGGACGACCGTGAAGAGGCGTTGAAAGTCGTCCGGTTCTGCCGGGAGCACGGCATCTTTCTCATGCTGAGCGAGATCGTCCAGAGGCACTGCCACACCCGGCTGCAGTGCGCCCATCTTTCCAAAAAGGAGCTGGAGGAGATCCTTGGCGAAGCCGGGCCTTATCTGCTCGGGCGCTACGCCGTGGGAGAAGCGGGCGGCATGTTCTACTGGCCTAAATCCTACGTTATCGGGGCGCGCGCCGGGCGCTACGAAGCCATGCCGCCCTGCCGGAACGAGGCCGAAGCCCATGACGTTTACGTCGATTACATCCGGAAGGAGCTCGTCTACGAGCGGGAACAGGTCTGCGACATTCCGCTCTTCGACGTGGAGTCCAGTCTGGCCTTCAGCCTGCACGACGAAGCAGGGATCGACGGCCTGTGTCTCGAACTGCTCCCCGGCGATCCCCGCATCACCCTCTCGGCGATTCGGGGCACGGCCCGGCGGACCGGTAAAATGTGGGGCGTCCACATCGCCATGCTCTGGTACGGCGGGATCCGGATGGATGAACTCTGGCTCCGCCGCTGGCGGGCCGCGATCTGGACCAGCTTCCTTTTCGGCGCGCAGTTCATCTTCCCCGAGTCCGGCCACCTCGACTACCATGAACGGGACGGCAAATGGTTCGAGTTCGATTCTCCCGAAATGCGCCGGGTCCGCCGGGAGCTGCGGGAGCTTTACCGCTTTGTTCAGGTGCACACCCGCCCGGTGTCGGGCCCGTACGTTCCGGCGGCGATCCTGCAGGGGGAGGCGGACGGCCATCCGGGCCTGTGGAACCCCTACGCCTGGGGGCAGTACGACAACGGGGAGGAGTGGGAGACTTCGGACGCGGAAAAGGGGTGGAAGATCTTCGACGCGCTTTTCCGGAGGGAGGATCTTTTTCACGAACACGTGACGGGCGGATTCGACCGGACCGGCAATCCCCCCTGCGGCCAGATCGACGTGATCCCCGCCGCCGCCGATTTCGCTTCTTACAAACTCCTTTTCCTCATCGGCCGCAACCGGATGGACGAACCGCTCTACCGGAAACTGATCGACTACGTGAAAAACGGGGGCCATCTGGTCATCTGGCTGGCGCATTTCGACATATCGGAACGGCGCGGCACCCCCGTCGGGCTCTTCCGGAACGGGGATCTCGCCGAACTCTGCGGGCTCCGGGTCACTGGCCGGAAACGCCCTGACGTGCGGGGGATCAAGTATATCCGCCCGTCGCGTTTCCCGCAATACGATTTCCCCGTCCGTTCGGTCAACCGGGACCCCTATTTCCTCGGGCGGAGCGAGGAGGCGGAAATCGAAATCACCGATCCCGAACTCCGCGTTTTGGCCGCCTATTCCGATTACGTCCGGGACACCTTGGAAAACGCGACGCTCCATCCGGTCCTGACCGAGCGTTGTCTGGGGCAGGGGGCCGTATGGACAGTCACGACCCTGACCCATCCCGGCGCCGACGGCATGATCCGGTTCGCCGAAGTGCTGGTCCGGACTTTTTTGAACGGCTGCGCTGCGGATTTGGATTTCCTGACGCCGGATTGCGTCCGCCGGGCGGTTTACCCCGACGGCGCCCGCCGGGTCTTCTATTTCTTCAACAGCGACCCCGATCTTACCCAGAGCATCCGGCCCGTTTTTAACGGAAAGCCGGGGACGGAGATCCTGCTCCCTCCCGGAGCCTTCCGGGTCTTCTACGAGGAAAACGGGATTCTGGTGATGCCCGAAGACCCCCTGACGGAGTGTGTCTCATCGGCGGAAAACGTCTGGAAGTTGGAAACGCCGGAGCAGAACATTACCCTGCTCGATTTGTCGGCGGAAACGCGGACCGTGACCTTGAACGGGATGACGGCGGACCTGGCTCCGGGCGAAAGCCGCAAGATCCGCTGCCCGGCGCTGATCCCGCCGGAAAAGGCGGTGTGGATGTCGGAGGAATTTCTGGCGGAACCGGAAATGGTCCTGACCGACACTTCCACCCCTTACTGAAGCCGCTCCGCGTCACAGGACGCCCAGCAGGTCGGCGGCGGACCGGAAGCGGACCGCATTCCATCCCCGTTCCCCGGCGGCGGCGATGTTGGCCGGATTGTCATCGAAGAAGACGCCCGGCTGCCCGAACTCCTTTTCGAAACAGGCGTAGATTTCCGGTTCGGGCTTCATGAAACCCGTCTCGAAGCTGTAGACGCCGCCCTTGCGGAGTTCCCAGATGGGGCATTTGCATTCGATCTCCCGGAGATGGATCGCGGAAGTGTTGGAAAAGAAGACTAGTTCGTGTCCTTTTTTCACCGCCTCCTGCGCCGCTTCGAAGGTGCCGGGGAAGGGGCCCCGGATCTGACTGCACCATAGAGACCGCAGTTCCTCAGCGGAAAGCAGCCCGCCCGAAAGGCGGTGCAGACGGTCGAAGAAATCGTCCGTTCCCAGCTTGCCCCGTTCCATGGCTTCCCAGTGGCGGCGCAGTTCCTTTTCCTTCGCCGCCAGTTCCGCGAGGGAAAAGCGGCCCATCAGGCGTTTCAGGAGCTCGTCCCGCATGATGTCGGAGTTGACGTCGGCGCAGACGCCGCCCAGATCGAGCGCGATGATCATGATGTCACTCCTCCCTGTGATGATCGAAAACCTTGTCGGCCGTGTCGAAATACTGCTCCCAGTCCCAGAGGGTCATGGAGTGGCTCCCCGTCTTGACGTGGTAGCGGACCCCGTCGCCGCAGACGGTGTTTTCTGGGGGCTGTTCCGGACTTTCCAGTCCCTTGAAGCCGTAGAGCCGCCAGATCTTCGAGGCGTGGAAGGCGGAAAGGTACTCCCCTCTCGGGTCGGCGACCACGTCTTTGGAGGAGCTCGCCACATGGAGCGCACGGGGGGCGATCAACGCCAGGAGCTGGTGCTGGTCCACGGGGAGTTCGTCTTCGAGCCCCGCGTAGCGGACCATGTTGTCGCAGAACCAGTTGCTGCGGATCAGCCAGAGCCCGGTGAGGCTTTCGCCGATGTTCCGGCGCGAGAGGGCGGCTCCGGCGTGGCCGGAGTTGTTGGAAATGACCAGTTTGAAGCGTGTGTCGTTCGCCCCCGCCCACAAGGCGGTCTTGCCCAGACGGCTGTGCCCGGCGACGGCGATCTTCGAAGCGTCCACGAGCCCGGTTTG
>JAFSYV010000327.1 GCA_017443585.1 Lentisphaeria bacterium | reverse complement strand
TCCCCATGCACCGGGGCTGCACCCCGGACGACGTGGCGAAAGCCATCTGCTATGTGGTTCAGCAGCAGTACGAGACCGGACAGGCGGTCCCGGTGACGGGCGGTCAGGTGATGCTTTCCTGACTCATTTTGACGACGCGATTCAACGATTGAGGTGTAAAAATGGCCCTTTGGGGAGGCCGGTTCAGCGGGAAGACCCGCGATGAAGTGGCCCGGTTCACGGAGTCCATCTCCTTCGACCGGAGACTTTACAAGTACGACATTGCCGGAAGCATCGCCCATGTGACCATGCTGGCGAAGCAGGGGATCATCCCGGAACATTCGGCGGAGTCCATCCGCACCGAACTCGGGAAGATCCTCGAACGCATCGAAAAGGGAGATTTCAAATACGACATTTCCCTCGAAGACATCCACATGCACATCGAAAGCGCCCTGATCGCCGTGCTGGGCGACGAAGGCGCACGGGTCCATTCGGGCCGGAGCCGGAACGACCAGGTGGCCGTGGACGTGCGGCTCTACCTCAGGGACGCCGTGGAGGAGATCATCGGCGGGATCCGCGAGTTCCAGCGGGCGCTGGTGCGCAAGGCGGCGGAAAATCCGGAGCAGATCATGCCCGGATTCACCCATCTGCAGCACGCGCAGGCGGTGCTTTTCGCCCACCATCTGCTGGCCTACGTGGAAATGTTCGACCGGGACGCGGGCCGCCTCGCCGACTGCCGCCGCCGCTTCAACGTGAGCCCGCTGGGCTCCGGGGCCATCGCCGGTTCCACCTTGCCGCTGGACCGGGAATACACCGCGCAGCTGCTGGGCTTCGACGGCGTCACCCGCAACAGCATGGACGCCGTGGCCGACCGGGACTTCATGATCGAACTTTTGTCGGCGCTGGCCATCTTCGGGATCCACACCTCCCGCCTTTCCGAGGATCTGATCCTCTGGTGCGGGCAGGAGTTCGACTTCATCGAGCTGGACGACGCCTTCTGCACCGGTTCCAGCCTCATGCCCCAGAAGAAGAACCCCGACGTGTGCGAACTCACCCGGGGCAAGACCGCCCGCTTCACGGGGGCGTTGACCGCGCTCCTCACCATGTGCAAGGGATTGCCTCTCACCTACAATCGGGATCTTCAGGAAGATAAAGTCCCGCTCTTCGACGCCATCGACACCGCCATGCAGATTTTGGCGGTCTATCCCCCCATGATCGACACCATGAAGCTCAAAGGCGCTTCCATGGAAAAGGCCGCATCGGATCCGGCCCTCATGGCCACCGATCTGGCCGAGGCGCTGGTGGGGCTGGGCGTCCCCTTCCGGACCGCCCACCACCGGGTGGGGTCGCTGGTGAAGTACTGCAGGGAGAAGGGCAAGGCCCTCGACGAGCTTTCCCTCGAAGAGATGCGCCTCACCATCCCCGAGGCCACGCCGGAGTTCCCGGCCATGTTCGACCCCAAGGCCAGCATCGCCAAGCGCAAGGTCACGGGGGGGACCGGCTTCGAGCCGGTGGCTTCCCAGCTGGCCTTCTGGAAAAAACAGCTGGACCTCGCCTGAAAAGCGCCTGAACGATGAGGCAGTTCGTCGCCGAAAAATTCAGCTCGTCCATGCGGAGCCTCGCCGGGTCGTGGCAGTACCTCCGGCGGGATTTCGCTCCCGTGTTCGAGCGTCTTTCACGGGAGGGATTTTTGCGCGAAGAGGGGCCGTCGGCAAAGATCTGGCAGACCAAAAACCGTTTCGTGCTCAAGGTCCCCCTGGGGGAGGGGCGCTTCGCCGCCTACAAGCGTTACCGCAAGATCTCCCGCCCGCGGAAGTTCATGCTCCGGCCCTCCCCATGCGGCTTCGAAGCGTACAACTATCAGTTGCTCAAGGAGCTCGGGATCCCGCTGCCGGAACTGCTGGCGGCGGGGGACACGCGGGAACACTTCCGGCTGCGGACCGCTTTCATCATGACCGAGTTCGCCGAAGGGTTCCGGGACGGTCAGGAGTTTCTCCCCGGCGGGGCGCTGGCGGAAGAGAAGGAGCTCCGTTCGGAGTTCATCTCGCGGAATTTCCGGCTCCTCGCCCGGTGTCATGACGCCTGCGTCCTCCATCGGGGGTTCAACCCCGCCAATCTGCTTTTCAAGGTCCGCTCCGCCCCCGACGGGGAGGGAAACCGTCTGGATCTGCTCTGGATCGACGTGGCCAGCTGCCGCAGGCGGCCCAGGTTTCTCGTCAACTTTCTCATCGTTCACGACTTCCGGCAATTCTTCCGCTCCTTCGACCTTACAGAAGAAGAAAAAGCGGTCTTCATCGACGGCTACTGCCGTTCGAGAAAGACCGCCCCTCCGGATCCTGCCCGGCTCTGCCGCAGGATCTTCTGATCCTTCAGTATTTCGTGGTGGGGTTGGGGTTCCAGGTGGGGCCGCTCCAGCCGACCTTGGTGTGAAGGTAATCGGGGGCCGATCTTTCCGGCATGCAGACGCCGTGGCCGTCCGAGTAGAGTACTTGCGCGGAACCGTTGTGGCGGAATCCCATGAAACGGCTGTTGTCATGATCGGGATGCCAGGCGCAGCGGTAGTCCACCACGCCGGAGCCGCAGCTGTCCGCCTGATAAATCAGCACCGAGGGCTGGACGACCCGGTTGAAGCGGACGGGATTCATGAGCCGGGCGTTTACCGCAAGGCCCAGAAAGAGCTGACTGGTGGCCGGGCGGTTTCCCCGGGGCCCCGGACCGATGTAGGTGTAATTGAGTCGTTCGGGTGTAACTTCGGGGCAGAGCATCCGGTTGCGGTTGATGGCGCCCGCGCCGGTCTTGTAAATGCCGCCCAGATACTCATAGAAGAAGCTGGGCCCTTTGATCCACAGCTCGCTGTACCCGGAAAAATTGGAGTTGCCGGGGGAGCGGTTGAAGTAGTTGGCGGCGCTGGCCTTGCCGAAGGGGAAGAATCCGGCGTAATCGCCGATATAGAAGCCCAGATATTTGCCCAGCGTGTTGAAATTCGCCCCGCAGGCGGCCGCTTTGGCCCGGCTCCGGGCCTGCTGCAGCGCGGGCAGCAGCATACTGGCGAGAATGGCGATGATGGCGATGACCACCAGCAGTTCGATGAGCGTGAAAGTCCGCTTTCCGGTTTCCGGACGATTTCTCTTCATATTTCGTCTCCTCTTCGGTAATTGAAATTCTCTTCTCCAACTAATGTAGCATCTTCTTTCCGGAATTGCAAGCGTTTCCCGAAAAAAACTTCCGGACTTCAGCGGGTGAGTTCCGCGCCGTTGATGCGGACGTTTTCAAAAGAGAGGTTCCCTGAGTTCACGTCGCCCGAGACGGGCACGTCGGCCTTGTCCACTTCCACGTCGATGAGACGGATGTCCCGCAGAGGGAACTCCTCCGAGCCCTCCAGATAGAGGCCGTTTCTGGCGTAATTGCAGCGGATGTCCGCCAGAACGAAATCCCGGTAGCAGGTTGTCGCCGCGCCCGTCCGGTCTCCGGGGTACTCGCTGACGATGGAAACAATGTGGTCGTCGGTCCGGTCGACCCGGATGTCCCACACACGGACGCGTCGGATCACGCCGCCCCGGCCCGGCGCGGATTTGAAGCTGATCGCCTGGCGCTTGATGTACTCCATGCGGATTCCGTAAGCGTAGACCTCTTCGGCGCCGCCCGACAGTTCGCTGCCGATGGCGAATCCGTGGAGACAGTCGTGAAAGACGCAGTCGCGGACCACGACCCGCCGGTCGGGCCGATCGACCCGGAGCCCGTCCGCGTCCCGCCCGGATTTCAGCACCACGGCGTCGTCCCCGTTGCGGAAGTGACTTTTTTCGATGAGCACGTCGGTGCAGGAGTCCACGTCCACGCCGTCGTTGCAGACGTACATGCTGTCCACATAGACGCTGCGGATCGTCACGTGGGAACAGTAGAGGGGATGGATCACCCACAACGGCGCGTCGACGCAGGTGACGCCCTCGATGAGGACCCGTTCGCAGCAGCGGAACTGGACCATGGAGGGGGGCAGGAAACACCCGTCGCCGAAGATCCGTTTTTCGAAGGGGATTTTTTCCCGCTCCAGATTGTGGGACCGCTCCCTGGCTTCCGCCTGTTTCGACCGGAAATCGGCCCAGCCTTCCCGGCCGCCGCAGAGGATCCCCCCGCCCGTCAGGGCTGAATCGGTGAGGTCGTTCCCGAAGACGAGGGGGGAGTAGTTCCACAGCTCCACGCCGCCCCAGCGGGCGGGGACCACGGGCAGGAAACGCTCCGGGGCCGGGTCGAATTTGACGAAACTCCCCTCTTCCAGATGGAGTTCCGTCCGGGACTGCATGAGGATGGGCCCGGAACAGCGGTATCGTCCCGCGGGCAAAATGACCTTGCCGCCGCCGGACTCCGAACACCTTTGGAGCGCCTCGTTGAGAAGCGGGCGGACGTCGGAGTAATTTTCAGGCGCAAGGCGGTAGTCCGCTTCCGGGATCCGGGGCGCCTGAACGTTGCGGGCGAGGGCCTCCGCTTCGGCTTTGAAAGCTGCGGTGTTCACCTGGTCATGGCCTCCCCGTTGATGCGGACGTTCTCGAAGGAGAGGGTGCCCGTGTTCGCGTCGCCGGAGATCGGAACGTCGGCCTTGTCCACCTCCACGTTGATGAGGCGGATGTCCTGCAGGGGGATCTCCGCGGAGCCTTCCAGATAGAAGCCGTTTTGGGCGTAATTGCAGTGGATGTTCACCAGATCGAAGTCCCGGTAGCAGGTCTTGACCGT
>JAFSYV010000326.1 GCA_017443585.1 Lentisphaeria bacterium | reverse complement strand
GGCGTTGTAGACCATCATGTGATCCACCGAGAGGGAAAGCCCCTTCTTCCTGGCGAGATTCACCATCTTCTGCGCGTCGGCGGGCTTGGTGGCGATGGGCTTTTCGACGATCACGTGCTTCCCGGCTTCGAGGGCCCGGAGCGCGATCTCGGCGTGAGAAGCGTTGTTGGTGGCCACGTACACCGCGTCGATCTTCTTGTCGGCGAGGATGGCGTCGATGGAGTCGTACCACTTGAGCCCGAGGGCCTCCGCGGCGCTCTTGCGGGCAGCGAAGATGTCGAAGGCCCCGACCAGTTTCGCGCTCCGCAGGGGCTCGAAGCGGGCGGTGTCGCAGGCGAAGCCTTCCTTGGCCACGCGGTTTTCGGCGATGCCGCCGAAACCGATGATCGCATACTTGACTTTATCCATTTGCAGAAGTCCTCACATTACTTCATGTAGGCGTCGGCCACCTTCTTGAAGGCGTCCACGCAGGCCTGCATCTGCTCTTCGCTGTACACGGGGTGGGTGAAGAAGCTGATGGTCCTCTCGGTGAGCCAGTTGGCGGTCTTGCAGTTGAAGGCGGAGTAGTCGATGTTCCGGGCGCGGGGATCGTTGAAGGGATATCCGGCGATGCCGAAACCGTTGCGTTCGACGTAGGCGCGTTCCTTGTACATTTCGGGCCACAGCACGCTGTAGACCGGCACACCTTCGGCGCCCACGGCCTTGATGAACTCCTTGCAGGTGCAGGTGAGCTTGTCGGTGTCGAGGACGAAGGGAGCCCACCAGAAGGAGTTCTGACGCTCGGGGGTGTCGACGGGAGCATGGAGCACCAGCGGGTGATTCTTCAGGCCCTTGATGAGGATCCGGCCGTTGCGGATGCGGTTGGGCAAATTCCAGCTGGCGAAACGCTCGAGTTCGCAGAGACCGATCTGGGACTGGATCTCGGTCATGCGGAAATTGAAGCCGACGCGCTTGTGGATGTACAGGAGCTTGCCTTCCATTTCGAGGAGGTTCAGACGCTCCTTGACGTCGTAGCCGTGATCCCGGAAGGAACGGCATTCCCAGGCCAGGTCGTCGTTGTTGGTGATGACCATGCCGCCTTCGCCGCCGGTGGTGAAGTGCTTGCTCTGGCAGAAGCTGAAGCAGCCCACGTCGCCGATGGTGCCGGCGACTTTGCCTTTGTAGACGCCGTGGAAGCACTGGGCGCAGTCTTCGACGACCTTGAGATTGTACTTTCTGGCGATGGCCATGATGGGATCCATGTCGGCGACCATGCCGTAGAGGTGGACCACGACGATGGCCTTGGTCCGGTCGGTGATGCACTTTTCGATGGACTTGGGATCCAGCAGGTGGTCGGTGCCCACGTCGGCGAAGACGGGGAGCGCCCCGGCCTGCAGGACGCAGAAGCTGGAGGCGATGAAGCTGTAGGAGGTGCAGATGACTTCGTCACCGGGGCCGATGTTCAGCGCGGCGAGCGCGGTGTGCAGCGCGGCGGTGCCGTTGGAAACGCTGATGGCGTTCCGGACGCCGATGTACTTGGCCCAGGCTTCCTCGAACTTCTTGCCGATGTCGCCGGTCCAGTAGTTGACCTTGCCGCTCTCGAGGATCTTCTTGATCGCGGGGTAGCACTTGGGGCTGAAGTTCGGCCACATGGGGAAGGTTCCCTGGTAGAGCTTGGCGCCGCCGTTGACGGCCAACGCGGCGATCTTCTGAGCCTTGGTCTGGGGCTTCTTCGCGGCGGCCTTCTTCGCAGCCGGCTTCTTCGCGGGGATCTCGACGACGAGCCGCACTTCCTTGACGGCGGCCTTCTTCGCCTTGGGGGCGGCCTTCTTCGCGGGCGCCGCGGCTTTCGCCTTGGGAGCTTCGGTTTTCTTCGTGGTCTTTGCGGGCATTTCGTGTTCCTCCTTGTTTGTTTTGGGACCTAAATTCCAACCGGTGTGAACCGGTAGACAATGCGTTTTTTCTCGACCTCCTCGCCGCGGAGCTGTTCCAGGAGCAGATTAACGGCCAGCGAGGCGTAGTCGCTGATAGACTGTTCGAACAGGATCATGCGGTCCGAAGGGTAGTACTCCCCCAGCTCCTTGTGGACGATGGTGGCGATCCGGGGCATGTAGGTGATCTTGGGAAACTGGCGGCGGATGAGTTCGGCCAAAAGGCCGCTGACCACCGTGTCGTCGTCGCTGATGAGCCCGTCTGGCCGCTGCGAACCGGGCATAGCCAGCAGTTTTCCCGCGATGGCGGCGCCCCCGGCGTAGGAAAGCCCCACCAGACCGGGAAGTCCGCACCCCGAGCGCAGAGCCAGCTGCCGGGGAGAGATGGCCAGCTGGACGATCCGCCCGGCCCCCTGCTGCCGGAGCAGTTCGGCGGCCTCGTTCAGAAAACGGCTGACCTCGATGACCACCCCGAAATGGATGAAGTGCTGATCGTCGTCGCCGATGAAGCAGCAGGGCAGTCCGAGGCGGGTGATGCGGTTGAGGGAGTCGTCGGAAAAGGGGCACAAGGTCAGCACCCCGTCACAGCGGTGTTCGGCGATGGTCTGGCCCAGTCCGGGAAACTCCTCGATATCGGGACGCTCGCCCCCCTTTTCCGCCCGGCGGTAAAAGGTGAGACAGCGGCAGTTCTGTTCGTTGAGGAAGCGCTGGATGAATGCGGCGAGGGAGGCCGCGTAGGCGCTGCCCTCGAGCTGGCGCACGGCGACGGCGATGGTCCTTCCGGCGAGGAGCCCGCCCGCGGGATTCTTGACGAAGATCCCGACCTTGTCCCGGACCTCGAGGACGCCCGCGTCGCAGAGCAGTCCCACCGCGCCGGCGATGGTCTGACTGCCCAGCCCCAGTTCGTTCCGGAGCGCCGCATAGGTGGGCAGCCGGTCCCCCGACTGCAGGCTGCGGTCGTGGATCAAAGTGACCAGAGCGTCTCTGGCGTACTCCACCTTCCGGGGCAGAAACTTTTTGTAACGGGTCATGGCCTCTTTTTACCGTATACTGTTTTCAGTATACATTCTGCCGTAATATAGCACCGGAATCCGCCAATGTCAATACCCTTTTTCCAAAAAAAACGAAATTTTTCGCACTTAACCTCGAAATCGGGGTGTCAGAGCAGTTCCTGCGAGGTGCGGTAATAAGCGTTCCCCAGTTTGTCCAGATCGGAGGTCAGGACGAACATGGCGCCCGTCCGGAGCGTCCCCTCGCTCCTGAAGATCTCCTGCAGGACGCGCTGGATGGAGTTCACTGGCGTAATCTCCGTGGGATCGACATCGTCCCGGCCGAAGGCGAAGAACATGCCGTCCCGGCCGACGTCGCTCCAGCGGATCATGGGGGCGCAGAAGAGCTCCCGGCGGAACCGGGCCATGTTGCCCTCGGGGGCGAACTTTTCCAGCGCGGGATTCAGGATCCACGAGCCGCAGACGATCATGGGGATCTCCCGCTTGTAATACCGCTTGAAGAAGGATTTCGCCTGCTTCAGGGAGTCGAGCGCGTCCTCCCAATTCATCCGGAGCCCGCCGGGGATGTGGATGCTGGGCACCAGATCCCACGGGGCGCAGACGGGAGAAAACTCCCGCCGGTCCACGGTCAGGCGCTCCCCGACCTTGGCGAAGCCTTCGGGAGAGACGGGGATGCCCGTGACGAAGGGGCCGTCCTCCTCGATGAAGGAGGTGACGGCTTCGTCTTTGGTGACGGCCAGTCCGGAAGGTCCGAGCTTGATGTCGGGGGCGGTCAGCACGGCAAGTTTCCCCGCACTGTTGCGGAAAACCAGTGGCGCCCACACCGGCAGCCGGTGGAGCAGGTATTCGAACCGCCCGATGCGGTAAAGTTCCCCGTCCGCGTGGTGGTGCATCCAGTAGAGCTGGCCCAACGAGTGCCCCGGAATGCCGTCGTGGGCGAGCTTGTAGATCGCCACCGTGCCGCCGATCCACTGGAGCGCGTCGTGAGCGAAAGTGACGGGGATCCCCCGCTTCCGGCAGTTTGCCTCGATGAGGGGAGCGGAACTCAGTGCGGCCAGCAGGTAGGCGATGCCTGAGTTGTCCCCGAAAAACGGGGTGGCAAGGGTCGAAGAGGCCGTGATCTTCAGCTTCAGCACCCCGTAATGGAGCACGTGCATGTACAACGCCGCCGCAGGCTCCTTCCGGCAGAGGGCGATGACATCCTCCGCCCGGCGCAGGATCTCCTGCTCGTCGGGAGACTTGATCATCGGCAGGTATTTCCCGATGAACGCCCCGGAAAGAAAATCGGGGAGCCCCCCGTTCCAATGTGCGAAGATCTCCTTCCACTTGGGAACGAGGAGGCCCCGCGCCTCGTCGCTCAGGTTCATGGTTTCGCAAAAACTTTTCAATTCCATGATATACGCCTCCCCTGCCCCGAAATCAACCGAAATCCCCGCCGAAAATGGCGTGATAACCGGCCCCCGG
>JAFSYV010000325.1 GCA_017443585.1 Lentisphaeria bacterium | reverse complement strand
TCCGGTTCTTCCAGTTGTCGATGATCTGCTGAACGAGTTTCGGATTGGAAACGCACATCTTCACCCGGTCGGGGGCGTTCCGCGGTTTTCTGCCGCCCTTGATGAGGGCGAAATATTCGGGATGGGTCTTCCCGTACATCTGCCACCAGCGGGTGAAGGCGTGGCCGTAGCCGTAGGAAACGCTCTTGCCCTGACGCTGCTTCTTCAGCCACAGGGAAGTCTCGTAATCCTTTTCGGCGTAGTCCTGCTTGTACTTTTCCCGGTAGAATTCGGGCATGTCGCTCAGGCCTTTCTCACTGCCGGAACGGAAACTGCCGTAGTCGAAGCGCATCCGCCGCTGGACCAGACGGCCCGGATCCCAGCTGAACTTGCCCTCCTTGAGTTCCAGCACGGGCGAAGGCGTGAAAACCGTCTCCCGGTCGCCGGGGGCGAGGAAGAGGAATCCCAGCTGCTGTTCCAGAAGGGCGTAGACGGCGGTGAGGTCCCCGGTCTTGTACTGGTGGTTGAGGATCTGCTTCAGGAAGATTTTTTTGCCGGAGACGTTGGAGTCGCCGTAGAGTCTCGTTTCTTTTTTGTCCACGATCCAGACGGCCTCTTCGGGCTTGAGCTTCACCCCGGCGGGCCGTTCGAAGCGGAAGAGGTACTTCCCCGGTTCCGCCTTCGGCACGATGGGGATCTTTTTCCCGGTCATCATGGTCAGGTGCCGCTGGAGCTCCCGGGCGGAAAACTTCACGACGCCTTCCGCATCGGCAGGCACGACGATCTGCGCTTTCGCGGGATCCACCTGAAAGGCGTAAACTTTCGTCAGAATGCCGCAGAACAGCAGAACGCAGAAGATTACTTTCTTCATTTCGACTCCTTGACGTTTGGATTGGCGGAAAAACTTATTTCGCGACGACTTTCAGGTCCTTGATCTCCACCTTTTCGCCGGCTTTCATATAGCGTCCGGCGATGTAGACTGCGAGACCCGACGCATCCTTGCGGACGGTGAAGGTGTGTCTCGCCTCCTTCCAGTCCTTGGAAACATCCCATCTTTTCAGGATCTTGCCGTGGTAGTTGCCCCGGCTGCCGAAGGCTTCGCGCACGGTCACCTGCACCGAGCCGTCCAGTTTTTCCGTGCGGTACTTGAAACTGATCTCGAACTTTTTGCCCTGGATCTCCTCGCTCTTGAGTTTGAGCGCGCACTGTGCTTTCTGGAAAGGGTTGACCTTGGGGTCGGGGTTGGCCGTGACGGTGATGACGCCGTCGGCGGCGGTGACTCCGGATCCGGGGACCCGGTACCAGCCCTTGAAGTTGTCCGCTCCCGCGGGATTGGGAATGAGATTGACTTCTGCGCCGGAGCAGAGGACCGCGCAGAAAATCGCTGCAGCGAGGAACGTTTTCATGATTTTCACCTTCTTTTACTTTACTGTTGACACGGCCGGACCGTCATTCGTAACGCAAAGCGTCGATGGGGTCGAGCTTGGAGGCCTTCCACGCCGGATAGAATCCGAAGACCACGCCGACGAAAACCGAAACGCCCACCGCGGCCACCACGGCGCCGGGACTGGATTCGATGGGCCAGCTCAGGTATTTGTTGATGAGCACCGCCGTGCCGTGGCCCATCAGGATCCCGATGACGCCGCCCGCCAGGCAGAGGATGATGGACTCCACCAGGAATTGCTTCAAAATGTCCGAGGAACGGGCGCCCACGGCCATGCGGAGCCCGATCTCCCGGGTCCGCTCGGTCACCGAGACCAGCATGATGTTCATGATGCCCACGCCGCCCACCAGCAGCGAGAGAAGGGCCACCCCCAGGAGCAGATTGGTCATGAGCAGCGTGGTGCTGTTGAGCATGGACATGAATTCGCCGGAGTTGTGGATCCGGAAGTCGTCCTCGTCCATGGGGCGGAGCCGGTGACGTTCCCGGAGGAGCGCCGTCACCTCCTTTTCCGCCTGCTTCACCTTGGCGGGGCTGGAGGCGGAAAAGACGATCTGGTCGATAAAGGTGAACTTGGGGATCAGCAGCTTGTCGCTGGTGAGGCTGGAATCCTGCTCGGGATAGAGGGCCACGCCCGTGGCCGGATAGAGTTCGCTGGGCTTGGAGGCGGGCGTACTCTTGGTGCTGGTGGCGGACCCCGTCCGGCGGCCCGTGATGCGCATCCGGATGGTGCTCCAGGGGGCGAAGAGGATATCGTCCTCGTCCATGCCGATCATGTTGGAGCCCTTGGGGTGCAGCACCCCCACCACGCGGAAGGCCACGTCGCGGATCCTGAGCTCGCAGTCCACGGGGGAAACGTCGCCGAAAAGCTCCCTGGCCACGGTGGCGCCGATGACGCACACCCTGGCGTTGCTTTCGACCTCTTCACGGGTGAAGACCCGCCCCTGGGCGATGCGCCAGTTGCGGATGAGGAAGAACTCCGGGCTCACCCCCGTGATCCACTGGGGCACCCAGTTGCTGTTGCCGAAGATCAGCTGCTGACTGGAAGCCCGGACCACCGGGGAGTAGAAGAGGATGCTGGGACACTCCCGGCCCACGGCCTCCGCATCGGCGGGGGTCAGGGAGACGCGGGAGCCCATGCCCATGCTGATGCCGCCCCGGCGGAGCCAGCCGGGAAGGATCAGACCGGAGTTGGCCCCCATCTTTTCGATGGTGGTCCGCACCGAAGTCTTGGAGCCGTTGCCGATCTCCATCATGGTGATGACGGCGGCGATGCCGATGACGATGCCCAAGGTGGTGAGCAGCGCCCGCGTGGGGTTGCGCCGGAGCGCCTTCAAAGCGGTGATGACCGTATTGAGAAAGTTCATTTGACACCTCCGTCCAACACCAGGCCGTCGGAGATCCGGATGACCCGTTTGGCGTAGTTGGCTATTTCGTCGGAGTGGGTGACGAGGATGATGGTGATGCCGTCGGCGTTGAGGGCGTCGAACATGTGCATCACCTCGACCGACGTATTGGTGTCCAGGTTCCCCGTGGTCTCATCGTCGATGATCAGCGGGGGGCGGTTCACCAGCGCCCGGGCGATGGCCACCCGCTGCTGCTGACCGCCGGAAAGCTGCGAGGGATGATGGTGGGCCCGGTCGGTCAGGCCGACCTGTTCCAGCGCCTCCATGCCCCGGCGGTAGCGTTCCCGGTAGGAAAGGCCCCCCGCCGTGTAGGCCAGGGGCATGATGACGTTTTCGATGGCGCTGGTCCGGGGGAGCAGGTTGAAGCTCTGGAAGACGAAACCGATCTTCCGGTTCCGGATCACCGCCCGGCGGTCGCCGGAGGCCCGCCCCAGTTCTTCGCCTTCCAGCAGATAATCGCCGGTGGTGGGCCGGTCCAGACAGCCCAGAATGTTCATCAGCGTGCTTTTGCCGGAACCCGAGGCCCCCATGAGGGCCACATAATCACCGCGCCGGATCTCCAGGGAGATGCCTTTCAAGACCGGGACCGAAAGCTCCTCCAGAAAATAGGTCTTGGTGATGTCTTTAAGTTCGATGAGCGTATTCACTTTGCGTCACCGTGCGGGCCGGGCGTTGTTCCCCTGCTGGGTGCGGCCGGGATTGAGGTTGCGGTTCCTGCGCTGGGGGAACTTGGGCATGAAGGGATTTCCCTGATTGCTTCCGCCTGCGTCCGGGGCCTTCACGTTCCGGGCTCCGGCTTCGGCGGTGCCGTTGACCACTTCGTCGTTTTCCTTGATGTCGCCCGAAACGATCTCGGTCTCGCCGGAACTGATCAGGCCGGTCTTGACCCGGACGGGCACCAGGCCCGCGGGGCTCTCCTTCCAGAGGACCCGGTTGCCGCCCCGGCGGAGCGCGAGAAGTTCGTCGAGCTCGCCTTGGAATTCAGGCGCGACCATACCCGGTTCGGGCTGGAAGCGCAGCGCCGCGTTGCTGACGAAGAGCACGTTTTCCCGGCTGGCCTTGATGAAGCGGACGTTGGCGGTCAGATAGGGCAGCAGTTTGCCGTCCCGGTTGTCGGCGGAAATTTCCACCACATAGGTGACCACGTTCTGGGACATGGTGGCGTTGAGCCGGACCTTGAGGACCTTGCCCCGGAACCGGATCCCGGGGAAGGTGTCCACGGTGAAGATCACGGGCATCCCCGCCCTGATGTCGCCGATGTCGGCCTCGTTGACCGAAGCCCACACCTGCATTTTCTTCAGATCCTTGGCGATGAGGAAGATGCTCGACGCGCTCATGTTGGAAACCACCGTCTGGCCCACGCTGACCCGGCGGTCGATGATGACCCCGTCCACGGGCGAGGTGATGACGCAGTAGTTCAGATTGCGCTCCGCCTTGAGGAGCGTGGCTTCGGCGGCGGCCAGCTGG
>JAFSYV010000324.1 GCA_017443585.1 Lentisphaeria bacterium | reverse complement strand
GGCGGAGCCGGAACATCTCCCCTCGGGGCCGGTTTTCCCTGGGGGATCTGAGGCTCCGCCGGGGGGCTGGCCACGGGCTTCCTGGAGGTGTCGAGGGTGTTGTCGACGCCGCTCTTCACCGAGGTCCATATCTGCCGGATGGAGTCCCTGAAACCGGGATCGCACTGGCAGACGACGAAAAACACCAGCGCCAGCGCAAGGATGAACCCCATGACGACGCCGGTGAAAAAACAGCCTGTTCGGGTAAAGCCCAGCATTTGTCGAATCGCTCCTCCCTTACATTTCCTTCATTTGACTTCCGAGGCGGCGGTAAACTTGAATTCGAGAACGGGCAGCGCAGCCAGCACCGCGATCCTGGGCGCGGGCGCTGCGAACCCGAAGTACTCCAGATGCCTCCGCTGCCGCCTGAAGAGGGTTACCGCGCCCCGTGCGCCGTGGCCGATATAGAGAACATCCCGGCCTTCGGGCGTGTTGTCCCCGATGAGCAGTTCCACCGTGCCGGGCAGCCCGTAGTGCAGTTCGGCACTGCTGCAGACCATCACCGCCTGGGCCCGGTCGTGGAGTTCTCCCTCCAGACGGCGGAGCCGACAGGGCAGGTCCATGCCGCGGATGAATTTCGCCACCGTCGTTCCGGCGGGGATGCGGGCGAAAGTCTCCACCGTTATCACGGGAAGGCTTTTCGCGCCCGGCGTCTCCTGTTCGGCGACTGCGGGGGAGGGCGTGACTGGCAGTTCGTTTTCGCCGGAAAGGGCCTCTTCGCCGTAAAAGGTCTTCAGCGCGGCGGCCTCTTCGGCACGGGGGGCGGCATCGGGCTGATTTTCCAGAACTTTCAGCCGTTCCGCCGGAATCCCCGTGGCGGCGGAAACCTGCTGCAGGGAAAGTCCGCGGGAACACCGGAGCGCAAAGAGCGTGTCGTTGGCGAAGCTGGGTTCCTCCTGGATCTTCCGGGTCGCCCGCCAATAGGTCTTCAGCGAGTTTATGAGCGGGGCGTCCGCTTTGAGAAACTCCATCATCCCGTTGAAATGGGCCGGCGACGGGCGGAGCTTGTTGTGCAGCAGATAGGAGACGGTGGCCGGAGTGACGCGCAGATGATCCGCCAGCCCGCGCTGGGTCAGTTTGCGCTCCTTCAGCAGACGCGTGATCTCGATGCCGAACTGATTTTCCGATAAGGCCATTCCACAAACCCCGTCCTCTTTTTTCCCATAGGGAAAATATAGCATTGTCCGCCGATTAATTCAACCCGGAAAGGAGTTCGGGCGGCAAAAAATCCAGAAATTTCCTGAAATCTTCGGGCAGGGGAGACACGAAGACGCAAGGCGCTCCCGTCACCGGATGGGGCAGTTCCAGACGCCAGGCGTGGAGCATCTGCCGTTCCGCTCCCGCACCCCAGCTGCCCGCCCCGCCGTAGAGCTGATCCCCCAGCACGGGATGGCCCAGATGGTTCATGTGGACCCGGATCTGATGGGTGCGTCCGGTGGCGATCCGGACCTTCAGCAGGGAAAAGGGGACGCCCTCGGCGCTGCCCGAAGCGACGGTTTCGTAAAAGGTCACCGCCTCCCGGCCGTTGCGTTCCACCACCGCCATCTTCTGACGGTTCACCGGATGTCGGCCGATGAGGGTGACGATCTCGCCGCTCCGGCGGGCGGGAACGCCCCGGACCAGGGCGAGGTAGGTCTTGGACACCTTGCGGTCGGCAAAAAGCCGTCCCAGACGGAATTGGGCATCGGGGGTCTTGGCGGTGACGAGACACCCCGACGTGTCCTTGTCCAGCCGGTGGACGATCCCCGGCCGGCTGTTCGAAGCGAGGTCCGCCGCCAGCTCCGGGGCGCGGCTCAGGAGCGCGTTGAGGACCGTGCCGGAGGGATTCCCCACGGCAGGATGCACCACCACCCCCGCGGGCTTGTCGATGACCAGCATCACTTCGTCCTCATAGAGGATGGGGAAAGCGAAAGGCTCCGCCGCGGGGGGCGCGGGGGCGGAAAAATCCGGCATCCCGACAGTGAGGCGCATCCCCGCCTTGAGCGGGGTCCGCGGGGCGGCGGCCTTTCCGCCGTCGATCAGAACGTTCCCCTCGCGGATAAGTTTCTGGAGAAAAGTCCGTGACGACTCCGGCACGTGCCGGGCCAGAAACGCGTCCAGCCGATCCCCCGCTTCCTCCGGAGAGACGGTGAACTCAATCTTTCGCAACCTTCGGCTCCTTGTGACGCAGAAACCAGGCCAGCATGACCGACCCGGCGGCGATGAGGAAGACCCCGATGAACTGGGCCGGGGTGAAAAGGTTCAGGATCAGCTTGTGGTCGCCCCGCGCGAACTCGTTGATGAAGCGCAGCAGTCCGTAGACGATGAGGTAGGTCGAGACCGCCACGCCTCGGGGGGCCTTGCGGACAAGGTGGAAGTAGAGGACAGCGCAGAGCAGATTTTCCCCCGCTTCGTAGAGCTGGACCGGGTGCAGGGGCACATCGCCGTAGCGCAACGCGGGGGCGCTCCCCGCTGGATAGGTCACGCCGACGCACAGGGTCGTGGGCTTGCCGAAGCAGCAGCCGTTGAGAAAACACCCCACCCGGCCGCAGGCATGGGCCACGGCCAGGGCCGGGGTGAAGTTGTCCAGCATCCGGAATATGTCCAGTTTGGCGATGCGGCTGTAGATGAAGAGCAGGATCATCGCGAGGATGAAGCCGCCGTAGAAGACCAGCCCCCCCTTGTCGATGCGGATCACCTCGACAAGATTGTTCCGGTAAAGGTCGAAGAACTGCACCACGTAGAAGATGCGGGCCCCGAGGATCCCGCCGACCAGAGCCACGATCAGGGCGTTGCCGCACTGTTCTTTGGTCATGCCGGTGTATTTGGCGTTGCTGTTGAGCAGGAACGACGCCGCCAGCATGCCCAGCGCGGCCATGACGCCGTACCAGCGGATCGCGAACGAGCCGATTTGCAGTGCGATGGGATGCATGTTCAGCACTTCTCCTGTTGTCTGCTTTCGATCTTCCGCGCGGCGAATTCGATGACGAGGACGAGGAAAAATCCCGCCAGAACCAGGCCGATCGCCGTCAGCAGGCCGCTGTCGAAAGCCGGCATGACGTTGGCGTTGTTCAGCACGTCGTTCGCCTTCCACGGCCAGACCTTGCGCAAGGAACCCAGCATGAAGCCGATGAGCACCGCCACGGTGAGGTCGTGATACTTTTTCAGCAGCCACGAAAGGAGACGGACGAAAAACGCGATGCCGACGACGATGCCGCAGCAGAAGAGGGCCAGCGTCAGCAGATTCGCCGACAGATTGGTCCGGGTCTTGATTTCGTGGACCGCGTTGAGCACGTAGTCATACCGCCCCATGAGGAGCAGGATGAAGCTGCCCGAGATCCCCGGCAGGATCATGGCGCAGATGGCCACGGCCCCGCAGAGGACCAGATACCACTTGCCCGCGGGGGGAGACGCCAGCACGGGGAGCCCCACGATGAGAAACCCGGCCGCCGCGCCGAGGATGAGGGCGGCAATCCGCCAGGCGTCCCACTTCTCCACCTGCCGGAGCACCGTTGCCGCGGAGCCCAGCACCAACCCGAAGAAGAAGGAAAGGATCAGCACCAGTCGGTTTTCGAGCATCCACTTGATGGGGGTGGCGAAAAGAACGATGGCGCCGAGGATCCCCAGCGCCAGCGCGAGGAGGAAGGGCCAGGGCAGAGTCCGGTACATCTCTCCGACCCGGAATTTCAGGACCATCTTCACCGTCCGGGGCGAAAGGAACTCCCTGATGGAGTCCAGCAGTTCGTTGTAGATGCCGAGGATGAAGGCCATGGTCCCGCCGGAAACGCCGGGGACGACATCCGCCGCGCCCATGATCGCGCCGCAGAAGAAAAGTTTTATGTATTCGCGCAGGGGCCGCCTGCGCCGTTCGGGAGTCTGCTCTTGTTCCATTCGTTCAAGGTCCTTTGAGAAAAGACGTTCAGCGGCGGGAAGCGATCTCTTTCCTGGCTTCCCGGATCAGGGCCAGAAGTTCGCTTTCGCGGGTCTGGGGATCCATGGCCAGAAATGAGCCCATGAGTTTGTTCTCATCGGCGGAAAGGCTGGTGAAGGCGGTGGGCCGGGAAGCGACTTTCGCGCCCCAGGCCTTGATGACCGCCTGCTGCTTCGTCGAGGGGAGGACGTTGTAGACATCCAGCAGCACTTTCTGATCGCTGACCATCTCCACGAGCTCCGCGTGGCGCCGATAGGCCGGCCCGATGCGTTTGGTGTGGCGGCGGTCGGTTTCGCCGAGAAGATCCATGATGGAAGGAGAGATCTTATCCCAAGTTTCCGCCCGGACCTGCCGGGTCTGGCGGTTGATGAATCTTCTGAGCAGTTCGATCCGGATCCCGGTCTCACGGGAAAACTCGCTCAGCGTGAAAACCTTGGTGCAGTTTTCGACATCCTTGGCGATGTCGTCGGTCCCTTTTTTTTCTTCGTTCATCTTGTCAAAGCTCCAGTATTTTGTCGAACTCCGCGGCGAGCTTCATCAGCCGGAAGAATTCCTCCTCTTCGTAGGCGTGGCGGGTGTGGAGGAAACTTATGGTGCGGCGCACGTTGCGGTGTTCCGAAAGTCTGATCTTTTCGCAGCTGCCGTCGGCGTAGAAGACGGCGCAGTGGCCCCGATGCAGGATGGGAAGCTCCATGAGGATCGGGCTCTTAGGGGAGTTGGCTCCGGGCTTGCCGAAGTAGAGGTAGTGGCAGTTGACGTAGTTCAGTTCGCCGCTTTCCTGCGCCTGATTTTTGACCAGGGGACAGCGCAGCATCCCGGGATCGAGCAGCGTCTTCGCGGCAAGTTCCCGCAGTCCGGCGATGCCGGGTGCGGGGAAACGCTTTTGCGGTCCCGCGGCCTTGAGCAGGATGCGGCCGACCTTGGAGATGGCACTCAGGCAGGCGTCCCTGCGGGGCCGGGAGGAGCGGGGCGTCCGCGTCCGGGGAGTCCGGGGCGGAGCCGGAACTTCGGTCCGGGCCGGAGCCGGTCCGGGGCGGGCCGCCGGGTCCTTGCGGGGCGCCGGGGCGGGC
>JAFSYV010000323.1 GCA_017443585.1 Lentisphaeria bacterium | reverse complement strand
GTCAGGGCGGAGGGGAAGCCCTTTTGAGGAAAGGTCTTTCCCCTCCGCCCCGAACCCCACCTCCCTTTCCCAAACCTTTTTGATCTCCGATTTTTATTTGCGCCCCCGCAAATAAAAATCGGGGGGCAAAATGTTCAGGACGGTCTGTTTCAGCGGAGTTTCAGCTCCATGGTGTAATCGGCCTTCTGCCCCGGCGGGAGGATCGTCCGGTCGTAGACCGCTTCGAAGGTGGAGTACTCCTGCCCCGAGCCGTCCCAGAAGACCAGATGGCGGACGTTTTCCGGCACCTTCACCTCCATGCGGCCCTTCAGGAAGGGCGCGCTCAAGGTGAGCTCCCGCGCCCTGGCCTGCGTCGCCGCAGCGATGGTGAACTCCTTGCCCGTCATCAGGGGATCTTTGGGACCGTAATGGTACAGATGCACCACGAAGCCCCGGCGGAAACGGAGCCCGTCCCGGAAGAGCGCGCCCCCCGTCAGGTCCCCCGATTTGCCCAAAATCGCCGGCATGGAGTGGAATCGGAAGGCGTGCTCCAGCCCATCGTGAGTGGTGTTGACGATGGTCGAATTCAGCTTGATCGTCCCGTCGGCGAGGAAATCGTACTGCATGACGAGCTCCGCCCCGGCCAGATCCCGGCAGTCCTTTGGAGTCAGCAGCCGTTCCAGCCGCACCCGGACGCCCCCCGGCACCGCTTTTATTTCGCGGACCTTGACCACCGAACTCAGCATGAAGGTGCTCTTCCGGGGATACCACACCCCCGGCGCGGCGATCCAGCCGCCCGGCCCCTTGCCCGCAAATTCGGTCTCGCCGCTCCGGAGCTCCGTCAGGCGGCCGCCCCGCTTCATGTCGATGACGCCCATGTACTTGGCGGCCTTGACGGTCAGCGTCTCCCCGGCGGGAGCGACCGTCACTCCGGCGGATGAAACCTGTTTCACCCCGGCAAGGTCCACCTGCTCCTCCGCCATGCGGGATCGGTGGAGCGCCTCCTCCTTCGCCGCCTGGCGCTCGACGGCGGGCCGGCGCTCCTTCAAGAGCGCTTTCATCTGTTTCTGCGTGAAGGGCACGAGCCCGGCGCGTTTCCGGGGCGAGATCCGGATGAACTGCCAGCGCAGCGCCCCCGCTTGAAGCAGGATACCTTTGGCCAGCTCATCCCCGGAGTAACTTCCCAAGTCATATTTCCCCACGGAAACGTGCCACGGCCCCTTCCCCAGCCCCGCGAGGCGCAGGTCGAAGAAGTGTTCCCCTTTCTGCCAGAAGTTGCCCACGGCGACCAGATACTCGTCCCTGAGCCGGAAGGCCTTGTGCTGGATGACGCCCAGCTTGTGGAGCCCCGGCAGAGTCCCCTCGCCGGGGGCGGGTTCGGACCACTCGGGGCCGAAATCGGGATGCCGCGGCACAGGCGTCCGGGGGACAATTTTCACCTGCTCCGTCACCTCCTGCCCCTTCGTCACCGTCTCCTCGTGGTCGGCGATGGCCGTGTTCGCCCGGGCGGTCCACGCCCAGTAGCGGTAGTCGTAGCCGTCGGGGAAGGTGAAGATGAAGGCCCCCTGCCAGTGTTGCAGGAAGAGGCAGAGCATTTCGAAGGCGATGCCCTCGGGCTGGGAAATGATGGTGTCCCCCATGTGTCCGTGGGGGAAGCCGATGATCTTCGGCACCTTGCCGGGCTTGGCCTTCGCCTTGGCGAAGTCGCGCACCTGCTTCGCCGCGAGCCACATGGTCAGCTGCGGCGCGGGGTAGTAGGAGTACGGCGTGTCCCAGCGCCAGCAGTTGTAGGGCCCCCAGGGCTCCAGCCAGGGCAGCTCGCTCATGTAGTCGGTGACGTTGTACTGCTTGGCCCAGTGGTTCCGCTGGGGGGTCATGTGGAGCCAGGCGATCTCGGGGATGAAGTGGGACTCCTTGCCCGCTTTGCGCCCCGCCTCGCGCGTGACCTTCTCCAAGGTCACCATGAGCCTGCTGTGCTGCCAGCTGCGGAAGAGCATCCAGCGTTCGCCGTGGCGCTGGAGCGTGTCCCTTGGCCACGCCTCGGTGATCTCCGCGGCGGAGGGGTTCCCCTTGGCCCACTTGATGAATTCGTCGCGGCAGCGGGTGCAGAAGCACCCCTTGGAGTTGAGATAATAGGGCTCCCAGTTGGTCATGATGTGGTCGGCGGAGTCCTCCTTGACGATCAGGTCCTCGATGAGGGGGACCACCTTCTCTTTGAAGTAACTCCCCTCGGAATAGACCTCCACCGGGCAGATCTTGCGGGGGTAAGGCTTGCCGTCGATGAGCTTGAACTGAGCGAAGTCGGGCCGGGGATCCTTGCCGATGCGGAAGCCGTTGCAGATGTAGTAGTGGCTCCGGTAGCGGATGATGCCCATTTTCTTGAGTTCGGCGCTGAAGTCCCCCAGCGCCCCGTAGATGCAGGAAAATCCGCTTTCACGGTAGAACTCCGCCGCCACTTTGGCCATTTCGCCCTGGAAACGGAAAGCCATCCCGATCATGGCCGAGGTGCGGAAGTTCGCCGGACGGCGGGCGTGGACGGCGGGGATGATCTGCAGATGCAGGGTATGGTATTCCCCCTTCCACGCCCCCTTGAGCAGCCGGTAACGCAGAGGATAGCGCGCCGGCCCCGCCTTGAGTCCCGGAGCCCTGGTCACGATCACCGCCGAGTGCATCTTGAAGAATTTCCGGGTGAAAGCAAGCGGCGGCAGGTTCTTCAGCTCGAGGAGGACCGTGGTGGAGCCGTCGGGATTTTTCGTCTTGCTGCGGAGCGGGACGAACTCCCGCCCCCCCAGCGCCTCGAAGCCGGGGGGCAGAACGAGTTCCAGCAGCATATCTTTCCGCGAGGGGGGATTTTCCGAAGCGAAGGCGAAATTGATCATGGCGGGGAGCCCCTCGCCCACGGCGTAGACGTTGTCCATGAACCCCTGGGGGGCGGCCCGGACTTCGACCGCCGTTTGAGCATGCGAAGGGGTCAGGGAAATGTCATCCAGAAACGCGGTCCCCGCGCCGTACAGGGCGGGACAGATGTAAAACCCCTTCGTCCCCGCGGGGGCCCGGATGGTGAAAGCGCCGTCGGTCCATTCGGGGGTGAGGGTGTAGCGCTGGATCCGGTAGTCCTTGAAGGGGATCAGCCGGGCGGGCCGCGCCGGGTCGGAGCGCAGGGGCGTGTGCAGGATCACCAGCGACGGGGTGCCGTGGGAGGGCAGATGCTTCCCCCGCATCTTGAAGCGCAGTTCCCAGACGGTCTCCGCCTTCGTTTCCGGGATGAGAATCTCCTGCACGATCCGGTTGGAGATCATGATCTTGGGGGCGAGGTCGTTCACCTGCATCGGCGTTTCCAGCCGGACGCAAAATTTTCCTTC
>JAFSYV010000322.1 GCA_017443585.1 Lentisphaeria bacterium | reverse complement strand
GTCGATGGCGTAGATGCCGGACTTCACCCGGTCCTTGTCCACCAGCACCGCCACGTCGGGAAGATTGGAAGCCAGCATGTAGGGCTCGTCCCCCGCGTATTCGCAGTCCAGCAGCAGATTCCTGCCGTCGGAAACCACCTTGGGGGGGATCTCGTTGCGCTCGGAGTTGAACTTCTGGCGCATCTTTTCCCAGAAAGAACGGCTCCGGCTCCGGTAGCCCCGGCTGAGGATGGCCACCTTGCGGCCCTGCTGGCTCAGGGAGCGGGCGAAAACCTCCACCACCGGGGTCTTGCCGGTGCCGCCGCAGCTCAAATTGCCGATGCTCACCACCAGACACCCCAGCGTGTGGTTGCGGATGATCCGGCTGTCGTAGAGCCAGAGCCGGAATTTTGCCGCCATGCTGAAAAAACGGGAGATGAAAAAGAGCAGCAGCAGCAGCTGACGGTCGAACCAGCGCCGCCTTCTGCCGGACATCACTTCGAGGAAGTACTGTTCGAGATCCTCGGTCTTGAGTTTGAATCTGTGCATCTTTTCCCGCTTCTCCCCGGAAATACCGGAAACATACTATACCACAAAGGGAGCGTTTTCGCAAGCCCCGGAAGGGGGAAAGAGAAACTTTTTTCGGAAAAATGACTTCAAAGTTCGATCTCCACCTTGCAGGAGATGCGTCCCGAGGGCCGGAACTCCCGGTAGGTCAGCTCTTCCGCCGGGACCGGGGAAACGTACCAGGTCCGGTAGAGGAAGCGGCCGTCCTTGCCCCGTTCCGGCCGGGCGCCCCCCAGGATCTCGATGTGCTGGCGGTTCAGCACGTACCGGTCGAACGCATTGAAGGGGTCGCACTTCCGTTCCGGGGGATTTTCCGCGTTGGAAATATTCTTCCCGAAGACCACCGGGAAAGTGAGTTCTTTCCCCTCCTTCGTCACGAAGATATGGTGTCCCAGCAGAAAATCCTCTTCCTTGATGAAGTTGCCGTCGAAGAAGTACCGGAACTCGATGTCCGTTTCCGCCGTGTGGGCGACGCAGAGGGGGAAGCCGCCGGAACGCCGCCGGAGCCCCAGTTCTTCGAGCTCCGCCCTCGCGCCGCGGTAGAGCGAAGGATAGTTTTCGCTCCCGAGGGCGGGGTTCCAGCAGAGGTACGAGGCGCAGATGAGGTCGAAGAGGATGCCGTTGCGCCGCATGGTCTCGTAGTCGGAGCGGCCCCAGTTGGAAACGCAGACGCCCCGGAAGTTTTTCCGGCTCCGGCGGCTGTTCCACTCGGGGAGCTCCGCCGGGCCGAAGTTGCCGAAGAGGTAGGGCCGGTTCCGGCGGTCGAATCCGTCGTCCAGCTTCCGGTCGATGCTCCAGTACCAGTGGAATATCTCCACGTCGTCCGGGATCATCTCCATGGCGGGCCAGGTGGCCGGGACCGGGTCGAGCCCCTCCTCGTTCCGGGGGATCTCCGCTCCGCCGCAGGGCCGCCCCGAAAGAAAGTGGGAATCCAGCAGTTTTTCGCCCCAGATGCAGGTGACGACGCCTTTTTGGCGCAGGTGGGCCGCCGTGGCGGTGATGTCGTCCGCATAGAGCTGCGGGGCGCTTTTCTTCCGGCATTCCGGGCAGAGGCCGATGGAGTAGTACTCGTCGTGGCCGATGTTGATCCGCCGGGGACGGAAGAGGGCGACGGTCTCGTCCAGGATATCGAAGAGCAGTTTCCGGTATTCCGGGTTCGACGGGCAGGCGGTGTCGGGGTAGGGGTCTTCGCGCCGCTCCGCCAGTTCCGGATGGGCCGCCAGCAGGTAGTCGCAGTGGGAAAGACTGGGCACTTCGGGGACGATCTCCAGCTCCCGTTCCCGGCAGAAACCGACGATCCTTTTCAGCTGGGCCTGCGTCAGGACCTTCCCGCCCCCGTTGTCGGTGTGGATGGAGTTCTTCCGCCAGGAAAAACTTTTCTGGATCTTCATGGCCTTGCCGGGGTACTCGTTCATGAAAGCAGCGTACTGCACATAGGCTTCGTTGATCTCGGGGTGCGAAAGGTACTCCATGGCGCCGCCCAGTTCCAACATGACGAAATTGTACTTGTACCGGAGCGCCAGGTCGAGGATGCGGAAGAACTCCTCCATGGCCGCTTCTTCCGGCGGGGGCAGGTAAAGTTTCAGTCCCCGCTCCGGAACGAGGGGGGCGTCGGCGATGACGCAGGCATACTTGTCCTCGACTTCGCCGAAACGGCAGAGGGTCTGCACGGCGTAGAGGGCTCCCCGGCGGCCCGAGGCGGTGATGACCGCCCCCGCGGGGGTGATCCCGATTTTGTACGCATCCTGCGCGAGGGCGGCGTCTTCAGTAAAAGTGACCGCGACGGCGAAG
Organism: Lentisphaeria bacterium; assembly: GCA_017443585.1. Taxonomy (GTDB): domain Bacteria; phylum Verrucomicrobiota; class Lentisphaeria; order Victivallales; family Victivallaceae; genus UBA1784. The sequence continues at coordinate 7,534 of JAFSYV010000322.1, read as the reverse complement.
GAGAACTTCTCTTCCAGTTCCCGGCGGCACAGGGGATCCGCATTTCCGGAAACGGTGACCCGGCCCCGCGGCCAGTCCAGTCGGGCCCCGGCTTTCACCGAGGAAAAGCCCAGCGTGAAGTCGGCGAATCTCATTTCGGCTCACCGCTCCCGCCGCAGGGGATCTTCGGGGAGGACGATCCCGCACTTTTCCGCGAAGCGCAACGCGTATTCGAACCTCTCCTTCGCCAGCCGCGCCGTATCGTGGGCGTCGGAGCCCAGATGGAAGCGGCAGTTGCACTCACGGGCAATGGTCATCATGCGCACGTACTCCGCGGGCAGTCCGTCGCCGTCGCGCCGGATCTCCTGAAAGAGGGAGCAGATGTTGATCTCCACGGATTTCCCTGTTTCCGCCGCGGCGCCGAAAAGCTCCCGGTACTCATCGTCCCGGAAGCCCGAGAGGATCTCGTCGATCCTGCCGGGGTAGCCCAAAACCGTCAGGGGGTGGGCCAGCCCGAAGACGAAGGGGATGGCGCAGCATTCGAGAAAGCGCTCGAACATGAGTTTGCGGACCTTTGCGGCGTCCTCCAGCTCCGCCGGGCGGACGAAGTCCTTCATATGGAAGTGGTGGGGCGGCACCAGCACGAAATCGAAGAGGGGGGCGTTCTCCTCCTTGAGGGCCACCCGGCCCTGGCCCACGTATTCGGTCTCGCAGCCGAAGTAGAGTTTTATCCCGGAACGCTCCTCCGGGGAAAGGGCATCGTATTCGGCGCGGATGGAGCGCACGTGCTCCACGTTCTGGGGCGCGTACCACCCGGAGCTCCCCGGAACGGCGGCGTCCCACAGGTGGTTGGCGATCCCGGCGACGGTCACCCCGGCGGATTTCAGGGCTCCCAGCATGACGCTCAGGGTGGATTCCCGCTTGGCGCAGGCGGAAAGATTGGTGTGACAGTGCAGATCGTGCATTTTCAGAAATGCTCCTTTCTCATGCTCGAATTGGGTATCTTCATCAGTTCCCGGTACTTGACCACGGTCCGGCGGGCCACGGGATGCCCGGCCGCCCGGAGCAGCTCGGAAAGTTTTTCGTCCGACAGAGGATTGTGCTTGTCCTCTTCGTCGATGAGTTTTTTCAGCAGTTCCATGTCCGCCCGGCGCGAGACCTGGCTCCCCTCTTCGCTCACGTAGCCCGCGGAAAAGAAGTACCGGAGCGGGAAAAGACCGTGGGGCGTGAGGACATACTTCCCCGCCGCCGCCCGGCTGACCGTGCTTTCGCTCTTGAAGTCCAGATATTCCGCCGCCTGCTTCATGGTGAAGGGACGGAGTTTTTCCGGTCCTTCCTCGAGAAAGGCCCGCTGGACATCGACCAGCATCTCCCCCAGGCGCAGCAGGGTGCTCTTGCGGAATTGGAGCGCTTCGAGGAGATTTTTCGCGTCCCTGATCTTCGCCGCGAAGTCCGCTCCGGCGTCGGGGGCATCGGCCATTTCCGCGTAGGGCGAAAGCCGGTAGTTCCGCCGCTCGCGGGTGAGGGTCACGCGGAATCCGCCCTTCCCGTCGGGGGCGATCTCCATATCCGGCTGCACGGGGGCGGCGGCGCGTTCCGCCGGGACGGGGGAACGGTTCAGCCGGCGCAGTTTCCGGAACATTCCCTCGAGTTCATCCATGGAAATGTGCAGTTTCCGGGCCGCCTCGTCGGGGCGGTTCCGCTCGAGATCGCCGGTGAGTTCGGTAAGCAACCGCCGGAAATTTTCCGTCAGCTCGCCCCGCCGTTCCAGCTGGAGCAGCAAGCACTCCTGGAGGGAGCGGGCCCCCACGCCCGGCGGGTCGAATTCCTGCACGAAGGCCAGCGCCTTTTCCACCGCGCCTGCGGAAACGTTGCAGTTCATGGCCACGTCGGCCACGGGCGTACGCAGAAACCCTTCTTCGTCCAGCTGGTCGATGAGGGCCGCGCAGATCTTCCGGGAAACCCCGCGGGGGACCTTGCTCAGAGCCAGTTCCTGAAGCAGGCTTTCCTGCAGCGAGGGCCCCGGCGCCTGACTGAAGAGCAGGAAGTCCGCCGCCGGGGAGTCCGTGTTCCCCGCCGACTCCGCCGGGAGAGGCAGTTCGTCCCGCCACTCGTCGCCGTTTTCGACCTCCCAGGCCTCGAGGGCGTTTTCATCCTCCGCGTCCGCCGTTTCCCGCGAGGCTTCGGGGGCGGCCTCCGGGAGCGGAAGCTCCGGAAGCGTTTCCTCCACCTCGATGAGGGGATTCTGCGCCAGTTCAGCGGCGAGGCGCTGTTCCAGTTCGGGGAGCGACAGCTGCAGGACTTCCAGCGACTGCCGCTGTTTCTGCGACAGCCCCTGATGCTGGACCTGCCGGTTCTCGATCTGGAATCCGGCGCTGTTTTCCGGTGAAAATGCCATATTTTACGCTTTTTTGCAACTTTTTTGAGTTTTGAGCCGCTTTTCGATTTGAATTTTGCATAAACAGAATTTACATTTAGAAATGGGATTTTTCCAGTGGCAATATCGAAAAATCCGTATTTTTTTGAAAAAGTTTTCGATCATGCTGAAAATAGGAATACTTGGGAGCGGCAGCAAAGGGAACTCCCTGATCGTTTCCACCGGGCAGGAAGCTGTGCTGGTGGACGCGGGCTTTTCGCGCCGGGAACTGCTGCGCCGGCTCGGGGCCCTCGGGTTCGATCCGGCGACGATCCGCTGTGTGCTGCTGACTCATGAACACACCGACCACATTTCCGGGGCCCCCGTCTTCTGCGACACCTTGAAGATCCCCCTTTGCGCCGCGGGGAACGTCCTTACCCTGCTGAAACGGAAAAAGAGCAGGCTTCCCGCTTCGCTGTGGAGCTTCGAGCCCGGCGAACAGTTCAACGTCGGCTCCTTCCAGATCGGGACCTTCCCCGTCCAGCACGACGCCACCGACCCGGTGGGGTTCGTCATCGGCTGCGGCGGCATCAAGGTGGGGATCGCCACCGACCTGGGGGAAGTCAGCCCCATGGCCCGGCGCAGTCTGGTCAATACCGAAGTCCTTGTCCTCGAGAGCAATTACGACCCGGAAATGCTGCGGAATTCGGACCGTCGGCCGGGGCTGAAGAACCGCATCAACGGCTTCAACGGCCATCTGGACAACCGTTCCGCGGCAAGGGCGCTGGATTCTCTCCTCGGCGACCGCAGCGAACTGCTGCTGCTGGCCCACCGGAGCTGCGAGTGCAATACCGAAGAACTGGTGCGCGAGGAGATCTCCCGCGAGCTCTCGACTCTCGCCCGCCGGGATTTCCCCTTCGCCGTCCTCAAGCAGGAACACTGCCTCAAGGCCTGCCGCCGTCCCGCGGGCGGGTTCGACCTCACGGAGGTCATGTAGCATGGCCGAACCCGTCAAGATCTTCTGCCGCAACTGCCACGCCAAGCTGGACGTGAGCGACTGCCCGCCCTTCGAATTCGTCGCGTGTCCCGCCTGCGGTACCCACATCCGGGTGCCCATGCGCTTCGACCGTTACCTCTTGGAGAAGGTCTGCGGCAAGGGCGGCGACTCCGTCGTCTACCGGGCCATCGAGCCCGAACTGGCCCGCCGGGTGGCGGTGAAGATCCAGCTGGAACCCGACAACGGCGAGGCCGCCCAGCGTTTCATCAACGCCGCGAGGATCTGCGGCAAGCTCAATCATCCGGGCGTCATTCCGGTCTACAACTGCGGGACCTGCGACGGCCGCGCTTTCATGGTCATGCGCTACATGGAGGGGGGCGACCTGGAACGGATGATGAAACACGGCACTCTGCCCCCGGAATATACGGTCCGCCTCTCCTGGATCGCCGGGATCGTCCCCGCACTCATCGAGGCCAAGGGGAACAATATCGTCCACCACGACGTCAAGCCCGGCAACATCATGCTGACGGCCGAAAACGAATCGAAACTGGGGGACTGGGATCTGGCCGATTTCCGCGAACCCGGCGACCTGCGCAGCGCCAATTCCGAATGGGTGAGTCCCATCTACGCCAGCCCCGAGCGCATCTACTGCGGCGGCGAAGATTACAGGGGCGACATATTCAGTTTGGGGGTGACCATCTACGAACTGCTTTCCGGGAACGCTCCTTTCGGGCTCCACGGCTCGGCAGAGGAGATCTACGAGCGCCGCCGGAGCATGTCCTTCGATCCCCTGAGTCAGATCCAGCCCGGCCTGCCTCCCGCACTGAGTCTGCTGGTGACCGGCATGCTGGAGTTCGAACCCGCCAACCGTCCGGAGTACGAAGAGGTCCGGACCCTGATCGACAAGGTCGTCGCCGACAGTGCCGAAGGGACGAAGCCCGAGGGGGAGAAAACCGCCGGACTTTCCTCGTGGTTCCGGAAGAAGTGAGGCCGGGCGGAGCGTGAAAGGAGGAGAAAGGAAATGAAGTTCATCGGCGCCCATGTGAGCATTGCCGGCGGCGTGGAAAACGCGCCTCTCAACGCCCGCGCCATCGGCGCGACCGCTTTCGCCATGTTCACCAAGAATCAGCGGCAGTGGAACGCGCCGCCCTGCACGGGATCCGCCGCCGCGGCCTTCCGGGCCAACTGCGCCGCGGGCGGCTACGATCACTCCAATATCCTGGCCCACGACAGCTACCTGATCAATCTGGGCCAGCCCGATCCGGCGAAGCGCGCCGCGGCGGTGAAAGCTTTCGCCGACGAACTGGAACGGTGCCGGCTCCTCGGCGTGAAACTCCTCAACTTCCATCCGGGGAGCTCCCTCAAGGCGGTTTCGGACGACGAGGACATCACCCTTATCGCCGAAAGTGTCCGTCAGGCCCTCGATCAGGTGCCCGACGTGACCGCCGTTTTCGAGAACACGGCGGGGCAGGGGAGCAATCTGGGGTGGAACTTCGAACAGCTCCGGACCATGATCGACCGGACGGGCGTCCCGGAACGCTGCGGCGTCTGTCTGGACACCTGCCACGCCTTCGCTTCCGGCATGGATCTGAGCACCGAAGCCGGATATGAAAAATTCTGGGCCGACTTCGAGCGCATCATCGGTCTCGGGTTTCTCAAGGGCATGCACCTCAACGACGCCAAAGGCGTCTGCGGGGGCCGCCTCGACCGGCACGAGAGCCTGGGCCGGGGCGCCATCGGGATCGGGTGTTTCGAGCGGTTGTTGCAGGATCCCCGGACCGACGGGATCCCCCTGATCCTCGAGACCCCGGATGAAAACTTGTGGAGCGAAGAGATCGCCCGGCTGAAATCCTTCGCCGGGTGCTGACGTGAGAACGACGGATCCCCGAATATTCGAAACCATGAAAATAAGGAGACGATCTTTCGTGAAACGGATCCTGTTGATCCTGTGTGCGGTTTCCGCCCTGGCCGTTTTCGGCGCGCCGGCGGAAGGGAAAAAGCCTTCGGCCCTCGTGGTCTTCTACTCCTGGTCCGACGCGGGCAACACCAGGGTTTTGGCCCGCATGATCGCGGAAAAGACCGGCGCCGACCTGGAGGAACTGGTCATGGAAAAGCCCTATCCGCGGGTCTACCGGCAGGTCCTCGCTCAGGGCCGGAAGGATCTTGAAAAGGATCTGCCCGTCCCGCTGAAAAAACTGAAGAAGATCCCCGCGGATTACACGACCGTCTTCGTGGGAACGCCCATCTGGTTCGCGACCTACGCGCCCCCGGTGCGGACCTTTCTGCGTGAAAACGATCTGAGCGGCAGGAAGGTCTACTTCTTCTGCACCCACGGGCGGGGCGGCCCCGGCCGCTTCTTCGCCGACGCCCGGAAACTTTGCCCCAGGGCTTTGCCGGGCAAGGACTTCAGCTGTTATGGAACCCATATCAAAAAGGTCGGCCCGCAGGTCGATTCCTGGATCAAGGAGAACGTAAAATGAAAAAAACGCTCTGGTTGTGTGCCTGCCTGGCAGGCGCGGCCGCTCTTCACGGTGCCGGCGACGGGATCTTCCGTTACGATTTCGGCACCAAAACCTCCCCCCTGCGCGAGGGCTACGTGCTGGTGACTCCCCTCAAGGGGTACGGGTACGCCTGGAGTACGACGGAGAAACTCAAGGCCGCCGAAAACACGATACTCGAGACTCAGGCCAACAAGCGCCGTCAGTCCATCGAGCCGCCCCCGGTGTACTTCAACACGCTGAGCTGCGACCACGTGTCGGGGACGGGCGACGCCGTCCTCAAGCTGAAGGTCCCCTCGGGTCCCTACCGGGCCGTCATGATCTGCGGTCACGCCGGACGGGCCGGCGGCACGAGCTTCGTCTGGAACATCCAGGCCGGCGGCCTCGAGATCAACAACTGGGGAAAATACGCCATCCGCGAGCTGATCTTCCCCGTTCAGGCCGGCGATGACGGGGTCCATATCACCCTCAAGACCAAAAGCGCCTGGCTGGTGAACGCGCTGCTGCTGGTCTCCGAGAAGCAGTGGAAAAAGTTTCAGAAGGGCGAAGAGTACAGCTCCCTGCGCAACGAAATGTTCCTCCTTTCCGATGAACGGCTGAAGAAGTGGAAGAAGATCCCGCAGCCCATCATCCGCCCGGCGCCGGAGCCGAAATGGACCAAACAGCAGCTCGCCCAGGGCTTTGCCCTCTTCCGGCGGGGATTCTGCGATCCGGTCTTCCCCGAGGAATTCCCCAAAAAAGATGAGATCGACGCCCCCCTGCGGCTCTTCGCCGCCGGGAATGAATTCGAAAGCGCGACCTTCACCGTTCACGCCCTGAAGGACATCGCTTCGGTCAAACTCGAAACTTCGCCTCTTTCCGGCCCCCGCGGCGCGAAACTCGCCGCCCCCGGGATCCGGTACGTCCGGTACATGATGGTCCGGCCCCACTACACGATCCTCGACCGGTATTTCGAAGCCCCCGACATCGTCATGCCCTACCGGAAACCTCTCGTGCTGGACAAGAACCGCAACCTGAGATTCTGGCTCACGGTCAAGGTCCCTTCCGGAACTCCCGCGGGGACCTACACCGGGCAGGTCAAACTCACCTGCGACAAGGTGACCAGGGGTCTCCCCTTCACCGTCAAAGTCCTCCCGTTCGATCTGGAAAAGGATCCCGACCGGATCTACGCCATCTATTACCACGTGCCCGATCCCGAGGCGGCCAAGGATCCCCACAGCGCCAAGTGGCTGACGAACAAGCGTGAAAGCGAGCTTGCCGGCCTGCGGGACGCCGGATTCACCGGCATCACCATGAACTTCTGGGCCACCCGCAGGAAGGGGAAGGCGCTTTCCGTGGAGATGAACCGGTACCGGAAGGGCGCCGCAGCGGTCAAGAGATACGGCATCACCGCTCCGGTCCCCGCCGGCTACGGCGAAGGCAGGCTCTACGCCGACAACATGCACAAGAGTCTGCCTCCTCATCTGACGGGCATGGAAATGCCCAACGAAGCCTACTTCGCCGATGTGGAAAAGACCATTCAGACCATCATGGCCGAATACAAGAAGAACCCCTCCTGGCCCGAGCCGCTGATCTACCTCACCGACGAGCCGGACAGCACGCCCACCGTTGTGGACTACCTGAAGCGTGTAGGCGAGATCGCCAAGCGCTGCGGTGCGCGGACCTATGTGACCGCCAACCCGGCCAGCAAACTTTACGCGCCTC
>JAFSYV010000321.1 GCA_017443585.1 Lentisphaeria bacterium | reverse complement strand
GCAGGCGCGCAAACACACCCCCTGCCTGATCTTCATCGACGAGATCGACGCGGTCGGCCGCTCGCGCTTTTCGGGCTGGGGCGGCGGCCACGACGAACGCGAACAGACCCTCAACGCCATGCTGGTCGAAATGGACGGCCTCGAGAGCCGTTCCGGCGTGATCGTCCTTGCGGCCACCAACCGGCCCGACGTGCTGGATCCGGCCCTGCTCCGGCCCGGCCGCTTCGACCGGCAGGTGGTCATGGACCTGCCCGACATCAAAGGGAGACGCCAGATCCTCGACGTCCATGTGAAGAAGATCAAGACCGACGACACCGTGAATCTGGACGTCATCGCCCGGACCACCCCCGGTTTCAGCGGCGCCGATCTGGCCAACGTCTGCAACGAAGCCGCGCTGCTGGCCGCCCGGCGGGGCAAGGAAAGCGTGGGCGAAGCCGAAATGGAAGAGGCACGGGACAAGGTCAATTACGGCACCGAACGCAAGAGCCGGAAGCTCACGGAGCATGACCGCAAGCTCACCGCCGTCCACGAGGCGGGCCACGCCCTGGTGGCCCTTTACGACGAAAAATGCACCCCCGTCCACAAGGTGACGATCATTCCCCGCGGACAGGCCTATCTGGGGGCCACTTTCACCATGCCCAAGGAAGACGTCTACAGCCGCAGCCGCGGCGAACTCGTCGCCGAGATGGCCATGACCATGGGCGGCCGGGCGGCGGAAGAGCTGCTGATGCAGGATATTTCCACCGGAGCCTCCGCGGACATCCGGATGCTCAGCGCCTTGGCCCGGCAGATGGTCTGCGTCTACGGCATGAGTGCGAAGATCGGTCCGTGGAAGTGCGCCGACATGACCATTCATCCCCATCTGCGCATCGACGGCCCCACGCCCGAAGAGGTCTCGCCGGAAACTCAGCGCGAGATCGATCAGGAGATCCGCACACTGGTCAATCAGGCCCTCGAAGACGCCCGGAAGTGCCTCCGGGAGCATCTGGACCAGCTCCGGCTCCTGTCGGAAAAACTCCTCGAAAGGGAGACCATGACCGTGGAGGAGATCAGGGACCTGCTGGGCCTCGAAGACCCGGACGCTCCCGGGAGTGCCGATGCGGCGGCGCCGGAGGCGGGGACGGAGCCCGCCGGGACCGGCTCTCCCGAAGCGAAGATCCCCGCCGCGCCGGAGGGCGGAGCTCCCGATGCCTGATGATATCAAGTGCGCCCTGACTCCGGGCGCGGGAGGCGTTTATATTTCGCTCCACGTCCAGCCCGGAGCCCGGAAAGAGGGCGTGACGGGACTTTTCGGCGCCTCGCTCAAGGTCGCCCTGAAAGCACCCCCCGTGGACGGCAAAGCCAACAGCGCCCTGCTGCGTTTCCTCGCCGACGCCCTGGGAGTTCCCCAGGCCGGAGTGGAACTCTGCGCCGGCGCCTCGTCCCGCGACAAAAAGGTCTTCGTCGCGGGACTTACCCCCGAACAAATTGAACAATTGCTGAAAGTCGAATGAACTGCAAAGCCGTGATTCTGCTGCCCGACGGCATGGCCGATGAGCCCCTGCCGGAACTGGGCGGAAAAACCCCGCTCGAATTCGCCCCCACCCCCGGCATGGACTCCATCGCCGCGCGGGGCGCCAGCGGCACCTTCCTCACCTTGCCCGAAGGGCTCCCCACCTCTTCGGATGTGGCCAACATGTCGGTGCTGGGCTTCCGCCCCGAACTGAACTATCCCGGCCGGGGGCCCATCGAGTGCGCCGGACAGGGCATCGAACTGGGCCCCGACGACGTGGCCTTCAGGTGCAACTTGGTCTACGCCTCGGAGGACGGGGTCCTGCGGGACTACTCCGCGGGCCACATTGACGAGAAGGAGTCGCGCCTCCTCATGGAGGATCTGGAGAAGAATTTCGGTTCCGCCGAAGCGACCTTTCACGCCGGGGTGAGCTACCGCAATCTGCTGGTGCTCCACGGCAGGAGATTTTCCCCGGCGGTCAGGTACTTCAAGCCCGACTCCTCCGCCGACATGCCCCTCGCGGAACTGCAAAGCTCCCCCTCCGACGACTCCCCCGAGGCGGCGGCAACCGTGGCCTTCCTCCACGATCTGGAAGAGCGCTGCGCCGCGTTCCTGAGCGCCCACCCCCTGAACCGGGGCAAAAGCGCCCCCGCCAACCGGATCTGGCCCTGGAGCCCCGGCCGCAAACCGGTCATCCCGCCCTTTTCCGAACTCTATCAGGGCAGAACGGGGGCCGTCATCACCGCGGTCGACGTGATCAAGGGCATCGCCAAGTGCACCGGCATGGATGTGATCGAAGTCCCCGGAGCCACCGGATTCGTGGACACCAACTACAAGGGGAAGCTGGAAGCCGCCCTCGGCGCGCTGGAAGACCACGATCTGGTCTATCTCCACGTGGAGGCCGTCGACGAGTGCTCCCATATCGGAGATTTGGAGCTGAAGCTCCGGGCCATCGCCGATTTCGACCGGGAGATCGTCTCGCCGCTCCTCGAAGCCCTCGCGGGCCGGAACGACGTCAACGTGGCGGTCCTGCCGGACCATCCGGTGCCCCTGCGGCTGCGCAAGCACACCACCACGCCCGTGCCGCTGGCCATCCGCGGCCCGGCGGTGCCGGTCCCGGACGGGATCGACGTTTTCAGCGAGATCCGGGCGAAAGAGGGAACGCTGGGCTTCCTCCGGGCGGGGCAGCTGGTGAGGAAAATCCTGGGGCTGGAAGGGTGAGATGCCGGAAAGTGCGCTGAAAAAGGCCATGGATCTGCTGGCCATCCGGCCCCTGACCGAATCCGAACTCAGGACCCGCCTGAGCGCGGGGGGCAAATTTCCCCCTTCCGAAGTCGAGGAAGCGGTCCTCTGCTGCCGGAACCGGGGCTACCTCAATGACGAGTTGCTCGCTTCGGACGCGGCGTGGTTCCTCAACGCCGGAGGCCGGGGACAGGGCCTCATCCGGAAGAAGCTCCGGGCCCGCGGGGTGAGCGAGGAGCATCTGAGCGCGGCCCTGAGCGCTCTTTCCCCTGAAGACGAGGCCGATGCCGCCCGAAGCGCCGGCATGACCAAACTGCGGCTCCTGAGCCGGGAAAAGGATGCGAGGAAAAAGAGGGAAAAACTTTTCCGTTTTCTGCTCTCCCGCGGCTTTTCGCCCGAGACCGCCCTCGACGCCATGGGGGAACTGCTCGGGGGGACACCGGAGGACTCCCCGCCGAACGCCCCGTAAACGCCATAATCTTTGCATCCGGGGATTGACAAGAAGCTTTCCGCCGTGTATATTATATCCGTGGAAGAAAAAGGGAAAGACGAACGGTCATGAAATCACTCAGACTCAAATACACCGCGAACTTCAAGCGCGACTACGTGGCGGGCGCCGCGCTGGTGATTTTCTTTCTCATCGTCTGCGGGGAAATTTTCCTCGCGGTGTCGCTCCCGATCTACATGAACCGCGACGCCGCCCTTGCGGTGTCGGTCCGGCGGCTGCGTCTGGTGGAAACCTTCGACCAGGTCCGCTATCGCGCACGGGCCCTCAAACCCAAGGATGACACCTCCGACTCCGAGGCGGCCCTGCTGATCTGGAATCTGGATCTGATGGCCTCCTATCTCCGGAAGTATTCCCACTACCTCGACGGGGAACAGCTGGCGCTCCTTCAGCAGCAGCTCAACGACATGGACGCCGCCGTCAACCAGCTTTCACGGGGGATCCCCTTTTCCCAGGAATACCGGCTCAACTGCGCCCCCTACCTCAACATGGTCTTGCGAAAAACCGGAGGCGCCAATGTCAAATGACCTTTTCACCTCTTTCGGTTCCGCCCGGATCGCCGTCATCGGCGACCTGATGCTGGACGTCTATCTGTGGGGACAGGTCTCCCGCATTTCGCCCGAAGCGCCGGTCCCCATCGTCAACGTGAAGAAACGGGAAGCCCGGCTGGGCGGCGCTGCCAACGTGATGCGCAATCTGGGAACGCTGGGGACGGGCCGGGTCTACGCCTTCGGCGCGGTCGGCGACGACAGCGCTGGGAAGGAACTTTCGGGCCTGCTCCGGGAAGCGGGCTTCGACACCGGCGGCGTGGTGACGACGAAAGATCGTCCCACCACCGAAAAGCGCCGGGTCATGGCGGGCGGGCAGCAGATGCTCCGCGAGGACTTGGAGGAGACCGCCCCCCTGGAGGACGCCCTGCGCCGAAGCATGGTGACTCCGCTGGTGAAACTTGTCCGCGATCACGAAGTCGACGCGGTGATCTTCGAAGACTACGCCAAGGGCGTCCTGAGTTCGTGGATGCTCGAGGAGATTTTGTGCGAGACCCGCAAGGCCGGGATCCCGGCGGCGCTGGACCCCAAGCCGGGCAATCTCGCCCCGGTCAAGGGGCTGACTTTCATCAAGCCCAACCGTTCCGAAGCCTTCGCTCTGGCCGGGCTCTCCGATCCGGGCCCCGACGGCTCCCCCGCCGACGACCCCGCCCTGCGCCGGGCGGCGGAGATCGTCGAAGAGCAGTGGGCGCCCGAATATCTGCTGCTTTCCCTCGCCGCTCAGGGACTGGGGGTTTTCCGGGAACACGGGTGGTTCCGTCTGATCCCCACCCGGGCCCGTGAGGTCTTCGATGTTTCCGGGGCCGGCGACACGGTGACGGCGACCTTCGTCCTCGCCTGCGCCGCGGGGGCCGATGTGGCTCTGGCCGCCGAGATCGCCAACTGCGCCGCGGGCGTGGTGGTGGGCAAGGTGGGCACCGCCCCCATTTTCCGAGATGAACTTGTTTCCGCATGGAAAGGATTGAACCGATGAAAGATACGCCCGTCGTCGTCATTATCCCCGCCCGCTACGCCAGCACCCGTTTTCCGGGCAAGCCGCTGGCGCTTCTCGCGGGCAAGCCCATGATCCGGCATGTGTGGGAAAAGGCGATCGCCTCGCGCGCCGACGCCGTGGCCGTGGCCACCGACGACGAACGGATCGCCGCCGCCGTGGAGAACTTCGGCGGCCGGGCCATCATGACCTCCCCCGACCATCCCTCCGGCACCGACCGGATCGCCGAAGCGGTCCGGGCCTTTTCCGGGGTGGAAACGGTGATCAACATCCAGGGGGACGAACCCCTGATCCCCACGGAACTGGTGGATGAACTCATCCGCCTCATGCAGTCGGACCGGAAGCTGGAAATGGCCACGGTGGCCGTTCCCGCGGTCCGGGAAAAGATGACCGAAAACAACGTCAAGGTGGTTTTCGGCGCTTCGGGCGACGCGCTCTACTTCAGCCGGGCGGAGATCCCCTTCGTCCGCCGGGGCGGCACGGATCCGGGCTGTTTTCTGCACTGGGGCATCTACGCCTACCGCAGGGACATTCTGGACCGTTTCGTCGCCCTGCCCCCCGGAAAACTGGAGAACTCCGAAAAACTCGAACAGCTCAGGGCCCTGGAAAACGGCATCCGGATCCGGGTCATCACCACGGAACTGACCACCATCGGGGTGGACACCCCCGAAGACCTGGCCCGTGCCGAGGCTTTACTGAAAGGAAGATTATGAATCCCGTCAAAGTCGGCGACTCGGTCGTCATCGGCGAAGGCAAGCTCACATTGATCGGCGGCCCCTGCACCGCCGAGGGCGCCGAGCTCTGCTGTGAAGTGGCCTCTTTTCTCAAGAAACTCTGCGCCCGGCTGGATATCCAGTACATCTTCAAGGCCTCCTTCGACAAGGCCAACCGCTCCAGCGGGAGCTCCCGCCGGGGGCCGGGACTGGAAGCGGGCTTGAAGATCCTGGCCGAAGTCAAGTCCCGCTGCGGGGTGCCGGTCCTCACCGACGTGCACGAAAGTTTCGAAGTCCCCGAGGTGGCCGCAGTGGTGGATGTGCTCCAGATCCCCGCCTTTCTCTGCCGCCAGACCGATCTGCTCCAGGCGGCGGGGAAGAGCGGACGGCCCGTGAACATCAAGAAGGGCCAGTTCATGGCTCCGGAAGACACCCGGAACTGCGTGGAAAAGGTCCGGATGACCGGAAACAATTCGGTCATGCTCACGGAACGGGGCTCCAGCTTCGGCTACCACAATCTGGTGGTGGACATGCGGTCGCTGATGACCATGCGCTCTTTCGGCGTGCCGGTGGTCTTCGACGCCACCCACTCGGTCCAGCTT
>JAFSYV010000320.1 GCA_017443585.1 Lentisphaeria bacterium | reverse complement strand
TGCATTTTTCAAAGCCCCGTGTGTGCCGGGACCTATCGGGAATGTGCCTATTTCGTCCCTGTGATCTTGAAGCGCCTTCTGGCCCGAAGCCCGGACGACGACATCGCAAGCATGACGGACTGCTTCTTGAACTGGGTCGATTGCTTTGCGGAGCCCCTGAAGCGCGACCGCCGGTTCGATGAGATCGTGTCGGCCGTCATGGATGAGGCGCGGGCCCTCTCGGACAACTTCGAGGGCGAATCGACGGAGGGAAGCATTTTCTGCGAGATCTTCTCCGGGCTCAACGACGGACGCAGTTTCGACCACGCCGGCGACAAGCTGCTGAAGGAAATGCTCGACAAACCGCTATGTTACGACAACGCCGCGTGGTTCTTCCATCTTCTGGAGTGGTTTTACGCCAACTTGTACCAAAGCTCCGAACTGCTGCGTCAGCTTTCGGGGGATGAACCCTTCAAGGGACGCGCCCGGGACGTGCTCCTGGAGGAGATCATCTCCCGCAACGACGGCGAGCTCTTGTCATATTGGGAAAAAGTTCTCAGCCGTTGCGGCGTTTTGTGAAAACACCTATCCCGGTTTATCATATGCAACCATAGTGGTGCGAAGGCAACTGTTTCAGCGCCGAAAGTCATTGGGCGGGCTGCCGCTTGGAGCTTTGCCCTTGGCAGTATTGATGGACGCGATCAAGGTTACCCTGATTTCTCTGCAAAGTTTTTCCAAACGTTCATATTCCGCCGCGGTGATGATGAGGGTTCTGACCAGCAGAAGAAGCCAATAACTGGTCTCGTTGGCTTCTTTCAACGCAATCTGCAATTTAGAAACGAAATCAGCTTTCCCGTGAGCGTATTGAGCCTCGTGAATATTCGCCCCAATGCTGGTTCCGGATCTGCCGATTTGATTGCTGATGATCGTTTCACGCTGAGTTTTGAGAAGTTTGACCAAATTCAGAATTTCAACGGCAAAAGCGACCGATGTGTCGACAAGTTTGTTATTGGGTTCTCGCATTTTCATCTCCTTGCTGCTGATAATATAACTTGGGGAAAGACAAAATGCAAGCCAAAATGTCAAATTTACCAAACCGCGGCATACGAAAAGGGAAGCGGGTCCATGTTTACGAAAATGACCATACTCGCAGAGCGAGCGCTTCATAACTGAGCGGAGCGAAGTTGCTTCATATTGCGAAAGCGTAAGCGAAGCAATGCTTCATCGGCAGGCGGGAAAATGAAGCACGGCTGCGCCGTATGAAGCAACCCTTCGGGTAATGAAGCGCCGCCGAAGCGGCATGAAGCGAAGCCTGTCGGCTTCATGTTTTTTTGCCCTTGGCAAAAAACGCAGGTCAGCTGTCTCGCCATTCGCCCTTGAAGGCTTCGCTTTCCTTGAGGGTCCTTGTTTTCTCGTCCCAGTCGCTTTCCACGGTCCGGGGAACCTGACGGGGACGCACGGGACACCCGGCGCAGCCGTTTTCGGGCGCGGTGAGGAGTCTTGCGTAGGCGGTGCGGTAGTCCGCGAGCTTGAAGAGGAGCAGATGGGAACGCCCCAGCATCATTTCCCGGAGTGCGCCCTGTGAACGCATGAACTCCCAGATCTCCTTGTGGCGCAGGGCCCGGCAGGGGCCTTTGCGCCAGCCCCAGCCCCGGAGTTTCACTTTCCCCGCGCCGGGAAGGACGGCGTCGTAGACTTCGCTCCGGGCGCCGAGGCAGGGGGCGTGGCAGGCGGTCTCCACCACGTGCATGAAGGTGACGGCGTCATGACAGCCCACCGTGAGGCACCACCCTCCCGCCTGCTCCATGAGGCCGAGGGGGGAATCTTTGTCCATGGTGGGGAGCTTGTGGTGATCCCTGACGAAGGACTCTTTCTCCGCGCCCCAGACGCAGAAGGAGTGGGTGGGGTCCCACGAGCGCACCACGCCGGGGAGTTTGCGGAACACGTCGGGCGCCACGCCCACGCCCGAAGGAGATTCGGAGGGGACGTAGCAGAAAGACGTGTCGTCGGGCCCCGGATAGCGGGTGAGGCCGGGGAGCATGAGCGTCCCTTTTTCGGTGACGCACTCCATGAGGGTTTTGCAGTAAGCCTCGGGGCCGCCCTCGAAGTGCCCGAGGGAGGCGAGAGCGGTGTGGACCACGAGACGGATCCCCGGCGTGACGCCCAGAGTCCTCAGCGCTTCGGCGAACTGCTCCTTCGTGGTGGTGATGGGCTCCCGTGCATTGGCCTCCCGGATCTCCTTGCGGTTCAGATCATAGCAAATTCCTGCA
This sequence comes from Lentisphaeria bacterium, assembly GCA_017443585.1. Lineage (GTDB taxonomy): Bacteria > Verrucomicrobiota > Lentisphaeria > Victivallales > Victivallaceae > UBA1784. Next base: position 2,320 of record JAFSYV010000320.1, on the reverse strand, counting down.
TTCATGATGTCTCACTCCTCCACGGGCGTCGCGTCGTGCGCGTTGGCTCCGCCCTTCATTTCGTAGAGATTTTTCACTGCCGCTTCGAGCATCTTGAACCCGGCCATGGTGTCCACGAGGGATTTATAGGGCTCGTACCCTCCCTCGATGAAAGCGTTGGGATGGCAGATGTAGCCCAGGTTGTCGGTGGACAGGTAGAGGATGAAGGTCTTCTTGAAGGGGGAGGACCATTTCAGCATCAGCCCCAGTTCGGTGACCATTTCGCCGGGGACGCCCACGAAGCACACCTCGTCGCCGATGGTGAGCAGATGGAGCTGTTCGCGGATCACCGGGGAGCCCGCCTTGGGCCGGTTCTGGTTGCGGCCCGCGGGGTCGCCGGTCCGGACGGGCACCTCCACCAGCCGGACCTGCAGTTTCGGCTCCTTGATCTGGAACCGCTCCCGGTTGCGGACCATGTTGACCATGCTTTCCATGACCGCCTTGCCGAGGGTCTCCCCCAGCTTGGCGGCGGCTTCGAAGCCCTGTTCGTACTCCTTCGGGAACATGTCCCCCGCCGCGCCGTTGAAGAAGGTGCAGGGGATCCCGGACTCCTGTTCGACGAAGTCCCGCAGAAAGCCGGGATAGTCCGCCGAAATGGAGTGTCCCGCCCGCATGTAGGGCGAGTGGGAGGCCAGCGGATGGGCGGCGAAGTTCACCAGCACGTCGGTGAGGCGGCGCTTCGCACTGTCGAAAAAGGCCAGTACGCCCAGTTCGTCGTCGCAGATCCCGTCCGCGATGGGGAGCAGCTCCTTGTTTTCGGGCAGGCCCCGGCAGGTGTTGTCCTCGATGGCCACCACCCGGCGGTTGACGTTTTCGGGGCAGTGCCGCCCGTAGAAAAAGACATCCGTTTCCCGGAATTCCGCACGGGCGAGCTCCGCGGCGGCCTCCCGGACCCAGCCGTAGAGCTCCTTCACGTAGCGCTCGTTGAACATATTGGGGCAGTTGATCTTCCTCGCGTGGGGCCCCGAGTGGGTGTGGGTGCAGCTGAGGACCACGTTTTCTTCGGGGATCCCCGTTTCCTCGCGGAAGATCCGGCGGATCGTTTCGTCCTCGTCCTGATCGAGCCCCAGCAGGTCGAAACTGATCATCACGACTTTCTGCGTGCCGTCGTCCATGCAGATGCCCCGCATGTAAAGGTCGTCGTGGAACGCCTCCGAGGTGATCCCGGCCCCGTATCCGGCCAGATCTTCGCCCACCTGACAGGTGATGACTTTCTTGAAACTTGCAACTTTCATATTTTCGGAACCTTTCCGTTTGATTTTCCAAAGTTTGTTTTCCCTGCTCTAATATACTCCCCCTTCCCGATATTTCAATCCGCGTTCCGGCGAAATATCCGCTTTCCCCGCCTTGTGCCGCGGGGAAAACGCGGCACGGGGCTCAGGAGAGGCTGTGGCCGTGTTCCCGGTATTTTTCGCGGTAGGCGAGGCAGCGCCGCTCGTATTCCTCTTCGGGGACGCCTTCGGGCAGGACCTCCCATGTTTCCAGGTCTCTGGAGCGGGCCATGCCCAGCATCATCCGGTCATAGGGATCGTGGTGGCGCGTCCCCATGAAGAGCATGGTCCAGAAGCCCGTGACGTCGCGCCAGTCGGCGACGAACTGAGCCCCGGCGATGAATTTCGACCACTCCTGATTCAGCCCGCCGATCTCCGATTCCGCGTCCAGCTTCGGCCAGTGCATGATATCTGTTGACGTGAGTTTTGCGATCCGCTGCTCGGGCATCCCCACCGAACAGAAGAGGTGGAGCGTGTCTCCCTCGACGACCAGCGAGGCGTTTTCGATGCCTTTGCGGTCGTCGTAGAAACTGCTGTCCAGCAGGGGCGCGTCCGGCGTCAGATTTTCGAAAGAGCGTAGATCGTCGGAAACCGACAGCCCGAGGTACTGGCTCGAAGTCCCCTTCTTGAAGTCGGTGTAGAGCATCCAGCAGCGGCCCTGCCAGAAAAAGGGATAGCCGTCGATGGGCCCGTGGGCGTTGTTGCCCCAGTAGTCCCCGTGAAAGGTGGGGATCACCGTGCGCGGCTCGCTCCAGTGGAGCAGGTCGTCCGATTCGGTCAGCGCCACGGCGCAGGGCCGGGGATAGCGGGTGACGCTCATGACCCAGCGGTCCCGGAATCGGAGGACGTTTCCGGGCGACACGTACCCCGTCGGCGTCACGGGACGGGGCGACGTGAACTCCCGGAAATCCTCCGTTACGGTCACGAAACACTGATACCCTTCGGGGGCGCTCCAGCGCTGCTGTTCGAACAGCACCGTGAAGTAGAGGTAGAATATCCCCTCATGCCAC
>JAFSYV010000027.1 GCA_017443585.1 Lentisphaeria bacterium | reverse complement strand
GAGCTCCACAAGTTCATGGGCGAAAGCAAGGAACTCAAGGACTTCATCATTTCGAGCTCCGTCTATCCCGCGGCCATCCTGGTCATCACCCTTTTGGTGACGATCCTGCTTTTCACGGTCTTCGTGCCCCGCTTCGCCAACATCTTCACCGACATGGGCCGGGAGCAGCCGCCCTCCATGCGTTTCCTGCTCGGGGTGAGCGCCTTCGCCAAATACGCATGGTGGATGATCCCCCTCGGATGCGTGGGCTTCTGGTATCTGCTCAAAAAAATCGTGGGCGAGGAGGAGCTCAAGTTCAAACTCGCCGGACAGCTGATCAGACTGCCCCTTTTCGGCCGGATCGCCGTGGATCTCGAGATGTGCAAATATGTGCGGACACTTTCCATCCTCATCGGCAACCACGTGGAGATCATCCGCACCGTGCGCATTTCGGGGCGGATCATATCGAATCCGGTCATTGCCAAGGCCTTTTCCGCCATCGACCGCAAGCTCAAGGGCGGCGACAAGCTTTCCGCCGCTCTGGCCGGAAATCCCTACGTTCCCCCCGGCATGACCCCCATGCTCCGCGTCGGTGAGGAATCGGGCAACGTGGGGCCCATGCTGGAAAAGATCGCCGGCAATTTGGAAAATGACACCAAACTCAAGATCAAACGGCTGCTGAGCCTTTTCGAACCCGCCGTCATCGTGTTTCTCGCCGTGGTGGTGCTGGTGGTGGTCGTGTCGATCTTCGTCGCCATGATGGAAATCAACTCTATTAGTCAAGGAGGACCTCAATTATGAAAAAAACTCAGAAATCCCGCAGAAGAAACTTCACCCTGATCGAAGTGGTGGTGGTCATCATCATTCTGGTGACCCTCGCCTCCATCGCCACGCCCCTTTACATGAACTATGTGAAACGGGCCAACGTGGGCGCGGCCAAGACCCAGATCAAACTGCTCGAGGACGCCCTCACCGGCTACCGGCTGGATATGGGGAGCTATCCCGACACCAACGCCGGACTCAACGCTCTGGTGGAAAATCCCGACGGCAACGAGAAGTGGAACGGCCCCTATCTGAAGCCCGCCAAAGTGCCCAAGGACCCCTGGGGCCGGGAATATGTCTACACGTCGCCCGGCGAAGAGAATCGCGAATACGAGATCGTCAGCTACGGCGCTGACGGCCAGCCCGGCGGCACGGGTGACAACGCCGATGTCACCAGTTACGACTGATCGGAGCCCCAGGCGGCGCCGGCGGAGCTTCACCCTCATCGAGCTGGTGGTGGCCATCGCCATCATCGCGCTGACGCTGGGGATCGCCGTCACTTCGCTCCGGGGCGAGTCCCCGGCGCAGAAGCTGGAGCGGACGGTCTATGAGTTTTCCGCCTTCTGCTCCCGTGTGCGCTTCCGGGCCGCGGAAGAGGGGCGGGACTGGGTGGTGAAGTACGATCCCGAGGAGGGATTTTCCGCCACCGCGATCCCCGATGAGGATCGGGAAACGCCCCTCGTTCCCGGCGACGCTTCGGGCAAGTACGCAAGTACGAAAGCCCGGAAGAACGAGGATGATACCGATGCGCCGGCTCTGCCCGTGATCCGCTTCAAACTGGACAAGGATTTCGTCTTCGAGACTCCGGGCGAGGCGGAAAATCAGCTGGCGAACGACGAACAGCTGGAAATTTTCCGCTTTTTCCCCGACGGCGGCGCTTCGGGCAATCACGCCGTGGTGCTGAAACTGGGGGGGCTGCAGAAAGTTTTTTCCATATCCAAGCTGACCGGCAGGGTCCTGATCTCCGAGGAAGTGCCCGAGTGAAAAAAGTCTTTACACTGGTCGAGGTCGTGGTGGCGCTGGCCATTCTGGGGCTGAGCCTTTCGGGGCTGCTCAGTCTGGCCATGAACGCCCAGCTCAAGGTGGCCCGTTCCGTGGAAAAGTGGGACAACACCCACAAGCTGATCCAGGCCGCCGAGTACCTCATGCTTATGGACGACGAAAGCCTCAGTGTGCCGGAGGAGTTTTTCCCCTACGAAGGCTACACCGTTCAGGCTTCGGTGGACGACGCCGAGGACCTGCCCGAGGATTTCACCGGCATCGAAGAAGCCGCGCCTCTGAAGTGCATCACCATAGAGATCGTCCGCACCACGGACAACAAGGTCGTTGACCGGATCAAAATGGACCGGATCAACTTCGATTCGGAGAATTGAAGTCCCATGAAGACCCTTCGCCGCACGCCCTTCACACTGGTGGAACTCATCTGCGCCATGCTGGTCATGATGGTGGTGGCGCTGGTCATTGCCACGGCGGCCTCCTCCTTCTACAACGGCTACCGGCGCTCCGTGACCGCCACCGAAAAATTGAAGGAGCGCATGGCCATCGACCGGATCTGGGACACCACCATCGCCAACATGCTCCCTTTCAAGTGGAACGACGAAAACAACTCCTCCCGCTACGTGTTTTCCGGCAAGAGCGACGAACTGCTGGTCACCACCTTGCGCCGGGTCTACGGGAACGACCCCAGCGCGCTGCTTTTCATCCGGATCAAGGTGGAGGACGAACAGCTGGTGGCCATCTACTCCGATTACCCCATGCTGCCCTGGGAAGAGGATGAGCCGTCGGCGGTGACCAAACGCGAGGTCATCGCCGAGGATGTGGCGAACGTCTCGTTCCAGTACGCCGACCGGGACGAGGACAACGAGCTCGAGTGGCTGGAAGAGTGGGAGGAAGAGGAACATGCCAATCTCCCCCTGGCCATCCGCATGACCGTGGAGTGGCGCAACGGGACCAGGGAGTATTGGCTCCGGCGCACCTGCGGAGTGAGTTACAACAGCACCTTCGGGAACCGGGCCGCCGCCACCTCGAGTCAGGCGACCCGCGCCAACAACTCCACCAGGGCGGGGACCCGGAACAGGGGGGCCCGGTGATGAAAAGACGCCGTGAGGAAAAGGGCTCGGCCCTGCTGGCCGTTCTGGTGCTGGTCTTTACGGGGGGCATCATCACCGCGCTGATGATGGCCATCGGCACCAGCGGCACCTTCGAAGTGGCCTCTCACGTGGAACAGCAGCGCTCCATGCTGGTGGCCGAAAGCGTGGCCCAGCGGGTCCAGTGGCTCCTCAACGCCGACCGGTATCTCAACAGCGGCGGCACCATGGGCGAGACCGATTACGAGGAGTTCGACTACGAGCGTATGCTGCCCGACTCCGTGCCCCACGTCTTCGATCACTACGGGCGGCAGGTCAAGGTGGTGATCGAGGACGCCCGCCAGGGGCGGCGCATGGACGGCACCCAGTTCCGGCGGAGTCTGGACCTGCTCAAGGTGGGCATGAGCGACGAGGAGGATTTCAACGATCTGGTGGAACAGCTCAAGACCCGGATCCAGGATTACGTCGACACCAACGACGACTCGGGCGAGGACGGCATGGAAGACAGCGACTACGAGGCGCTGGACATGAAGCCGCTGCCCCGGAACGGCGCACTGCAGTTCCGCGAGGAACTGCTCTGGATCCCCGGATTCCGGGAGCTTTTCCCGCCGGACAAGGACGGGCTCCTTTCCTGCGTCCGGCTCATCACGCCCGAAAACACCATCACCATCACCGGCAATCCCACGCTGCTCACCGCCACGCGGCAGGAGATCATGAACTACTGCAACGTGGACGACGAGGACGAACTGGACGCCATCATGGAGGCCATCGACGAGTGGAAGACCGAACGGGTCCCCCTGAGCGAGGGCTCTCTCGACCCCCTGATCCTGGCCAAATTGAACTCCCTTTCCCGTCAGCGGGGGGATATCTTCACCATCAAGATCCGTGCGGCGGAGGGGGACAACCAGCCCTTCCGGCGGCTGATTTTCACGGTCCAGGCCGCCCCGGTGGCCGGGCCTTCGGACAAGACCATTCAGTACCTGCAATGGATGTTTTATTGAAAAAACGAGGCAAATGATCATGTTCCGCAGAAACTTTCTGATCCTGATCCTTATCGCCGGGCTCTTCATGCCTTTCGGCGCGGCAAAAGTCCAGGCCATGGACCCGGTCACCATCGCCATTCTCGCCCCCGTGGCCATCAAGGCCGCCGAGGTGATGATGCCCTATGTGATCCAGGGACTCAAGAACGCCGGAGCCCACCTGCTGAAAATGGGGGTGGATCTGGCGGGGATTTTGAAACTGCCTCTGGGGCTGGTCCAGGCCACCCTCGGTGCTCCGATCGGGCTTTTCAGCAGCGGCCTGAAAAACGTCATCGACGGGGTGCTGGCGCCCTTCCAGTTTACGTGGCACACCCTGATGTTCCCGCTGGCCATCTTCGGCTACGCTACATAGCGGGAGTATCTTTTCTTTCGAGCAGGATCTTCAGCGCGGCGGCGGCCAGGTGGCAGCCGAAGACCGCCGGCATGTAGCTGACGGTGCCGATGACATCGAAATTCCGCACCTGCTGCCGCTCCTCGGGCGAAAAGACGCAGGGGATCCCTTTGGTCACCCCCGCGCGCCTGAGCTCCTGCCGCACCCGCCGGGCCAGCGGATCCCCGAAGGTCTTGCCGATGTCCGCGCACCGGACCTGTTCCGGATCGGTCTTGCCCCCCGCGCCCATGGAACTCACCGCGGGGACGCCTCTTGCGACGGCGGCCCGGAGCAGCCCCACCTTGGCGGGAACGTCGTCGATGGCGTCGACCACCAGATCGAAGGGGCCGCCGAGGAGTTCGTCACATTCATCGGGTCCGAGGAAGCGCACTTCGGGGGTGAAGGTCGCTTCCGGGGCGATGTCGCGGAATCTTTCGCAGAGCACCTCGGCCTTGAAGCGCCCGACCGTGGAACCGAGGGCGGCCAGCTGACGGTTCAGATTGGTGGGGTCCACCTTGTCGCCGTCCAGCAATGTGAGAGCGCCTATGCCCGCCCGGCAGAGCTGTTCGGCGGCGCATCCCCCCACGCCGCCCACGCCCACCACGAGGACGCGGGCGGAGCGGAGCCGGGCGACCTTCTCTTCGCCCAAGAGGGCGACGGTACGCTGAAAAAGTGCGTTCATAAGTTCAAAAACTCCTCGAAAAGTTCATCGGTACGGGCCTCGAATCCCGGGATCCCGATCCGTTCATACAAGAGAGCGATGTCGAGAGAATCGTCATCGTCGGTTTCCAGCCCCACTCGGGCTTCGGGACGGCTCTTCAGAAAAGATACGATCCCCTCGTTTCCGAGCAGGACGGGGTTCAGGGAAACGTAAAAGCGGTGTTTCAGCACTGCGTCCAGAAGGTCCGGCCGGGGCCGGGAAAAGCCGTGGAGCAGAAATTTCAAGTTCCCGTAAGGTTCGACCGCCTTGAAAAGCAGTTCCAGCGGACCCACGGCGTGGAGCACCACGGGTTTGTTCCACTCGGCGGCCAGCTTCAGCAGGCCGCCCAGCAGAGCCAGCTGGCCTTCGGGCCAGGGGGCCGCTCCCCGGAAACGGTCGAATCCCAGTTCCCCCAAGGCGGCGCAGCCGCGGAGCTGTTCTTCCGGCACGTGAGGGAGCTTTGCCGTGTGCCAGGGATGGAAGGGGAGCGACCACAAGGGCGCGCGGCCCTCGCCGCCATCCACCAGTTCCCTTTTTCCGGGGTGGGGCGTGTGGGTGTGGAAATCACTGGCCATGGGGGTCCTCCGGCGGAACGGGGAAATCCCACGCCCCGAAGATCCACCGCTTCATGCCTTTCAGGGCTTCGCCCCCGAGGCCGTTCCGGACGAGGGTGTGGAAGAAGCGCTCCGGGGAGCACCCCGGAAGACCCCGGAGCCGACGCAGGATCCCGGGGGAACGGAGGAAATTCCGGCCCAGCATGACCCCCGCACAGCCGAAGCGCTCCGGGGCGGAAGCGGCCTCTTCGAAGGTGAAGTCGCCGTTGAGGATCACGGGGGTGTCCCCCGCCAGGCCGAGCAGCCGCCGGAACCGATCGGTCCGTTCCGGCACGGGCGCGTAAAGTTCCTTCACCGTGCGGTGGTGGAAAAAGAGTTTGCCCGCCCCGGCGGCGAGCAGGCCTTTCGCCGTCTCTTCCAGTTCGTCCGGCGAAGCGAAGCCGCAGCGGAATTTCACGCTGACCTTCTCCTTCCCCGCGACGGCGGCGGTCTTTTCGGTGATGCGGTACATGAGTTCCCTTTCCCGGAGCAGGGCGCCTCCCGCGCCGCCCCTGACCACACGGGGGACGGGACAGCCGAAGTTCAGATCGATCGACGCCCCCCCCGCCTCCAGCATCCGGAGCGCGCCGGCGGCCAGCAGTTCGGGATCCCGGCCCATGAGCTGGACGCAGACGGGGAGCCCGGAAGAAGCGTAGGGCGCGAGGAACTCCCGGCAGAGCTTCTCCCTGGGCAACGTGTCCGACAGGCGGAAAAAACTGGTCATCCAGCGGTCGGTGAGTTCCAGCTCGTTGACCGACCGGATGAAGACTTCCGTGAAGACCCCGTCCATGGGGGCCGGCCAGAATTCGGGTTCACTCATTTTTTTCCGGGGGCGGCGTCTTCTTCCGGAGCAGGTCCACGGCCCGCGCCAGCTGCAGGTCCCGGAGCGTTCCTCGGGGCTCGGGCTTGATCCGGCCCGGATAGCGCAGGGTCTGGGACGAAAGGCGCAGGGCCTCGAAGGTGGGGATCCGCACCTCGTGATCGGGGATGATCCCCCGCTTCTCGATGACCCGCCCGCCCGGCGTCACGTAGTGGGCCGAGGCGTAGCGCACCGCGCCGCCTCCCGGCAGGGGCACCACGTGGAGAATGGTCCCTTTGCCGAAGGTCCTGACGCCGAGGACCCTGGCCCGCTTGTGGTCCTGAAGGGCTCCCGTCAGGATCTCGGAACAGCTGGCGGAAAAGGCGTTGACCATGACGATCATGGGCGTCTTGAGGTCGGAAAAGGGCGCCGCGGCGGTCTTCACGATCTGTTCCTCCTTTTTCTCACGGGAACGGGCCCGGAACAGGACCGTGCCCGGCGGGAGGAAGCAGGCGGCCACGCCCTTGGCGCTTTCCACCAGACCCCCCGGATTGTAGCGCAGGTCGAGGATAATGGATTCCGCCCCCAGCGAACGGAGTTTTTTCAGGGCTTCGGCCACTTCGGCCGGGGAGCTCCGGGTGAAGGAAAGGAGTTTCAGATAGCCCACCTTGCCCGCGACCAGCCGCACCGACTCGGGAGGCACCGAGGGAGAGGTGACTTTGGCCCGGACCACCTTTTTGGTCAGGGTCTGCATGTTCCGGCGGATCGAAAGGGTCACGGTGCTTCCGGCCGGCCCGCGGAGCAGTTCCAGCGACCGGGAAAGATTCAGGGGAGCCACCGTCTTGCCGTCGATCTCCACGATCTGGTCCCCGGCCCTGATCCCGGCCTTTTCGGCGGGGCCGTCGGGCAGGACCCGGATGACGGTGACGGGTTTTCCATCCGGCTTCACCGCCATGGCGCCGATGCCTTCGGTCGATCCCTGACGCTTGATCTGCTCCTCCTTGAAGCGCGAGGGCGGCTCGTAGTCGGAATAGGGGTCGAGAGCGGACACCATGCCCCGCATGGCGTGGCGGAAGAGCTCTTCGTACGAGACCTTCTTTTCGTCCACATAGTTCTTCCGGAGCATCTTCATGGTCCGGACGAGGAGCAGCGCCTGCTGATAAAGCTCCTTTTCCTCCGTCGTCCCGGAATTCTTTTCCGGTTCCGGAGCCCCGTTGAGGAGCGGGATCGTCCCCAGCAGCAGAAGCACACCTGCGATCACGTTTCGGGCAAAACTCATGGATCCTCTTCCTTCTCCTCTTCCTTTTTCGCCTTGCGGGCGATTCAGCTCAATTTGAGTTTGCGCATATTCTTCTTGCCCGCCCGGAGCACCGGGCCGGCGGCCACGGCGGCCCGGTCGACGGCGGCGGAAGCGTCGGTGACTTTTTGGTCATCCAGAGCCACGGCTCCGCCCTGAATGAGGCGGCGGCCGTCGCTGTTGGATCTGCACAGCCCGGCCAGCACCAGCAGCCGCGCCACCAAAATCCCCTTTTCGGCGTCGATCTCGGTCGCGGGGATCTCCGCCACGGGCAGCTCCGCCGACACCTGGGCTGCGGAAACCTTGCCGATGAAACTCGAGGTGGGGATCCGGTTTTCCGGGTCGGCGAAGCCGAAGCGGGTCCCGGCGGTCACGAAGGCTTCGCGGGCGGCCGCTTCGCCGTGACAGAGGGCGGTGGCTTCGGCGGCGAGGATCTCCTTGGCCCGGTTGATGTTGGCGCCCGGACCGCAGAGTCCGGCGATCTCGTCCACCGGCAGGGGGGTGAAGTACTTGAGCAGCTGCTCCACCATGGAGTCGTCGGTGTTGCGCCAGAACTGGTAGTAGTCGAAGACCGAAGTGCGTTCCTTGTCCAGCCAGACGTTCTTGTTGCCGGTGCTCTTGCCGAATTTCTGCCCGTTGGGATCCAGCAGCAGCGGAATGGTCATGCAGTGGACTTCCACATTGTCCTTGCGGCGGATGAGTTCGGTCCCCGCCACCATGTTGCCCCACTGGTCCTGACCGCCCATTTCGAGCATGCAGTTGTACTTGCGGCGCAAGGTCATGAAGTCGTAGGCCTGCAGAATGGAGTAGTTGAATTCGAGGAACGAGAGCCCCGTTTCGAGGCGCATCTTCACCGACTCCTGCGCGAGCATCCGGTTGACGCTGAAGATGGTCCCGACTTCGCGGAGCAGATCAATGTATCCGAGATTGCAGAGCCAGTCGGCGTTGTTGACGAAAATGGCCTTCCCCGCGGAGCCGTCGATGAAGCGCGACAGCTGGTTTTTCAGGGATTCGGCGTTGAAGTTTATCTCTTCGACCGAGAGCATGGGGCGGGCGGTGGATTTTCCGGAAGGATCGCCGATGCGGGCGGTGGCGCCCCCCACCAGCACGATGGGGGTGTGCCCGGCCTTCTGCAGGATGCGCATGGCCATGACGGGGAGCAGATGTCCCACGTGGAGACTGCTCCCCGTGGGGTCGAAGCCGATGTAAAAGGCGATCTTGCCTTCGTCGAGCATTTGGGAGATCTTGGCTTCATCCGTGGCCTGATAGCAGAAGCCCCGGGCCTTGAGTTCTTCGAAACAGTTCATTTGGAGCCCTTCGATTTTTAGTGTCCTATGGTGTGGGGCGGGAGCGGGAGTTTCCGCCACGCCCGGTGTAAAACCTGTTTGCCTTCCTCGAGCCAGCGTTCTTCGAAATCGGTACGCATCCCGGCCAGATCGGCGATGGCTTCCGGCGCCTCGGCGAAGAGGTTCGAGCCGGAGATCACCCGGTCCACGGCGGCGCAGTAGTTGTCGTCATCCGAGGAAAAGTGGAAGACCCCGTCCTCCTTCAGCACCCGGTGGAGGAAAGCGACGAAATTGCTGGCCAGCAGCCGGTGTCCCCGGTGGCGGCCCTTGGGCCAGGGATCGGGGCAGAGCAGATGGATCCGGTCGATGCAGGTGTCGGGCAGGATCTTCGCCAGGAGCATCCGGGCTTCGGTGCGGAGCACGGTCCCGTTGGCCGCCCCGGCGCGCTCCGCCCGGCGGACCACCTTCCGGAGCCGACCCAGCATCACGTCCGCGGCCAGCACCGAAGCTTCCGGCGTTTTCCGGGCGAGACTGCAGGTGAAGGAACCCGAACCGCAGCCCAAGTCCAGCTCCACGCGCCCCGGCGCGGGGGCGAAGTGACCGTAAAACCCGGTCAGAAAGAGGATTTTCGCATCTTCGGCGTGAGGCATTTTTCAGATGGCGTCCCGGTCCGAGATCCACTTCTTGAGGGCGGAGATGAGTCCCGAAGCCTTGCCGTCGAGCATGGCCTTGGCGTACTGGCGGAATCCCGCGACGAAAACTTCCCGGAACGTCTCCAGGAACTCCACCCGTTCCGCGAAGATCTCGGAGCGGTCCTGCGCCTCGCCCTCGGGGAGCGTGAAGGAGGAAAAGCTGAAGTTGTCCGCATCGAAGGTCCCGCTCCAGATCTCGTTCGCTCTGGTGAAGGTCAGTTTGGCTTTGCGCAGTTTCTTGCCCACCGTGAGGGCCGCCTTGACCTCGGCGCCCCGGATGGGGCTGTCCCCCTTCTTGATGGTGGCTTCGCCCGCGCCCGCGTCGTCACCGTCGCCGGTGAGGCAGAGCGGCGCTTCGAGCATGACTTCGAAACTGCCGAAATCTTCGGTGTCGACGGTCTTTCCCGTCTCCGAAAGATACCAGAGGTAGAGCAGATAATCCCGGCCCAGGGACTCTTCGGCGGAGCCGCCGTTCCCGTGCCTGGTGATCTGCAATGCGGGGAAGGCCGCCGCGGTCGTGTCGAACTCCTCGGCCAGCACGAAGGCCGGGGTCAGCTGCAGCGGTTCGAGGCTGAAGGCCTGATAGAAGTGTTCGATGAAAAGGTCGATCTGGCTTTGGCTCGAGGCCCCCAGATAGAGGTGGCGGGTGTGGGGCACGATGACCATGGAGATCCCGGAGAGGGCAGGGGGCATCTTCATGATGTTGCGTTCGATGGTGCTTTCCTTGATCTCCTTGCGCTCCTTGGAGCCGATGAAGGTCTTGCCCGACTCCTTCATCCTCGCCTCCTCGGCCCGGCGGCAGAGGGCGGTGAGCAGACTTGCGGGGATCTTCCGGACCGCTTTGCGCAGCGTGAGAAAATAGACGCCGCCGAAGCGGGCCGTGCCCTCGTCGAGTTCCGTGTCCAGAAGGTGCTGGCCGGTGACCCAGCCAAAGGAGGGTTCGCCGGTCACTTCGTCCAGTTTGCAGGCCTTGCGGGTGCCGAGGATATCCCCCGCGTTGTCCGGCAGGTCGTCCCGGAGCGAAAACATGGTGAAAGAAAAAGAGCCGCGGTCGAAAGGCATGGTTCGAAACTCCTGAAAAATGAATGTTGTTTTACAAGAAATACGTCGGCGTATAATATAACACCGCGGGAACGTTTTTTCAATCGGCGAGAAAGCAGGCGGTCCGGTGGTTTCCGGAAATTTTCACTTCCGGACGGCATTCCCGGCATTTTTCCGTGGCCCGCGGGCACCGGGGATGGAAGGGACAGCCCGGCGGCGGGGCCACCGGCGAGGGCACGTCGCCCGTCAGGACGATCCGGGAGCCGTTTTTCCGGAGTGAAGGCACCGCCGAGAGAAGGGCCTGGGTGTAGGGATGCCGGGGCGAGGCAATGAGTTCCCGCGCGGGGGCGCTTTCCACCACGTGGCCCAGGTACATCACCATGATCCGGTCCGAGATATGCTCCACCACGGCCAGATCGTGGGCGATGAAAAGGAACGCGGTCCCCTCCTGATTCCGGATATCCTCGAGCAGATTGACGATGGCCGCCTGTACGCTCACGTCGAGGGCGGAAACCGGTTCGTCGGCCACGATGAATCCGGGAGAGCCCGCCAGCGCCCGGGCGATGCCGATCCGCTGCCGCTGGCCGCCGGAAAACTGGTGGGGGAAACGGCTCAGCGCCGAAGGGGGCAGGCCCACCCGGTCGAGGAGCGCTTCGGCCCGTTCCCGCCGTTCCTTCGCGCTCAAGTCTCCCTTCATGCTCAGGACTTCGTCCAGAGCGGAAAAGACGGTGAGCCGGGGGTTCAGGGAGCCGTAGGGATCCTGAAAGATCATCTGGTAACGGCCCCGGAGCTTTTCGAGTTCCGCGCCGGGAAGTTTGTAAAGGTCTTTCCCGTCCACGAGCACCCGTCCGGAAGTGGGCGGCTCCAGGCGGACCACCGCCCGGCCCAGAGTGCTTTTGCCGCAGCCCGACTCCCCCACCAGCCCGACGATCTCGCCGGGGTCGAGGGTGAAGGAGACGCCGTCCACCGCCTTGAGGGTGCGCCGGGGCGCGAACCACGAGGAGCGCAGGGGGAAGTGGACGCGCAGGTTTTCGACTTCAAGCAGAGGCATGATGAAAGCGGCTCATATTCGGATGGGCGGGCGCATTATTTTCCGGGCTTCTGCGGCGTTTCCGCGGGCACGAAACGGTCGAACGCCCGGCGGCGCACGGTCCAGGAGGTCGGCTGGAAACTCGCCCGGTCGATGATGAAGGAGTTCCACAGCAGCCGGTAGCGGGTCCCGGAACGCAGGTCCGGATTTTCGGTGATGAACGAGGTGTAGGCTTCCAGCGGCATGGTCGAAATGATGGTGAAGACCAGGGCGCACACGATGCCGCCGTGCAGGAAAATGACGACGGGGGTCGCGAACTTCGACACCTTTTCGGGCGGAGTGAAATCGTCGATGCCGTCGGGGGCGAGCCGCTTCATGGCGATGGTCCAGACGGCGAAAACGATGAACCAGATCAGCACCATGGCGATGGGACGCGCCCAGCTGGAGGAGAGGACGGGGAGCCGCCCGAGAAGCTGGACCAGGCTGCTCCGGACCGGAGCTTCGCACCAGACGGCGAGGAAGGCCGAGAGCATGGTGCCGTAGAGGTAATAGACCGACGGGATCAGTTCCTTTTCCCGCAATTTCCACGCGGCTATGGCCGGGAGAATGTAGAAGTAGAGCCAGAACATAAACGCCGTGTTTCCTTATTGATTTTTCAGGTCGAGCGTGACGCGGACGACCTCGGCGATGGAGGTGATCCCCCTGGCGACCAGGGCGTATCCGCCCCGAGCCATCACGTTGCCGTGAGAGGCCTTTTCGAGCTGCCGCCGCACGTTGCTCAGATTGGTATGTTCGTCCTCCAGCAGAGCCCGGAGTTCATCGTTCACGGTGAGGATGTCGAAGACCGCCATCCGGCCGGAGTACCCGGTGTTGCCGCACTTCGGGCAGCCGACCGGCTCGTAGACGCAGGTGCACTCCTGCCCCGCCTCTCTGAGGGTCGCCTGCTGTTCCGGGGTGGGTTCCACCCGTTTCTTGCAGGTGCAGAGCTTGCGGACCAGCCGCTGCGAGATCACCACCTGAAGCGTGCCCGCGATGCTGCGCAGGGGCACGTTCAGATTGGCCAGACGGTCGATGGTGCTGATGTTGTCGTTGCTGTGGAGCGTGGCGATGATCAGGTGTCCGGTCTGGGCGGCGTGGACCGCCACCGCGGCGGTGTCCTCGTCCCGGATCTCGCCCACGCAGATGACGTCCGGGTTCTGCCGCAGGGCGTTCCGCAGCAGCTGCGAAAAGGTGATCCCCGCGGATTCGTTGACCTCCATCTGGCTGATGGAGGGCATGATGTGTTCGATGGGGTCCTCGATGGAGATCACGTTCTTGATGGAGTAGTCGATGGAGTTGAGCATGGCGTAGAGGGTGGTGGTCTTGCCGCTGCCCGTGGGGCCGCAGATCAGGATCATGCCGGAAGGCAGTTTGACGGCGTTTTCCATGACGGCAAGATCCCTGCCTGCGATCCCCGCCGCCGCAAGGGTCTTGGGCCCCGAGTCGTCGCCCAGGATCCGCAGGGCGACCTTTTCGCCGCCCAGGGAGCCCACGGTGGCGGTCCGGAGCGAAATGTCGCCGAAGGGACCGGTCAGGGAGAAGGAGCCGTCCTGGGGCCGCCTCCGTTCGGAAATGTTCATGCCCGAAACGACCTTGATCACATTGATGATCTTGCTGCCCTGATCGGCGTCGATCTCCTCGATGATCCGGAGCGCTCCGTCGACCCGGAACCTGATGACCGACGCATTCCCCGCCTTGGGATCGATGAAGATGTCGCTGGCGTGGAGTGTCAGCGCCTGGGCCAGCAGGGAACGGACCTTGAAGACCACATCTCCCTCGTCGGAGTCCTCCACGTCCCGGAACGCGGGTTCGCCCTGGCTGTTCACGATCTCGGGGAGATTCATCACCTTACCCTGGACTTTCTTGACCTTGTTGTAAAGTTTTTCCTGAAGTTCGACGATCACCCAGACCAGGGGCCCGGCGACCAGCGCGGCGAAATTCAGGACCGTATAGTGGGTTTCCACATACCGGGATTTGCGGTTCCTCTTCTGAGCCAGCTGCTGCATGACCTTGATGCCTGAAAGGAACCAGGCGACCATGACGAGCAGCCTTATGTAGTTCACGGGGCTGTCCGGGATGACGGCGGCCTGCTGCGGGCGCGAAGGTCTGCGGGGGGCGGTCCTTGCCGGGGGCTGCGGGGCCGTCGGAGCCGGAGCGGAGGCGGCGGGCTTTTGAGGCGCGGGAGCCGCTTCCGGAGCTTCGGGCTTCTGAGGCACGGGAGCCGCTTCCGGAGCTTCGGGCTTCCGAGGTGCGGGAGCCGCTTCGGGCGCATCGGGCCTTTGAGCTGCGGGGGCGCTCGGAGCCTGCGCCGTCGCCTCGAGGACCTGCTTCCTCGGCCGGTCGGGGAGCCGCTTCAGCAGATCGGGGCGGGTCTCCACATGAGAGTCGGACGAAGTGAAGCTCACGGCGCCCCAGATGGCGCCGACGAGCAGAAGGATTGCGACGGCGATGCCCGCGACCTTCATTCTTCTTGTGGGCGAGGCGTCTCTGAAGAAGTCCGAAATCGCCGCCGGGGAGGGCAGATACCGTCTGATCCCGGTCCTGCCGGAGCGTTCCCGGAGGACCCGGTCGATCTCCCTGACGAGGTCTGCCGCACTTTGGGGCCGCTTCGCAGGATCCGTGGCCATCATGGCGGTGACGAGCCGGCATGTCGCGGGGGAAACTTCAGGGGCGGCTTCGGCCAGGGGGGGGAATTCACCCTTGAGGACTTTCGCCACGATGCTCATGACCGAGGACCCGTCGAAGGGGCGCCGGTTGCTGAGGAGATTGTACATGGCGGCCCCGAGGGAATAGATGTCCGCACGGGCATCGATGGACTCGGGGTTGAGCAGCTGTTCCGGCGCGGCATAGTGGATCGTGCCGGTGATCCTGGTTCCGGGGATGGGAACCGTATCGCCGGAGAATTTGGCGATACCCAGGTCCGCCAGTTTGACCCGGCCGTCGTCGGCGATTATGATGTTTCCGGGCTTGATGTCCCGGTGCACGAAGTTCAGTTTCGCGGCCTCGACCAGCGCCAGGGCGACCTGCCGCGCCGCATTCAGCACGGAGTCCTCGGACATGGGAGGCCCCGAGAGCATGCTTTCCAGATCCTTGCCCCGGACGTATTCCATGACGATGTAACCGAAATTAAGCCGCTGTTCGATCTGGACGTCGATGACCGAAACGATGTGGGGGCTTTTCAGCCGGCAGGCCAGGCGGGCTTCACGGAGCAGGTGCTCGAAGGAAGGATCGCTCACGGAGCCGTTGCGGTCGGGAAAAAGCAGCCTCAGGGCCACGTCCGTGTCCAGAAGTTCGTGATGGGCGAGATAGACTTCGCCCATTCCCCCCATGGCAAGGCAGGAAACGATCTTGCAGCTGCCCAGTTCGTAGCCGGGGGGAAGGTAGGCGTTGGGGAATCTGTCGTCGGGGGAGCCGGGCCGGACGAGGCTTATGGTCTTCCCGCAAAAGGGGCACTCCGTGCGGCTGCCCAGCATCCAAACTTCGCATTCCAGCTCGCGCTTGCATTCGGAGCACAGCAGCATGACGCGGCGGGTGCTGCAGAGGTTCTGCTCGCCGCACTCCGGGCACTTGACGTTTTTGCCCACGAAATGCTCGTCCTGGATGACGAAATCGTGGCCGCAGTGTTCACAACGCATGGATCAAGGGTTCCTTGAATATCTGTTGACAGTTCTCCTAATATAGTTCATAAAAGGGGAAAAGTCAAGTTGATATGACCCTTTTTGCGCTATATTTTTCGGTATGTGCGAAAGGTCGTTTTCGCGGAAGAGGAAGAAACTTTCGGTCCGCCGGAACGGGAACGCCGCCCCTTTTTTTTGCCGTAAGGGAAGCCGAAATTCGCGGAAAAATGGGAAAAACGAAAGAAAAAAAGGAGCTTTTTCGAAACTTGCGCTTGACAAAGGGCCGTTCCGGGAGTATATTATGCGGAAGTAATATGCACTGAACATCAAAATTCAACTGGAATTGGAGAAGAAAATGCCACATTCGAAACAGGCCGCCAAGCGTCTGCGGACCAGCAGCGAGGCCAATCTGCGCAACCGCTCCCGCATCAGTGAGCTGAAGACCCTCGAGAAGAAACTGCGCGCCGCCGTCGAGTCCGGCGATGCTCAGGCCGAAGAGCTCCGCCGCGAGTTCGTCAGCTGTATCGACAAAGCCGCCAAGGTGGGAGTCATCCCCGCCAACCGGGCTTCCCGCAAGAAGGCTCAGGCCGACAAGCTCGTCGCCGCCAAGTAACCTTTTCCCGCGTCGAGCCCGAAGAAGAAAGTCCCCCGTCCGGGGGGCTTTTTTTGTTGCCGATTTTCCGGGGGGGCGGCATAAAAAAAACTTCCGGCGGGACGAAGCGGGCCGGAAGGGAAGGGATGAAGAGAACGCTTATCCCGCCGTGCAGGGTTCTTTTTCCACCAGTTCGTGGTGAAGCGCGATCTGGGCTTGGACGAAGTCCTTGCGTTCGATGATGAACTGCATATTGACCTGCCGCATGCACTGGTCCAGCGCGAGGATGTTGATCCCCGCGGCGGCCAGGGATCCGGCGGCTCTGGAGAGGAACCCCGGAAGCTTCATGTTGCTGCCGATGACGCCGATGATGGCGACCTTGCGGCAGTTGATGACCGCCGAGGGGAACTCCTGCTGGAGCTCCTTGATGCACTGCTCGAGCTCCTTCGAACGCTCGGAAACGTAGTGCGTGATGGTGTTGGCGTTGGTGTTCTTGGCGATGTAGCTTATCTTGTGGGCGGCGAAGGCCCGGAGGACCCGGTAGTCGTAGCCGCTGGTGCCCACCATCTCGGAATCGAAAATCTCGACGCCGACCACATCCTGCCTGCCGCAGATCATATCCACCCGCGGAGTGGGCGACACGTAGTTGTTGCTGATGAGGGTCCCCGCATGACCGGGATCGAAGGCGTTGTCCACCCGGATGGGGGTGTTGTGCAGGGCCATTTCCTTGGCGGCCTGGGGATGGATGGCTTCCATGGCCATGTCGGCCAGCTGGTCGGCGATGTCGAAACTGGTGTGGCCGATGGTGCGGACCTTGTCCGTGCCGATGAGCTTCGGATCCCCGGTGCAGAGGTGGAACTCCTTGTGGATGATGCCTTCGCGGGCCCCGGTGACCACGGCCATCTTGCTGAAGGTGATCTCGCTGTAGCCCCGGTCGAATTTGGCCATGACCCCTTCGGCGCACTTGGCGTATCCGGTGACGATGGGCATGCAGGTGCCGAAGTCCAGATCCTTCATGTGGCTCAGGATCGTTTCCTCCATGGTGGAGGTTTCCCGGTCGCGCCAGCCGGAAAGGTCGACGAAGACGGCGTTGACGCCCATCTTCTGGAGGATGAGGGCGGAGTTGAAGGCGCTGTGGGCCTCGCCCACGGAGCTGAGCAGTTCCCGCGTGGCGGGCAGATAGGCTTCGCTGTGGAAATGGCCGAAGCTGCCCAGCTTCATGAGGTGGAGCAGACAGCTGTTGATGCCGTTCATCCTCTCGTTGACGAAATCGTCGGCGCATTTGACGTCGAGCCCGAGGGATTCGAAACCGTGGTTGATCTTCAGCATCTCCTGCCGGGTCTTTTCCAGCTTTTCCTGCCAGGCGCGGTTGTCGCCTGCGGCGAAACTGCCGTAGATGCCGGGTTCGGCGGTCTTCTTGTTTTCCAGCAGCATGTTGGTGATGCCGCCGTAAGCGGACACGACGAAGATCCGGTTGTAGAGTTCGGCCCCCTTGCGGCGGCCGATGATGATGTTTTCGATGATTTCACCGAAGCGGCTCATGCTGGTGCCGCCGATTTTTTCAACGGTATGATTGCCCATTGCCGGCACAACTCCTCAGAATTACGCAAAGATTTTGGATTTTCCTCGAAAAGGGACGTGATTTACACTTCTTCGATCCGGAACATTCTGACCGGAGCGCGGTTGACCGAAAGACTGCTCAGTTCGGTCATGGCGCCCCGGATCTCCTTCTCGGGCGCGGGATGGGTCAGAATGACCAGAGAGACGTTTTCCCCCTGATTTTCGTGCTGAATGAGGCTGGAAATACTGATCTGCCGGTCGGCGAGGATCTTGGTGACGGCGGCGATGACGCCGGGACACTCCGCGACCTGAAGCCGGAGATAGAAGCGGGAAACGCATTCGCCCGCGGGGGTGACGGAGTCGAACTGCTCCCCCTTGCGGAAGGCGGGGATCCGGCGGCGCGTTCCCGCGGCGAAGTTCAGCGCCAGATCGGCCAGGTCGGCCACCACGGCGCTGGCCGTGGCCTGTCTGCCGGCGCCCCGGCCGTAGAAGAGGGTCTGCCCCACGAAGTCCCCTTCGATCATGACGCCGTTGAAGACGTCGGAGATCCCGGCGAGGAGCGCCGCCTTGGGGATCAGCGTGGGCCGGACGCTCATCTGCACCGCGCCGTCCACGTTTTTGATGACGCCCAGAAGTTTGATCCGGTAGCCCAGCTCCGAAGCGTAATTGAGGTCGGCCAGCTTCAGGTCGCGGATCCCTTCGATGTTCATGCCTTCGATGCCGAACCAGTGGCCGTAGGCGAGCGCCGCGAGGATGGCGGTCTTGTGGGCGGTGTCGAAGCCGTCGATGTCCAAAGAGGGATTGGCTTCGGCGTACCCGAGACGCTGGGCGTCGGCCAGCACTTCCGCGAAGTCGGCGCCTTCCCGTTCCATGCGGGTGAGGATGTAGTTGCAGGTGCCGTTCATGATGCCGAAGATCCGGTTGATCCGGTTGGCGACCAGTCCTTCCCGGAGCGCCTTGATGACGGGGATCCCCCCCGCCACGCTGGCTTCGTAATAGAAATCCACGCCGTTCCGCTCGGCGGCGGCGAAAAGTTCCTCGCCGTGGAGCGCCAGCAGGGCCTTGTTGGCGGTGACCACGCTTTTCCCGGCGGCAAAGGCGTCGAGGATGAGTTTTTTGGCGAAGGTGGTGCCTCCCACCAGTTCCACGACCACGTCGCTGCGCCGGATGGCTTCGGCGGCGTCGTTGCTCAGAAGTTCCGGGGGAACGGCGACGCCCCGGTCGGTCGTAGTGTCGAGATCGGCAACACAGGTCAAGGTGAGCATGACCCCGGTGCGTTTGGCGATGACATCGCGATTGCGCAGCAGGTTATCCACCACTCCGGCGCCGACTGTGCCGAAACCGACAACTCCGACTTTCAATTCTTTCACGTCAAGGTTCCTCAAAAAAAATTACACCAGCGAAAAACTCCGCCCTCCGGGCCCCGGAAACGGCTTGCGAAAAGCGGAGTTCCGAAGGGGAAGACACGAAGAGTCCTTCCAACATACATTTCCTTAATATAGCACTCCTCGGCGGGTTTTTCAATCCCGGTACGAAGATTTCTTCGTTGCCGATTTGCAAAAATGCGCCGCCGGGAGTATATTAAGGAAATTCGAACACGACAACAACAACCGATTTTCGGGGAAGAAAACTATGCCTATTACCGAGATCTTGGCGAAGAACGCCCAACTTTACGGCGATGATGTGGCTCTGGTGGAGATCAACCCGCAGGAACTGGAAAAACGCCACACGACCTGGCGTGAGTATTCGCTCATCGAACCCAGCCGGACGGGGAGCTTCCGTTCCGAAATGACCTGGGCCCAGTTCGACCGCAAGGCCAACCGGCTGGCCAACTTTCTGCTGACCCGCCACGTGCGCAAAGGGGACAAGGTGGCGATTTTGCTCATGAACTGCCTCGAGTGGCTCCCCCTCTACTTAGGACTCCTGAAATCCGGCGCTATGGCCGTTCCTCTGAATTTCCGCTACACGGCTCAGGAAATAAAATACTGTCTGGAGCTGGCCGACGTGGATTATCTGCTCTTCGGGCCGGAGTTCACCGGCCGGGTCGAGGACATCTGCGACCAGCTGCCCCGGATCAAGTCCTTCCTCTACGTGGGCGAGGAGTGCCCCTCCTTCGCCGAGCCCTACGCGAGTCTGGTTTCCTACTGTTCCAGCCGGGCCCCCGAGGTGGATCTGACCGAGGACGACGAGGCGGCCATCTACTTTTCCTCCGGCACCACGGGATTCCCCAAGGCCATCGTTCACCGCCACCGGAGCCTGAGCCACGCCTGCGTGGTGGAGCAGAAGCACCATAGCCAGACCCGTGACGACGTCTTTCTCTGCATCCCGCCCCTCTATCACACGGGGGCGAAGATGCACTGGTTCGGCTCCTTCCTCGTAGGGGGGAGGGCGGTCCTGCTCCGGGGCGTGAAGCCCGAGTGGATCATTTCCGCCGTTTCCGAGGAGCGCTGCACTGTGGTGTGGCTGCTGGTCCCCTGGGCGCAGGACATCCTCGACGCCATTGACCGGGGCGAGATCAAGCTGGAGTCCTATCATCTGGACCAGTGGCGGCTCATGCACATCGGAGCCCAGCCGGTGCCCCCCAGTCTGATCCGGCGCTGGAAGAAGGTCTTTCCGCACCACGAGTACGACACCAACTACGGCCTCAGCGAATCCATCGGCCCCGGCGCCGTCCATCTGGGCGTGGAGAACATCGACCACGTGGGCGCTATCGGCAAGGCCGGATACGGCTGGGAGTGCGCCATCGTGGATGAGAAGCGCCAGCCCGTCAAGCCCGGCGAGGTGGGCGAACTGGCCGTCCGCGGCGCGGGCGTGATGAAGTGCTATTACAAGGACGAGAAGGCCACGGCGGAAACCCTTTCCCCCGACGGCTGGCTCTACACGGGCGACATGGCCAAGGAGGACGAGGCGGGCTTCATCTATCTGGTGGACCGGAAGAAGGATGTGATCATCACCGGGGGCGAAAACCTCTACCCCGTCCAGATCGAAGACTTCCTGCGCAAGCACGACGCCATCAAGGACGTGGCGGTCATCGGGCTCCCCGACACCCGTCTGGGCGAGATCGCCGCCGCCATCATCGAGGTGAAGCAGGGGAAGACCCTCACTGAAGAAGAGGTGGAGGAGTTCTGCAAGGCGCTCCCCCGCTACCAGCGGCCCCGGAAGATCATCTTCGCCGAAGTCCCCCGCAATCCCACCGGCAAGATCGAGAAGCCCAAACTCCGCAAGATCTACGGCGCCGCCGACCTGGTGGCCCAGCAGAACGAACTGAAATAAGGGGACATCCTGCCGAAACCGCCGGAAGGGAGAGATACCATGCCGCAGAATGACACGGGCCACGACGTCTTTATAAGTTATTCCCACTTCGACCGAAGCGTCGTCGATGCGTTGTGTGCTTTTCTGGAAAAACGCAACATACGCTGCTGGTTCGCTCCCCGCAATATCCCGCCGGGATGGAAATATGGGAAAGCGATTGCTCAAGCGATTAAAGGTGCAAAGTTTTTTGTCCTTGTTTTTTCTGACAGGTCGCAACAGTCGGATTGGGTGATAAGTGAGACCGACATCGCCAAGAGTAACTGTAAGACCCTTATCCCGTTTAGAATTGAAGACTGTCCCGTTGCAGACGAAATGGAGTTATATTTGGCTGGTCGTCAATGGATAGATGCCATCCTCCAACCCGGCGAGGTTCTCAATGAGACGGCTGCCGCTGAATTGGCTGATATCATACTCCAAACTCTTCCCGAAATGCCCCCTGCTTCTTCCGAACAACCGGTGGGTGGAATGGAAGACAATGAGCCATCAGTCCCTCCCCAGCGGTCTGCGCCGTCCCACGACTCAAGCAAACGGGTTGGGGGGACTCCTCGGTCACGTCAGATCAGCCAACAACCGGAGTTTGCCGCCCGTCACGATTGGAACCTACTGGACGGAAGTGACTGGTCTCGAATTCTCCGGGACCGCCCGCAATATGCTGCCAGTTGCGACTGGGACAAGCTGGACGGCGGTGCTTGGCAGTGGCTTCTTATGAAGCAGCCGCAGTTTGCCGAACATTGCGACTGGAATAAGCTGGATGGGTGGGAGTGGGCATGTCTGCTCAGGGTACAGCCTCAGCTTGCTGATCATTGTGTGTGGAGCAAACTGGAAGGAAAAGATTGTTCATGGCTGCTTCGGGAACAGCCTCAGTTTGCCGACAAGTGCGATTTGAACCAATTGCGCGAAGAGGATCGGCGGTTTTTATTGGAAAAATTTCCGCAGCTTGCCCCCCCGCGCGACTCAGGCAAACGGGCCGGGGCGACCCGGTCGCCTCAGATTAGCCAACAGCCGGAGCCTGCCGCTCGTCACAAATGGAATGAGCTGGGTGGAAGTGACTGGTCGCGGATTCTCCGAGACCGCCCGCAATACGCGGACCGTTGCGACTGGAACAAGCTGGACGGCGGTGCCTGGCAGTGGCTTCTTATGAAACAGCCGCAGTTTGCCGAGCATTGCGACTGGAGCAAGCTGGATGGGTGGGAGTGGGCATGTCTGCTCAGGGTACAGCCTCAGCTCGCCGACCATTGTGTGTGGAGCAAATTGGCAGGAAAAGATTGGTCATGGCTGCTTCGGGAGCAGCCCCAATTTGCCGGGAAGTGCGTTCTGCGCATATTGAACGAAGGGGATCGTCGGCTCCTTTTGGAAGAGTATCCCCGGCTCTTCGGCAAACGCTGAGTTCCGCCTTCTCCGGCGGAAGCGGTGTTTTTTGGGCGGCCCGTTTGCATTTTCCTTTTTTCGGGGGTATATTAGTCCCGGTCGCGATTTTTACCGTGTGACACACTTTTTAAGGAGCTTGAACGTTATGAAAAAAGTCCTCTTCCTTTTCAGCGCCAAGAACCCCCGGATGGGGGAGGGCAGCGCCGTGCTGCTCAGGGACGGCCGCGTCTTCATGATCTACAGCAAGTTCACCGGCACGGGCGATGCCGACCACAGCGACCTTGCGGGGGGGATCCTCGATCCCGTCGCGGGGACTTTTTCGGAGGAGCGGATCCTCTTTGCGGGAAGCCACTACCTCAACCAGATGAGCGTTTCCCTGGAACGCCTTGCGGACGGTTCCATAGGGTGCGTCTTCATCCGGAAGCTGGGGGCGGGGCACGAT
>JAFSYV010000319.1 GCA_017443585.1 Lentisphaeria bacterium | reverse complement strand
GCTCAGATGCTTCAGGAAGCCCTCGACCGGCTCCGGCTGAGGATGAAACTGCGGAATTTTCTGGCCTTTCATCTGACGGTCTTCCGGAAGAAAAAAGCCTCCGAGGTCGCAAAATTCCTCGATACGGACGTCAACGCCGTCTATGTCGCCAAAAGCCGCGGCATCGCCCTGCTGCGGCAAATCGTTTCCGAACTCAAAAGCGAAGATCCCGACCTGAACCTTGTCTGGAGCGAATAACATGATCCCGAAGCCCGGCGTTGTCATCGACGGATACAAACTGCTCTCCTTCATCGGCAGCGGTTCCAGCGGGACGGTCTGGCAGGCGGAAAATGTGATTTCAAAGGAACTCTGCGCCCTGAAGATCTTTCCGGCTCAGGGCTCCCTCGCCGAAAGGGAGATCCAGGCCCTCCGGCTTTATCGGGAACTCACACATCCCGCCCTCATCACAATCCGTCACGCCGGAAAAATCGACGGAGCTTTCTTCTATACCATGGACTGGTGCGAAAGTTCCCTCTCCCAGCGGAAAGTCACGCCCGAAGAACTTTTCGTCATCGCCGGACGGCTGGCCGAAGCCTTGGGCGTTCTCCACGAACACGGACTGCTTCACCGGGATATCAAACCGGAAAACATCTTTTTCCGCAACGGCCAAGCCGTTCTGGGCGACATCGGACTGGTCACGCGCCGGGGAAACGCCTCTTTCGCCGGTTCTCCGGGATTTCTGGCTCCCGGTCTGCTCAGCGGCCAAACCGCTCCCGATGCCTATACCGACTGCTATGCTCTGGCCAAAAGCATATATTGCGCACTCTCGGGAAAACCGCCGGAAAAATTCCCCCTCTACGACGGCCCCCTGAATGAAGCGGCCGCACGGCTGATGCGCTGCGTGCTGGCCGTCTGCGCGGATGACCCGAAAATTCATACCGCGGCGGAATTTCTCACCTTCCTCAATGGAGCGGAACACGGCGCCGGAAAAAAAACCGGTCTCAGGCTGATACTTCCGATTGCCGCCGTCTGCATTGTGATTTCCGCCGCAGTGTTCTTCGTCTTCTTCGCAGCGCGTCTGAAAGAACAGAACACTCCTTCCGTCAAACTGCCGAAACAGCGCCCGCCCGCAGCGGATGCCGGACCGCGAAAAACTGAACAACAACGGCAAAGATTCCGCCCCTCCGTCGGAACAGGGGGACGCGACGAGATCGCAGTCAGGCGGGGATGGAATGAAAGGAACAAGGTTGAACTGAGCCGGGGAGCGAGCGGTCTGCGGAAATGCCGGCTGGAATTTGAGACGGCATGGAACGAGTGGCGGATCGAAATGCTGCAGCGGCCATCTGAAAACTTCAACGATGAACAGAAAATACTTTTCAAACTGTGGCGAACGGTCGAAAAACTCCTGGAGACCGGCGCTGAAGCGGAAAATCCGTTCGGCTATGAAGAACTGGCGGGTCTGCTGCGGATCGAAGATCCGGAATCGGCGGAACTGTTCCGCAAAGCCGATGCGGCATGGAACGTACAGAAACAGAAGGCGATCAAAGATCTCTTCAGGTCAGTAAAAAAGAATAAAACGGATCCGGAAACGGTCCTGCTGAAAATGGCTCAGCGGGATCCGGCGGTACGCTTTTTCGCCGTTGAACAGCGGCAGTTGCTCGAAAAATACAAGGAAGTCAGGTTCAGCGGTCTCGCCCGCGCAAAAGAAGAAGCCCTTGATGCGGTCTCTCGATATCTGAAATGCCGAAAGACTTTTTTGTCGTCACTGCGCCCGCCCCGGCAGTGAAGCTTGGAAAAGAAGACCGCCGTCAAATGCTCCGAGCCGTCACGACCGGGGAGTTTTTTGGCAATTGCATTTGCATTTTCCCCGATTTGGTGTATATTATACTTTCAACTGTTGTCAAATCAGGAGTTTGATTCAATCATGAGCGCAATTTACGAAAAGACCGTCAAGCGGATCGAGGCCAACGTCATGCCCACCTACGCCCCCAAACAGCTGTTTGTCCGCGGGGAAGGCTGCCGGCTGTGGGATTCCGACGGCGAGGAATATCTGGATTTCACCTCAGGCATCGCCGTCTGCAACCTGGGCCACTGCCATCCGCGGGTCACCGCCGCCATCACGGGGCAGGCCCGGACTCTGGTCCATGTCTCCAACATCTACATGAACGCCCTCGCCCCCGCGCTGGCCGAAAAGCTGGTCGCCGAATCGGGACTGGACGCCAAGGTCTTTTTCTGCAACTCAGGCGCCGAAGCCAACGAAGGGCTCATCAAGATCGCCCGCAAGTACGGCAACCAGACCGGCCGCAACGAGATCATTTCCATGGAAAACAGCTTCCACGGCCGGACGCTGGGAACTCTGGCCGCCACCGGGCGGAAGAAGTACCGTCAGGGCTTCGAGCCCGACGTGCCCGGCTTCACCCAGGTGCCCTTCAACGACATCGAAGCCCTGAAGAAGGCCATTACCCCCAAGACCTGCGCCGTCATGCTCGAAATGGTCCAGGGCGAGGGGGGCGTCATCCCCGCCGACGTGGAATATTTGAAACAGGTCCGGGCCCTCTGCGACGAGAAGGATCTGCTCATGCTCTGCGATGAAGTCCAGTGCGGCATGGGCCGTCTCGGGACCCGTTTCGCCTTCCAGAGTTTCGGCGTGGCCCCCGACGCCATCTCCATGGCCAAGGGGATCGCCAACGGCGTGCCCATGGGGGCGGTGCTGGCCCGGCGGGAATTCGCCGACCTGCTCACCGTGGGGACCCACGGGACCACCTTCGGCGGCACGGCGCTGGCCGCCGCCGCCGCGCTGGCCGTGCAGGACACCTTCGACCATGAAAAGGTCCTTGAAAACTGCAATGCCATGGGCGCTTATCTGGCGGAACGTCTGACTGCCATCGGCAAAAAGTATTCCTTCGTCAAGGGTGTCCGGGGCAAGGGGCTCATGCTCGGGCTGGTGCTGGACTGCGAGGCCGCCCCCGTGCAGAAACTGATGCAGAAGAGAAAACTGCTGGTGCTGACCGCCGGAGAATGCGTGGTCCGTTTCGTGCCGCCCCTCATCGTCACCAGAGAAGAGATCGACCGGGCCGTCGCCATCGTCGACGAAGCGCTGGCCGAATTCGATACGGAAAGGAAGAACGGAAAATGAAGAAAGACTTTCTGACCCTTCAGGACATCACCAAAGAAGAGATGTGGCAGGTCTTTGATCTGGCCGCGAAGCTGAAACGGGAACGGGGCAAAAGCTCCTTCAAGCCCTTGGAGGGCAAGTCCATCGGGCTCATTTTCGCCAAATCCTCCACCCGGACGCGGGTCTCCTTCGAGGTGGGCGTCCACGAACTGGGGGGGATCCCCCTCTACCTGGATCAGGGCAAGATGCAGCTGGGCCGGGGCAGCGAGACCGTGGGCGACACCGCCCATGTCCTCAGCCGCTATCTCCACGGCATCGTGATCCGGACCTACGGTCATGCGGAGGTCGAGGAGCTGGCCCGGACGGCGGATATCCCCGTCATCAACGCGCTGACCAACGAATACCATCCCTGCCAGCTGCTGGCGGACCTTTTCACCATCCTCGAGTACAGCGGGAAGCTGGATTCCACCGTCAAGGTCGGCTTCTTCGGCGACGGCCGGAGCAACATCGCCAACTCCATGATCCTGGCGGCCCGGCTCTCGGGCATCGATCTGGTGATCTGCTCCCCTGAAGAGGAGCGGCCCGGCGAGGCCCTCATGGCGGGCGCCCCCAACGTGCGCTGGGAACGCTGCCCGGAAAAGGCTGCGAAGGGCCTCAACTACATCTACACCGACGTGTGGGTCAGCATGGGCTTCGAAGATGACAAGGAGCGGCGCATGCAGCTCTTCCGCCCCTATCAGGTGAACCGGAAGATCTTCGGTCTGGCCGCGCCGGACTGCAAGTTCCTCCACTGCCTCCCCGCCCACCGGGAAGAAGAGGTCACCGCCGACGTGCTGGATTCGCCCGCTTCCATCGTCTTCGACGAGGCGGAAAACCGGCTCCATGTCCAAAAGGCCCTGATGGCCAAACTCATCGGCGGATGCTGACGCCATCATGAATGCGATCGAGATCCTGCTGATCTCTCTGGGCGTTTCGGTGGACGCCTTCGCCGTCTCCGTGGGAGGCGCCCTCAGCTGTCGCGGCAGAACGCTGCGCAGCGGAACGAGCGCCGCGCTCTTTTTCGGCGGCTTCCAGTTCCTCATGCCGGTGGCGGGTTTCTTCGCCGCGGGCGCGTTGACCGACGCTCTGGCGGCATGGGACCACTGGATCGCCTTCGCCTTTCTGGCCTTCGTGGGCGGCAAGATGGTCGTCGAAGGGATCAAGTCCCTGCGCCGGTCCGAAAAAGCCGACGCGGAGCCCTCCCCGGCCGGGAAAAGCGATTTCTTTTCGCCCGTCAACATGATCCTCCCCGCCGTGGCCACCAGCGTGGACGCGCTGGCCGTGGGAGCCTCCCTCGCCTTTGCCGGGGTGACTTCCGTCTGGCTGCCCGCCGCCGCCATGGGGCTGGTGACGGGAGCGGTCTCCTTCGCCGGAGTCCTCCTCGGGAGCAAGCTCAAACGCTTCGCGGGCCAGGGCGTCATGAGCATCATCGGCGGCAGCGTGATCTTTCTCATCGGCATCAAGATCCTGTGGGAGCATTGCTGGTGAAATGGCCGAAACCCCACCCCCGGCGCCTGCGGCTTCCGGCGGGGAGCCGCCACTTCCTCCCGACGGTTCCCGGACTGATTCGATCCTCTTTCTGTCCTTCCTCAAGATCGCCGCGGTGACCGTGGGGGGCGGCTACGCCATCCTCGCCGCGGCGCGGGAGGAGTTCACCGTCAGGCGGCGCTGGCTCACCGAAGATGAGTTCACCGAGATGGTGACGGTGGTGGTCACCGTACCGGGGCTCATCGCCGTCAACGCCGCCATCTATCTTGGGTGGAAGCTCCGCCGTCTGCCCGGCGCGCTGGCGGCGGCCTTCGGGGCGCTGCTCCCTTCGGTCACGGTCATCATGCTCATCGCGGCGGGGCTTTCCTCGCTGACGGACTTCCTCAATTCGCCCTGGGTGCAGGGGGCCTTCAAAGGGATCCTCTGCGGCATCATCGCCATGATCGGGCTCACCGCCTTCAAGATGGGGAAGAACAACCTCAAGACCGTTTTCGACTGGGTCGTGGCGCTCCTCTGCCTCGCCGGGATCGCCGCCTGGCACTGGAATCCCGCGCTTCTCGTGGCGGCGGCCATCGCGGCGGGGGTGGTAAAAGTCCTCGTCCGCAGGAGGAAGCTCTCATGACGCTGACGCCGCTCGCCCTCTACTGCCACTTTCTCGTCTACGGGCTCCTCTGTTTCGGCGGGGGCTATATGCTGGTTCCCTTCATCACGGCGGACCTGGTCCGCGGAGGCTTCCTGTCGGAGGCAAGTTTCGCCAATTTGTCTTCCATCGCCCAGATCACGCCGGGGCCCATCGGGCTGAACACCGCCACCTACGTGGGCTTCATCCAGTCCGGCTTCTGGGGGTCGCTTGCGGCCACGCTGGGGCTGGTGACCCCGGCATTCCTCATGGTGGCGGCGGCCTTCAAGCTGCTCAAGAAGTATGAGGACACCCCCTTCGTGAAAGGATTCCTCGCCGGGATGAAGCCCGCTTCGCTGGGATTCACCTGCGCGGCCTTGCTGATTTTCGCCGGGA
The DNA here is from genome assembly GCA_017443585.1 of Lentisphaeria bacterium. Classification (GTDB taxonomy): domain Bacteria; phylum Verrucomicrobiota; class Lentisphaeria; order Victivallales; family Victivallaceae; genus UBA1784. The sequence goes on along the minus strand of JAFSYV010000319.1, from coordinate 7,357 downwards.
TGTCCCTTTTCACCGCCCAGCTGCCTCTGGGGGCGTGGCTCCGGGGCGAGTTTACGGGCGTCGGGGTGCGCTTCCTGGCGATCCCGCTCATCCTGCTCGCGGGGGTCCTGCTCCGGAAGACGAAGATCCCCTTCCCGCTGGTCCTCATCATCTGTGCCGTCTGCGGCGCTTTTCTGCTGCGTTGAACTTTCAGAGAGAAAGGAGAGTTTTCCGTATGTCCAAGAAAGATTTTTTCAGCCGGGTCAATGAAAGATTCGACGATTTCGATTCCGGAAGCCGTCAGGCCTTTCTGCTCCGGCTGGTCCGCGACCGGGGCTTTTTCGAAGCGGTCTTCAACGCCGTGGAAGAGGGTATCCTCGTCATCGATCCCCAGCTGAAGATCCGCTACTTCAACCACGCGGCGGCGGAACTGCTGGCGCTGCCGCAGGACTTGGAAAATCTCCGGGTCAACCAGCTGCTTCAGGATGTGGACTGGCGGCGGATCCTCCATGCCGACGGCGGCAACTGGGACAAGGTCACCCGGCAGGAGCTGGAGATCCGTTACCCCGAACCCCGCTTCATCCAGTTCTATCTGGTGCCGCTCGCCGACGACGCGAAACTTGCGGCGGTGATCCTGCGCGACGTCACCGAAAGCCGCCGCCGCCAGCTCAGCGAGGTGGAAAGCGAAACGGTCAAGGCGGTCTCGCTCCTCGCCGCGGGCGTGGCCCACGAGATCGGCAATCCCCTGAACAGCCTCTACCTCAATCTCCAGATCGTGGAAAAGGAGCTGGGGGAAAAGAGGGAGAACGCGGAATACTGCGACATGCTCCGGGAGTGCAAGCACGAAGTGGAGCGGTTGGACAGCATCATCCACGGCTTCCTGACGGCCATCCGGCCGGGCAGGCCGGTCTTCGCCCCCGTGGATCTGGCGGAGCTGGTGGTGAACGTGCTGAACTTCATGCGGCCCGAGATCGAGGCCCGGCGGGTCCAGGTGAAGTGCAACTGGGCCACCCGGCTGCCCCGCATTTCCGGCGACGCCGACCAGCTGAAGCAGTGCGTCTACAACATCGTCCGGAACGCGGTGCAGGCCATGAGCAACGGGGGCGAACTGACCATCTTCGGCGCCGCCGACCGGGAAGCCCTCACCTTGGAGTTCGCCGACACGGGCAGCGGCGTCACCCCGGAACAGCTGAGCACCATGTTCAACGCCTTCCACAGCTCCAAGGCCGGCGGCAACGGCATCGGCACCATGATCGTGGAACGGATCTGCCGGGAACACGGGGTGGAATTCAGCATCGTCTCCTCGCCGGGCCGGGGCAGCGTCTTCCAGCTCCGGTTTCCCCTGGGCGGCAAAAGGATACGTCTCTTGGAATCGGGCAAATGAAATCAAATCGAACGGAGAGTCCTGTCAAATGAGCACTTATGCCGAAACCCTGTCGCCGCAGGAGCGGCGGCGCGGACGGATCCTCGCCTTTTTCGCCTGCTACTTCGGCTGTATTTCCGAAGTCATGCTCGACAGCAGCGCCATCATCATTCTCTACATTTCCATGCTGGGGGGAAGCAAACTCGAGGTGATGCTTTCCACCGGGTTTTCCGCCATCTTCTGCATGGCGGCCATGATCCCCTGCGCCTTCCTCATCAGCCGGATCGGCATGAAGCGGGGCGTCACCGCCGCCTGTCTCGCCGGGTGCGCGGGTTATCTTCTCATGGCCGCGGCGCCCTTCTTCGGGCCGTACCAAAAGGCCGTCTGCCTCATCGGCTGTCTCATCTACAGCGCCCAGCGCAGCCTCTACGGAGCCGCCTGGTATCCCATGCTCGACGTGTTCCTGCGTCCGCAGGACCGGGGAAGTTTTTTCGGGACCATGCGCTTCACCTACATGATCCTTTCGGGGGTGCTTTTTTTCCTCATCGGCAAACTGATGGGCAAGGAGCCTCCCGTAGAACTGATGCAGATCGTCATCGGCGTCACGGGGCTGCTGATCCTGGGACGGCTGTACTGCATGCTCCATTTTCCCGCAAACCCGGAAGAGAATAAGTTTCGCCTCGACATAAGGAGCGCGCTGGGCATTTCCGTCAGGAACGGTCCGCTGGTGAATTATTCGGTCTATGTGTGTCTTCTTTCCATGGCCTTCACCTCGCTGGTCCCGGTGACGCTGCTCTACCTCAAGAACCACGTGGGACTGGATGCCGGAAAAGTCCAGATTTTTTCCACCATCGGCATCGCGGGAAGCATCACGGGCTTTTTCTGCTACGGCTTCCTGCAGAAGAAACTGAAGGTGAAACGGCTGGAACTGAGCGTCCACCTGATCTACACGGCGGCGGCATTGACGCTGGCGCTTTTGAGCAGGAATGCTTCGGGGTTCATCTATATCGCCGGGACGGTCTATTTTTTCATCTCCTTTGCCGGGAGCACCTTCATGTGCAACAACTCGACGGAGCTTCTGGCGCTGGCCCGGCCCGGAAACAAGCCCATGGCCATGGCCTTTCAGCAGACCTACCAGAATCTGGGCATTTCCATCGGCCGGGGAGGAACGGCCCTGATCCTGGGCGCAAATCTGCTCATGCCGTCGTGGGACCTCGGTCCGCTCGAGATATGCAGTTACCAGACCCTGTTTCTGCTCTACGGATCGCTGATGGCAATCCTGCTCATCCTGCTCCCCACGCTCCCCGCCATCGTGCCCAAACACCACGACTACTACGAGCCGTGAGGCCGGAACCGTCTCTCAGAGGCAGGAGCGGAGGATCTCCAGATTGGCCTTGAGGTCCAATGCGGGTTCGCGGCGGTGGGTGTCCTGTTCCACCAGCAGCCAGCCCGCGTAGCCGGACTCCCGGAGCGTCTTCACCGCGCCGGGGATGTCCATGCCGATGTTGCCCGCGCCGAACTCCCGGAACTCCAGCCGCTCCCACCAGTTTTCCGCCCCCATGGGGATGGAAGGATCCTTGATGAGCACGTCCTTGAGGTGCACGGAGGCCAGACGGCCCGCGTAGCGCCGGATGACGCCGGGGATGTCCCCTTCCATGGCCCCCAGATGGCCCACGTCCAGCAGCAGGAGCAGGTCGGGGCAGTCGGCCATGACCCGGTGGATCTCCGCTTCCGATTCGATGACGGTGCCCAGATGGTTGTGGATGGCGCACTTCACGCCCCACGCCGCGGCGGCGGTCATGAAAAGTTTCGCCCGGCGGAGCCACACCTCATAAGGCACGTCGCGGGTGGATTTGCCGCAGTTGAGCCACACGTAGGGGCATTTGGTCGCGGCCGCGGCCCGGCAGGTCAGCTCCTGATCGCCGGAAGCGTCGCAGCTCAGGAACTCCATCCCCGCCCGGCGGAAGAGCCCGGCCCGGAAGAAGAACTCCTCCGCATTGCCGGCCCGGAGCATCTCGATCCCGTCGTAACCGCAGGATTTCACCGCAGCCAACCGTTTTTCGAGGGAAAAACATCCCCCTTCCCACACGTTCATGCCGTAGTCGGCCACGCCGACCTTGTATTTACCGTTGTTCATGGCAATTCCTCCATTCTTACGTCATCGAACCACACGGTCCCCTCGCCCAGCAGGATGCGCATCCACAGGTAGGGGGTCCCTTTGCTCTGTTTGGCGGTATACTCCACCTGATAGAAGCGCCACGGGGTGTCCCCCACGGGCTTGAAGCGGGGATACCAGTTGTTGCCTCCCGAAGCGAAGTTGGCGCAGGCGCCGCCCCCCTTCCGGGAAACCTTGATCCCTTTCGTTTTCATGTAGAAGCTCAGCCGGTAGCGCTTCCCGGCCTTGATTTGCGGGAGATACTGCGGGATGAGGGGATCCTTGCCGCTGAGCTTCATGCTGCACGGCGGGCTGATGTAATCGTCGAAATCGAGGGAACAGTTCTTGTTCCCCGACCAGCCGGAGATGAATTTGCTCCCCTTGTAGAGGGCGTAGTTGCCTCTCGTCGGCGGCAGGGAAAAGTCGCCGTTGGTCAGGATGTTCCGATCCTCCTCGAAGGAGATGGTCCCGAAGTTTTCCACGTTGTGGTAGCCCTTGACGAAGGGGCCGAAGCAGTAATAGCGGTTGTAGTCCTGCGCCCCCTTGAGGGTGCGGCTGCGGCAGAGATTGGCCACCATGCGCTCCTTGAGCCCCGGAAGCGAAGAAAGGGGGATGGTGATCTCCGCCGTCCATTCGCCGGGACCTTTCGTGACGGCGACTTTCGCGCCGGAATTCCACTTGCGGTTCCCACTGCCCTTCTTGCCCAGGGAAACGATGGCCTGATCGGCGATGCACCCGTCGGAGTTCACGATGATCTGGTAAAAGGTCTTCCGGTCGCAGGAGGGGTTGAGGAACAGTTCGACGCAGTTGTCCCGCCATATCTCCAGGTCGTCGAATCGGCGCTTCACGGCAAGGAGATCCCCCATGCGGGGCTCTTCGCAGCGGAAGGTGATCTTCAACTCCTTTTCGCCCTTGACGAACCGGATCCCGGTCTTGACCAGGGGCAGGCCCTTGTAATTGCGGTCCCGGAGGGGCGTGAGGAACAATTCCCCGCCGGAGCGGGCGTAGAAGACCAGTCCCTGAATGGCGCCGTGGCGGGCGATGTAGCTTTCGCGGGCCTGCTTGAGATTTTGCAGGAACTCCCGGTCGATGAAGTCGATCCGCTTCCGCTCGAGACTTCCCGGAGCGACGGCCTTGCGGGCTTTGGCGAAGAGCTCTTCGAACTTCCGCAGGACCTCCGCCGTGTAGATCTGTTCCCACGCCTCGTAGTCCGAAGGCATGGAGATCACGGGCCCCTTCGGCGTATCGACCACCCGCCCGATGAAGCGCTCGGTCCAGATCTTTTCCATCCCGTCGTAGAAGGCCGCCATGAAGGGGGCCGCCTTGCCGAACATGAGCCGATGGTGCTCGGCGAGCAGCTGTTCAACATCGGTCCGCAGATCCCAGCCCACCTTGGCGAAGACGTAGTAGTTGAGATAGTTGTAGATGAAGCGTTCGCTTTCGGACTCGGCGAAGGCCCCGCAGATCCAGGGGGCGAGGCTCTTGTAGTAGGCGGCGAAGGAGCGGGGGCTCATCTGGGGGACTCCGTCCATGCCCATGCCGAAACGGGTGGTGACGTAGTTCCACAAATAGACCTTGTGGCCGACCTTGTTCGCCCAGGCTTTGATGCCGTCGTTGTCCTTCTTCAGCTGGACGGAATTCCGCAGGCTCCACGGGCCGGAACGGGCCACCATCACCTCCACGTTGGCAGGAATGTCCGCCTTGGGGAGGTCGGCGTAGGGGCGGTAGGACATCATGAGCAAGGTTCCGGGGATCTTCTCTTCGGTCAGCCGGTTCGCCCAGCCGATGACCCGGCCCCACACCAGATCGGTGGCGTAGTTGGGGTGCTCGTTCTTGGTCCGGGTGAGGGGGGCGCACTTGGGACAGTAGCAGCCGCTGTAGCTGTCCTGAGGCATCACGTCCACATAGCCCGGCCCCGTATTGGGCCCCCAGCCGTAGCCGGGAGCGCCGTTCCAGCGGGGGATCTTCCGGACGGAGGCGGGCTCGCCCTTGAGGTAGGAGCGGATGTCCTGATAGATCTCCTCCACGAGGCCGCTGTTGTAGCAGGGCAGTCCGCCGAAGCGCTCCTTGACGTTGCTCCGGCGGCCGTTGGTGCCCAGAGCGAAGTATTCGGGGTGGCTTTTCCCGAAACGATCGATGTACTTGAAATGGTTCAGCCCGTGGCAGGCCATCCGGTTGGCGGTCGCCCAGCGGAGCCGGTGGTGGTTGAGGTTCCGCGCGGCCAGGACGGCGGCCTTGTCGCCGGGGTGTTCATACCAGAGCCCGTCCCACCAGGTGGAGACCCGCCGGGTGGTGAAGTCGGGCCGGTCGAAGATGTCGAATTCAGGCAGGATCAGAGCCTTTGCCCCGGGAATGACCGTCCCCAGTTCCCCGGGGAAGTACATCCGGACGCCCGCGAAGCGTTCCAGAAAGGAGTAGACCCCCATTTCGGTGCCCCGGTCGTACTTCTGGGTGGCGGCGCCCCCCTTGGCGATGGCGTAGAAGGCGTTGGCCTTGGGGGAATCGAGCCCCGCGATGTAAATGAGATTCTTTCGCCGCAGGAGCCGGAAAGCATCGGTGCAGAAATCCCCGGGTTTGATCCCGGCGGCGGCGCTGAATTCGTTGAGGCCCAGAATGATGGCATTCTTCCCCGGTACGGGGGCGTTCGCCACGGGCAGCGGCTTGCCGAAGATCTTTTCCATGAAGAAATTGAGTTCCTTCAAGGCGAATTTCACCGTGGAGGGGGCGTTTTTGGCGATGACGACGCAGGTGTTTTCCGGTGTGACGGTCAAAGTCGATTTGGCGTTGACGGCGATCCGGCGGGCGGGCCGCCGGACTTTTTCGGGTACGCCTTCCCCCTGAAGCAGGGCGAAAGTACAGGCGCACAACAGGAACAAAAGGATCTTCTTCATGGTTTTCTTCTCCGGGAATTATCGCAAACAGGAGATCAGTCGAAGGTGATCTTGTTGGTGGAATTGGGGTTCATCCGCGTATAGGGCATCCAGAAGATGTGGTCCCGCAACGCGGGGATCCGGTCGGACTTGCGGCTTTCCACGTGGCCGTCCATGAAGCAGACGTTCATGGCCGCGTTGTGCCGGAGCATGATGACGTCGACGCTGGTGCCCTTGGTGGAAAATCCCCGGTGGATCGTGGAACTTCTGGATTCGCCCCAGACGAGGGTCCGCGAAGGCCGGAGGAATCTCTTGCGGACTGTGTGTCCACGGTTGCAGTCCAGCACGTTGCCGTTGAGGGCGTAGGAGGGGGTGAAGCCGTTGGGAGTGTAGGTGCACTCCCGCGTCTGCACACTGGGGCAGGCCAGCTTGTGGCGGTATAGCTCCTGATAGGCGGAATTGAGATTCAGCCCGCCGACGCAGCGGCCGCCCGCGCCGAGGGTAGAGACGAAGGGGCCGTCCGCCGCACCGGACCAGTAGCCGCGCTGGTTGTAGTTGGCGCTGTAGTGGGGCAGGTAGTCATTGCAGCGATCGCAGTACTCGTTGAGAGCCATGCCGAACTGCTTGAGATTGTTGACGCACGAGGTGGCCTTGCCCCGTTCCCGGGCCTGCTGCAAGGCGGGCAGGAGCATGGCGGCAAGGATGGCGATGAGGGCGATGACCACCAGGAGTTCGATCAGCGTGAATCATTTTTTCATGTTCTGTTTCCTTGTTTTTTCCGCGTCTTCCCCACTGCGGGGAAGAGGCAGACAGCAAATCCCCAAAACCTTCTGCGTGAGTTTTTCCCTGTTTGCACCTCCATATGAAAGCGGCCCGCGGAGCCGCTCCATCCGAACTCCCTCAACTCTTCAGCGCCTTTTCCATGGCCAGCAGGTTGTCGACGACGAATGAGGCGATGTCGTTCCGGTATCTGAACCGGAGCTGGTGCAT
>JAFSYV010000318.1 GCA_017443585.1 Lentisphaeria bacterium | reverse complement strand
TGCCGTTGCGTTCCCGGTGGAAATAGATTACCTCGGGCGTGACCAGAGTCCGGTTTTCGGTGAGCGACTTGACGAACTCCCGGATGCCCCCTTCGTAGTGGAAGACGTCGGTCCGGGGCGAACCGCCCTGCTCCTCGTTCCGCTCGTCGGTGAGGGTGATCTTGACGCCGGAGTTGAGATAGGCCAGCTCCCGGAGCCGCTTCATCAGGGTCCCGTGGGAGTAGGTGGTCATGGGGAAGATGGTGCCGTCGGGCTTGAAGGTCACCTTGGTGCCCCGCTTGGTCGTCTCCCCGATCTCCTTGAGGGGTTCGGTGGTGATGCCCCGTTCGAAGCCGATCTCGTAGATCTTGCCGTTCCGGTAGACCTGGACCTTCATCCAATCCGAAAGGGCGTTGACGCAGGAAACGCCCACGCCGTGGAGACCGCCGGAAACCTTGTAGGAGTTGTGGTCGAATTTGCCGCCCGCGTGAAGAACGGTGAGCACCACCTCGACGGCGGGCTTGTGCTCGGTCTCGTGCATGTCCACGGGGATGCCCCGGCCGTCATCCTCGACGGAGATCGAGTTGTCGGGGCGGATGATCACCTGGACGTTGTGGGCGAATCCGGCCAGAGCCTCGTCGATGGAGTTGTCCACCACCTCGTAGACCAGATGATGGAGTCCCCGCTCCCCGGTGTCGCCGATGTACATGGCCGGACGGACGCGGACCGCCTCCAGACCCTCGAGGACCGTGATCTTGCTTGCACTGTATTCCGCAGCATCATTGTTCTGCACGCCAACAACTTCATCGCTCATGAGAAACACCTCGGTATTAACATTGGTACTCTTATATTGATAATATAGCACAAGCAGAAATCAAATTCAAGCGCCGGAAAGCAAAAAAAGCGAATTTACGCAAAAACAAAAAGCCCGCCGAAAAGGCGGGCTCTTTTCCGTAAGTTCGGACAAACGCTTCAGCGTTTGGAGAACTGGAACCGGCGGCGGGCTCCGGGCTGACCGGACTTCTTGCGTTCCTTGACGCGGGCGTCGCGGGTCATCATCCCGGCGGCCTTGAGGGCCGGACGGAGCTCTTCCTTGTAAATCACGATGGCACGGGCGATGCCGTGACGCAGGGCGCCGGCCTGACCGGCGATGCCGCCGCCGTCGATGCGGGCGGCCACGTCGAACTTATCGGCGGTGTCGCTGACGACGAAGACCTGCTTGATGTATCCCTGAAGCGACTCCGAGGGGAAATACTCGCTCATCTCCTTGCCGTTGACGGTGATCTTGCCGCTGCCGGCGGAAAGCCGGACGCGGGCCACGGCGCATTTGCGCCGACCGGTGGCCTGGATCTCATTGGTGTTAGCAGCCATTTGTTACTTCTCCACGGTGACTTTACGGGGGTTCTGCGCGGCATGCGGATGCTCCGCACCGGCATAGACCTTCAATTTGCTGAACTGAGCCCGACCCAGACGGCCGTGAGGCATCATGCCCCAGACGGCGTCACGGATGACGCGGATGGGGGTCTGTTCGAACACCACCTTGGCGGAAGTTTCCTTGCGACCGCTGCGGTAGCCGCTGTAATCCACATAGACCTTTTCGGTGGCCTTGCGCCCGGTGAAGACCGCCTTGGAGGCGTTGATCACGATAACGCAGGCGCCGGTATCGATATGAGGGGTATACGTGGGTTTGTCTTTGCCGCGCAGAGCGTTGGCGACAGCCACCGCCAGACGGCCGACCGGAGTTTCGGAGGCGTCGAACAAGATATGTTCGGGCTTGATCTCTCCGACTTTGGCCAGATAAGTTTTCATTGTCCTTTACCTGTCAAAAATTTCACCTCACAAACGCCGCCGTGAAAGTCCCGTCCCCGACGAACCCGACGGTCCTCGCACTGGACCGGAGCCGGACAGGCACGGCGGATATCGCAATCACTGCGGAAACCCCTCTCTCCGAACTCCCCTCCCCCCTCAGATGATCGGGTCGAAAGGCGAAGGAAGCCGGAAGAAAAAGAGTCCTCCCGCAATAACGCTTTCCATAATATAACCCCGGAAAGCCGCTCTGTCAAGCGATTTTTCCGCCGTTCCGGGGAATTTTTCCTCATTTTTCCGCTGCCGGGGCCATTTTTTCCGCTGCCGGGGCCATTTTTTCCGCCGTCGCCGCCATTTTCCCCGCCAGAGCGGAATCAATGAGCATCTGGAGGAAGTAGAAGACCATGCAGGGCACCACCGCCTCGCCGGAAGCGTCCAGGATCGACAGCGTGGCCAGGGCGATGGTGAGGGTCTTCGAAGCTCCGGTGAAGAGCATGGCCTTGCGCTCGGGGATCCCGGCCTTGAAGAGGGCGCTGCCGTACCACATGGCCGCCATGAGGGCCAGGTGCAGCACGAGACTGCCCGCGCCCGCGGCAAGGAGCGTGGCGACGGGGAACTTCAGCATGGTGGAACGGGCTCCGGAAGAGAACCCCCACACCAGCAGGATCACGCACAAACTGGGGATGTGGCCGCACCACGAAGGAAGCTTCTTCCGGGTGAGGAGCCGGAGCCCCACCCCGGCCACGGCGGGCAGGATCACCAGCAGCGCCAGATCGGTGAGCATCTTCAGGGGCCGGACGTCGATCTCGGCCCCCGCGGGCATGATCAGAGGCAGGATCAAGGGGAGGATGAAGACGCCGATGAAGCTGTAGCCGATGGTCACGGTCATGGCCAGAAGCGTGTTGCCGCCCGCGGTCCCGGTGATGACCACGCCGCTGGAAAGGGTGGGAGGCATGGAGGCGATGACCATGAGCCCGACGGCGATGGAGGGATCAAGGGCGAAGGCACGGGCGATGGCCCAGCCCGCAAAGGGCGCGAGAATGAGGGTGATGAAAGCCCCCGAAGTGAAGACGCAGGCGAATTTCCGGTCCATCTTCAGATCCGCGGTGGTCTGCCAGCCGCAGACGAGAAAGATGAGAACGATGAGCAGATCGTTCATTTTCGGACCGCCCAGCTTCAGCCCCTTGAAGGCGATCCCCGGTTCAGGCAGAGCGAAGGCGAAGGCGACGGCGATGAGCATGCCCACGGGCAGAAAGAGTTTTTTGAACATCGGAACTTACTCCTCGAAAACAAGTGAACGCAGTTCGGCCGCCGACAGCTTGGCGTCGGGGCTTTCCGCGGTGATGAGCGCGTCGAAGATGGCTTTCTTGCGGCCCTGGAGCGCGAGGATCTTCTCTTCGATGGAATCCCGCACCACCAGCTTGCAGATGTTCACCGGCCGGGTCTGGCCGATGCGGTGGACCCGGTCCGCGGCCTGAAGCTCCACGGCGGGATTCCACCAGGGGTCGTAGATCAGCACCGTATCGGCGGAAACCAGGTTCAGCCCCGTGCCTCCCGCCTTCAGACTCAGCAGAAAGAGGGGGAGCTCCCCGTCGTTGTTGAACCGGTCCACATGCTTCTGCCGGGAGGGGGTGGCCCCGTCCAGATACTCGTAGGCGATGCCTTCCCGGTCCAGTTCCGGCTTCAGCAGAGCGAGAAGCGAGGTGAACTGACTGAAAGCCAGCATCTTGTGGCCGCTGTCCATATTCTGCTGGACCAGCTCCATGAAGAGCTCGGTCTTGACCGAGGGCACCCCTTTGCCCCGGCCCTCCGGAAGCAGTTCCGGATGGCAGCACACCTGCCGCAGACGCAGGAGCACGCTGAAGATCACGGTCCCGGCCCGCGCGGTGTTCTCGCCCGCCTGCGCCAACTCCCTGCGGCCCTCTTCGAGGACGGCGTCGTAAAGCGCCCGCTGCCGGGGCGGGAAGTCGCAGAAGATGGTATTTTCGGAGCGCTCGGGCAGGTCTTTCGCCACTTCGCTCTTGGTCCGGCGCAGGATGAAGGGGGACATGCGCATCTTTAGCTCGTTCTGGAGTTCCGCATCTTCGGCCACGGCGGCGTAGCGCTTCCGGAAGGCGGGCAGCGACCCCAGCATGCCGGGCAGAAGGAAGTCGAAAATGCTCCACAGATCGGCGGAGGTGTTTTCGAGGGGCGTCCCCGTGAGGACGATTTTGTGCGTGGCGCGGAAACTCTTGCAGCTTTTGGCGTTGGTCGAACCGGGATTCTTGATGTGCTGGGCCTCGTCCAGGATCAGGAAGGAGAAACGGCAGTTCTTGAGATACTCCGCATCCAGCCGGGCCAGGGTGTAGGAAATGACGATGACGTTGTATTTCCGGTAATGTTCCCAGAAAGATTTTCTTTTCTGGACGCCGGGGATCCCCACCTTGAAACCGGGGACGAAACGGCCGCACTCCCGCTCCCAGTTGGTGACCAGCGAGGCGGGAGCCACGATGAGGGCGGGCGGAGAAGACTCCTCCATCCGGGAACTCAGCAACGCCAGAAGCTGGACGGTCTTGCCCAATCCCATCTCGTCGGCCAGAAGACAGTTGAAGTTCCGGTCGACGAGGTGGGTCATGAACTGCACACCCTGCTGCTGGTAATTCCGGAGCTCACCGGTGAAAGCGAATCCGGGGCCGCTCCGCAGGATGGGCCCGGCGGCGGGCCCGGCGGCCACTTCGGGCGGCAGAAGGCCGGGCAGGTCCCGGCAGAGCTCCCGGCAGCAGGAGCCGTTGGTGAAAGGCAGTTCGAAGGTCATGTTTTCGGGGTCCACGTCGGTGAAGAGCACCCCCGCCGAGCGGAAAAGCGCCCCCAAAGGAGACGAAATTTCCAGCAGTCTGCCGCCGGGACCGAAGAGGAAGCGCCGATGCTGCAGGGCGGTGTCGAAACACTCCTTCCACTCCAGCACCGCGTCCCCGGCCGAAAGACGGCCCTTGAGCTGCCACGACCGGGGCGTGACGCCCAGGAGCCTCGTGCGGAACTCCACCGGGCAGGTGAAATTGCGCCCCGTCCCCCGGAGCAGCCCCGGCCCCAGGACGGGAGGCTCCTTTTCGGAGAGGAGCTGAGGCAGAAAATCGGTGAAGAAAACGCCTATGTGTTCGGGATCGGCCAGGAAAAGCTCCCCGGCATTGCCCGTGAAGCCGAAGAGAGAAAAACGGTCGGCGATGCGCAGTTCCCGTTCCCGGTACCGCCGGAAGGAGCCCCGGACCACGCCGCTTTCCGGGACGCAGAGGACGCCGGGGCCGTCGTCGGGGGTGTAGAGGAAGCGCAGCTGAAGGTGCAGTCCCGTCTCGGGCGAGAGAGCGCCGTCCAGAAAGAGCCGGGGCCGGAGCCGGGGCAGTTCGGCGAAATTCACGTCGACGAGGGGAAAGGGGAACTGCCGCCGATAGGCGGCGAGACCGGAATCGTCCTCTTCGCGGGGCGGAGCCGAAAAGAAACTGCGCAGATAGGCGATCTCGCAGCACCCAGGCACGAAGAAGTATTCGTCCTCGCGGCCGATCCAGCAGCCGGAACGGCCGGCGATGACCTGGGCGTTGACCGCGGGGATGACCGCGCCGGAGATCCGGAGTCCGGGAAAACACTTCCGGCGGTTGATCAGCAGGACCGGCTCCCCCGGCTCCCGCCTGACGATCACCGGATGTCCGCTCCGGGTGAAACGGTCGTAGCCGATGAGACTGTGGAAGAACTCCGCCACCAGCTCCGCGGGAAGCGAAAGCGCTCCGGCTTCGGAGACGGCGTTGAGGGCCAGAAAGGCGATGATCTGCCGGTCCTGAAGCGAAAAACTTTCCCACGTGACCGCGGAGGAAAGGTATTTTTCGAAGTAGACCTGCCGCAGATTGGTGAGGTTGCCGAGGTACTCCCGGCCCCCGCTGCGGATCCGGCCCCGGAACAGGGCGTTTTCCCAGCGGCTTGGCACGTGGGGGGAGATCTGGAAGGAATCCAGCCAGAATTCGGCGGCCGGCCCCTTCGCGGCGAGGGCGTTGAGGGCATTCAGCGGATCCCGGCGCAGTCCGCCGCAGTAGGCGGGCGTCGTTTCGGCGCAGTCGCTCCGGTGAAAACGGCCCGAGTACATCAGCAGCGCCGCGCCGTGGCGGCAACAGCCGAAGCCCTGCAGTTCCCGGCAGCCGGAGCAGTCGGAAACGGCGGGGGCTCCGGGGATCACCGTGCACTCCACCGCGCCCCGTTCCTCCAGAAAGACGCCATGAAGATGCCCGGCCTCATCGTGCCATGCGCCGGTGAGACAATTCCTTTTGAGAAGCTGCTTGGCGGCCTTGAGTTCCGCTTCGCCGCAAAACGCTTCCAACTTTTCTTCGAATCCGCTTTTCATTTTCAGCCCTTGTGCAAGATACTAATATAGCACTCTTTTTCTTTTTTTCGACCCCGAAAAGCCGTCTGGAGGTTTTTTTTGCAAAAAAACCTTGACAAAACTTCCTTCCCGGAGTAAATTATCCGGCGGAACGAGGAAAATCGAAACGATGACGGAAAAATACGACATTGCCCGCATCCCGGTGCTGATCGTGGTCTTCAACCGGCCCTGGAACGCCCGCCGGGTGGCGGAATCGCTCCGGGCGATCCGGCCGGAACGGCTCTTTCTGGCCTGCGACGGGCCCCGCGCCGACCGCCCCGGCGAGGAAGAACTCTGCCGGGAGGCCCGTGCCGCCGTCCGGGAGGCCGTGGACTGGGAGTGCCGCATCGAGGAAAAGGTCCAGAGCGCGAACCTGGGCTGCGGCCGCCACATGACCCTGGCCATCACCTGGTTCTTTTCGCAGGTGGAGTCCGGGATCATCCTGGAGGACGACTGCCTCCCCTCCCCCGGTTTCTTCCGCTTCGCCGCCGAACTGCTGGAGCGCTACCGGGACACTCCGGAAATCATGATGCTCTCGGGCACCGCGCTGGTCAGGGAAGAGACCCCGCCCCGGCACGATTACGAATTCATCTCCTTCCCCTGCTGCTGGGGGTGGGCCGCCTGGCGGCGCTCCTGGGCCCTCATGGACTACGACATGAAGGATTTCCCCCGGTACCGCCGCTCCGGGAAGATCCGGGAGCGCTTCGATTCTCCCGCGGTGCGGAAGCGGCTGCTGGAACTTTTCGGCAAGGTCTACACCCACGCCCCCGGCTTCGACACCTGGGATTTCCAATGGCTCTACGCCTGCGTCAAGAACGGGGGGCTCTGCATCCTCCCCACGCTCAATCTGGTGAGCAACATCGGCTGGGACGCCTCGCACGATCGCATCGACGCGGTGATGGAAATGCCCGTCGAGGAGTTCTCCGTCCTGCGCCATCCGGAAAGCCGACAGCGGAATCTCGAACTCGAAAAGATCTTCTTCGAACGGATCTACGCCAAGCCGCCCCTGTATGTGCGGGCCTTCAACAAGTTGAAGAAACTCTTCACGCGGGGAAAATGCTGACCGCCGTCACGTTGTCGTGAGCCCCGCGGAGCAGCACGGCGCGGAACATGCGGTTCAGGGTCTGCCGGGGAGATTCCGCCTTCAGAAGCACCTTGTCGATGTTCTCCTGATCCAGGTCGTGGTAGACGCCGTCGGAGCAGAGAAAATACCTTTCATCCCCGCGGCGGGGGAATTGCCGCACGTCGACCCGGAGATTGCTCCGGGGGCCGATGGCCCGTGAAATGGTGTGGGCCGCCCAGACCGTGTCGCTGGCGAGAGCTCGGGGCACGAGGGGATCGTTGGCCAGCGTATGGTCGGTGGAAAGCTGGCGGACGCCCGCTCCGGGGGAGATCTCGTAGAGCCGGCTGTCCCCGGCCGAAGCCATGACGGCCGCGTCGGGCAGCACCAGCAGGACCACGATGGTGCTGCTCATGGGATAGGGATTGCGGTCGCGGAGATTCAGCTCGAAAACCCTCCGGTTGATCCGGACGACTTCTTCTCGCAGAAACTGCTCCGCCGCCCCCTCGCCGAGGAGCTCCTCGTCGGCGGTCCGGGCGTAGGCACGGGCCAAGTCGCGGCAGCTGATGCTGCTGACGATCTCGCCGTGACGGTGCCCCCCCACGCCGTCGGCCACGACGGCGAGGGCGGTACGGCGGTCCCGTTCCGCGACGATGACGAAGTTGTCCTCGTTGTTCTTTCTGACCAGCCCGGCGATGCTTTCTCCGGCGAACCGGATCGGGCCGGATGTCTTGACATTTTCCATCGACATTCCCCTTGCGGACGCTTATTATAGCTCCGAAAGGCCGAAAAGTCAAATCTCAAACTTGATTTTTTCTCGAAATATGGTAGATTATAGGGAATCCAACCGAAAGGGAACCGCAAATGAGACACCTGCACTTCATCGGCATCGGAGGGATCGGCATGTCCGGACTGGCCGCCTGGTGCCGCGCCCTGGGCATGAAGGTCACCGGCAGCGACCGGGCCGCCGCCAAGGCCGAAAACGCCGCCATCTTCACTCCCCTGAAGAATCAGGGGATCTCCATCTTCCCTCAGGACGGCTCCTATATCGCCGCAGGGGTTCCCGACGCCCTGGTCTACTCCACCGCCATCGAAGAGGACAACCCCGATTTTCTGGCCGGGGAAGGCATAAAACGGCTCCACCGCTCCGCGCTTCTTGCGGAGCTTCTTTCCGGTCCGGGGGAGTTCTGCGGCATCGCCGTGGCGGGAAGCTGCGGCAAGAGCACCGTCACCGCCTACATGGCCGAGGCTCTCGCCAACTGCGGCGCCGAGCCGGGATTTCTCAACGGGGCCGTCTCCAAGCGCTTCGTTTCCGAAAACTCCGTGGGCAACTTCCACCGCGGGGCGGGCAAGTACTTCGTCTTCGAGGCGGACGAAAGCGACAAGAGCCTGGTCAACTACGCCCCCGACTACGCCATTCTGCTCAACATGGGGACCGACCACTACAGCAAGGAGGAGCTGGCCCAGGTCTTCGCCGCCTTCCTGAACCACGTCCGCAAGGGGGCCGTGGTGGAGCGAGAGGTCTGGGAAGCCGTCCGGGACCTGCTGGACAACCCCGGTTTGCACCTGCAGGTCTTCGACCGTTCCGACCGCCCCGGTTCCGACTGCCGCGTCTCGGCCTACCGCCTCGAGGAAGATCCTTCCGGACGCCTGTCCCCCCATGCGGTCTTCGACGGGAAGTTCGACGTCGCGCTGCCCGCGCCGGGGGCCCACTCCGCCGCCAACGCGCTGGCCGTCTTCGCCATGCTGAAGATGCTGGGATTCGAGGAAGGGACCGCCCTGAAGGCGCTGGAGCGGTTCGACGGGATCCGCCGCCGCAACGATCTGGCGGGTTTTTCAGTATCGGGCGTTCCCGTTTACGATGACTACGCCCACAATCCCGAAAAGATCGGCTCGTGCCTGACCACCTTGGGGGAGATGACCCGCGGGCGGCTTTTCGCCGTCTTCCAGCCCCACGGCTTCGGCCCCCTGGGATTCTTCCGGGACGAGCTTTTCGCGATGCTCGAGTCCATTCTCCGCCCGGAGGACCGCTTCTTCATGCTGCCCCCCTATTACGCCGGAGGCACCTCCCCCTTCAAGCCCACTTCGGAAGAGGTCATCGCCGACTGGCGGAGCCGCCCCGTCCCCCCGGAGCGCTACAGCTTCGCAGGCGACCGGGAGGAGCTCCGCAAGACGATCCTCGAGGCGAGCCGCCCCGGCGACACCATCGTCATCATGGGGGCGCGGGACAACAGTCTTTCCTTTTACGCCCGGAGCTTCTGCAGGCACTGAGCCACGGTGAGCCCTTCGGGCATGAAGCGCATTCCGGGAGCGAGCTCGGCCAGCGGTTCCAGCACGAAAAGCCGCCGACACGCCCGCGGGTGAGGCACCTGAAGACGGGGCGTGGAGATCACCTCTTCGCCCCAGAGGATGAGGTCGCAGTCGAGGGGCCGCGACTCCCGGCTGGAGTGGATCTCCGGGCGGCCGCACCGCCGCTCCAGCGCCTGAAGGAGTTCGAAAAGGCTCTCCACCTTTCCGCTCCACTCGCCGGTCAGGGCCTGGTTGAGAAAATCCGGGGTCCCCGGTACGCAGTCCACGGGTTTTGTCACATGGATCCGGCTCCGGCGGATCTCCGTCGCGCCTACGGCGCGGAGCTCCTTTTCCACGAGGTCGAAATTGGCCTCCACAGGGCCTTCGTTCCCGCCGAGGCAGAGGGCGAACTTCATTTCACCATCCCCAGCGCCATCCGCACGGAGCTCATGGCATCGGGAGCGTAGCAGGCCCCGATGGAGCGGGCGAACTCCGCATCCACGGCGGCGCCCCCCACGAAGAGGGGGATGTCGAGGTGATTTTCCTTGAGCAATGCGGCCATTTCGCGCATCCGGGGCATGGTGGTGGTCATCAGCGCCGACAGGCCGATGAAGGAGGCGTTGTGCTCGATGGCGGCCTCGAGGACCTTGGCGCAGGGGACGTCCTTGCCCAGATCGATGACGGAAAAGCCGTAGTTTTCCAGCAGCAAGGTGAGGATGTTCTTCCCGATATCGTGGATGTCGCCCTCCACGGTGGCCACGACGAAGACCGGGCCCGCCGGACGGTCGCTCCGGCTCTTCAGCAGCAGGGGCTTCAGGTGGTCCATGGCCTTGCGCATGGCGGAAGCGCCGAACATGAGCTGAGGCAGGAAAAACTCCTTCTTTTCGAACTTTTCCCCCACCGCGTTGATGGCGGGGATGAGGATATCGTCCACGATCTTCAAAGGCTCCATGCCGGAGTCGAGAAGCTTTTTGAGCTGTTCAAGCGCGGTCTCCTCCTCGCCGTTCACCACGGCGTCGAAGAGGGTCGGCTCCTTCTTTTCGGGAGGCGCGGCGGCCTTTTTTTCACCGGCGGAGCCGGGCGTTCCCGCCAATGCGGTCAGCCGGGAGAACTTGGGATCGTGCCCCAGCAGGGCGTCCGTGGAGGCCACGGTGGTCATGAAACCCGGTGCGCAGGGGTTGGCGATGGCCGAAGTGAGCCCCCGGCCCGCCGCCAGCGAGAGAAAGGCCGCGTTGACGCCGGGTCGGCCGGGCAGACCGAAACTCACGTTGGAAAGGCCGCAGGTGGTCCCCTTGCGCAGGATCCCGGTGGCATATTCCACCACCTCCATGGCCGCGCGGGGGGCGTTCAGATCGGCGCCCACGGTCATGACCAGCGCGTCCACGAGATAATCGTCCACCCCGGCGTCGGCGATGAGCTGATCCAGCACCTTGATCCGCTCGCTCCCCTTTTCGGGGATCCCCGCGTCGGTGAGGGGCAGCAGGATGGGCAGCGCGCCGTAACGCCGGACGATGGGCAGCACCTCTTCCAGCTTGCGCCGTTCGCCGCTGATGGAGTTGAAGAGCGCCCGGCCCGGATAGAGCCGCAACGCCCGTTCGGCGACGGCGGCCGAAGTGGTGTCGATGGAAAGGGGCATGCCGGGGAGCAGGACCGACAGTTCCGCCGTACACCTGCGCATGAAGTCCGCTTCGTCGATGCCCGAAAGGCCGAAATTCACGTCCAGAAGCGAAGCCCCGGCCTCGCTCTGTTCACGGGCAAAGGTGCGGACCAGTTCCAGCGAACCGGCGCGGAGTTCCGCCTGAAGGGCCTTCTTGCCGGTGGGATTGATCCTTTCGCCGATGACGGAGAAAGGCTCTCCCGGAGCGATCCTCCGGAATCCCGCCGTCGAGGAGACCACGCCGTCCAGCCCCCGAGGCTTTTCCGCCCGGCGGTCCCCCAGCAATCGGTTCAGTTCGGCGATATGGGCAGGCGTGGTGCCGCAGCAGCCGCCGACGACCGAGGCGCCCGCGTCGACGAGTTTCACGGCGGCGGAGCCGAATTCCTCCGGCCCCAGATCGAAAACGGTCTTGTCGCCTTCAAGACGGGGGAGCCCGGCGTTGGGTTTCGCCACCAGCGGGATCCGGGCATAGGGCCGGAGCCGGGCGATGACCCTGGCCATCGCCTCGGGCCCCACCGAACAGTTGCAGCCGAAGGCGTCGGCCCCCAGAGCCTGAAGGCAGATCAGGGCGCTGACGGGGTCGCACCCGGTGAGGGTCCGTCCCGTTTCGTCGAAGGTCATGGTCACCATGACGGGGAGCTCCGGAGAAAGTTCGCGCACGGCGATCAGCGCCGCACGGCACTCCTGAAGGTCGAGCATGGTCTCGATGGCGAAGCCGTCCACGCCGCCTTCCAGCAGCCCCCGGACCTGAACTTTGTAGGTTTCGACGCTCTCGTCGAAGGGACACTCGCCGAAGGGCTCCACCAGCGCTCCCGTGGGAGCCATGTCGCCGAAGACCATCGCCCGGTCCCCCACCCCATCCCGGCAGATGCGCACCAGACGGGCGTTGAGTTCCCGGCACTCCTTTTCGAGGCCGAATTCGGCCAGCTTGCGGGGATTGGCGCCGAAGGTGGGCGCGTAGACGATGTCGGACCCGGCATCGGTGTAGGAATTCTGAACGGCGTGGATGGCCGCGGGATGTTCCGTCACCCACTTTTCGGGGCACACGCCGGGAGGCATTCCCTGGCGGGCCAGCTCGGTCCCGGTGGCCCCGTCCAGCCGCAGGATGCGTTTCCCGGAGAGTGTGGTGAAAAGGGTGCGGTCCACGGTCAGACCTTCCGTTTATCGGGGGGCGGCAGTTCCCGCATGATCCGGTTGAGGACGCCGTTGATGAAACTGCCGGAGGCGCTGCCCGAAAAATCCCGGCCGATCTCCACCGCCTCGTTGACGCTCACCACGTCGGGGATGTCGTCGCAGAAGAGCATTTCGGCCACGGCGACGCGCATGATGTTCCGGTCGACCTTGGAGATCCGATCCCAGCCCCACCCCTCTTCGCAGCAGGGGATGAGCAATGCATCTATCCGTTCCCGGTTGAGTTCCACCTTGGTGTAGAGCTCCGCGGCGAACTCTTTCGCCTTCCGGGCGAAGCGGTTGTTCTGAAGATTCTCTTCATTGCAGATCAGCTCGTGGCAGGCCTCGAAGGAGGCGGCGTTGGGCATCTCCTCCTTGAGTTCGCAGCTGAAAAGGTACTGCATCACCGCCTCCCGGCCGAAACGCCGGCTGTCGGGGCGGGGGGATTCTTCGGGATTGGACTCTGTGGTCATGGAGCGCTCCTCTCAGCCGATCAGCCGGGTCAGATTGGCCATTTCGATGGCCGCGACGGCGGCGTCGACGCCTTTGTTGCCGACCTTGGTCCCGCTGCGTTCGATGGCCTGATCCAGATCATCGGCGGTGATCATGCCGTAGGTGACGGGGACCCCGAATTCCAGCCCCAGCTGGGCCAGACACTTGGAGACTTCGGAGTTGATGTAGGAAGCATGGGGCGTCGCGCCCTGGATCACCACGCCCAGGGCGATGACGGCGTCGAAGCCGCCCTTTTCCAGCAGCTTCTTGATGGCGAAGGGGATCTCGTAGGAGCCGGGCACGTAGGCCACGCTCACGTCTTCGGCGCTGCCGCCGTGACGGACGATGGTGTCCATGGCCCCTTCGAGGAGCCGTTCCACGAAAAAGCTGTTGAAGCGGCCGCAGACCACGGCGAATTTCATGCCCTTGGCATCGAGTCTGCCCTCGTAGACGATTCCGGGAGTCTTGTCCATCATGTTCTTCCTTTCCTCTTCTTGATTTTACCTGAGTTCGAACTTGAGATCGGCAGCCAGCCGGGCACGGAGTTTGTCCATGGCGGCGTTGACTTCGTTGTCGGTCAGAGTCCGTTCGCTGTTCCGGAAGGTGAGGGTGTAGGCCACGCTCTTCCTGCCCTCGGCCCGGAGCTTGTCGTCGACGAAGATGTCGAAAAGCTTCACATGGTCGAAGTTGGGCAGCCGCAGACGGCGGATGAACTCCAGCACCTCGGCGTTGCTCGCCGAAGCGGGGGCGACGCAGGCCACATCCCGTTCGATGGCCGGGAAGGCGCACAGCTCCTTGTACTGGATCTTGATCCGCGAAGCTGCGGTCCGGAGCGCCACAGGGTCGATGCGCCCGGCGAAAACCGGAGCCGTGGCCCGGAATCCGGAGCAGAGGTCGGGCGCGATCTCGCCGAAGGCGCCCGCACTCTTCCCCTCGAGGATCACCTCAAGGGCGTGTCCGGCCCGGAAAGTGGCTTCCTTGCACTCGGCGAAGCGGTAGTTGCGGATCTTCAGAGCCTCGAAGAGACTTTCGAAGACGCCTTTGAGATCGAAGAAATCCACGCAGGCCCGGCCCGCATCGGAGTAGAGCTCCGGATGACGGCGGCCGGTCATGACGAAAAGCATCTCCCACCGCTCTTCGGGGAAGAGGGAGGCGTTGGCGCAGAAGGCCTTGTCCAGCTCGAAGAGGAAGAGGTCCCGGTTGCCGCGGGCGAAATTCCGGGCCACGGTGCCCAGCATTTCCCCCAGCAGCGCGCAGCGCATGCAGGGCTGTTCCTGATTGAGGGGATTCTTCAGCCGAATGAGGTCGCTTTCCTTGAAACGGCGGTCGGAGAGGGCGGAGTTCACGCTCACGATGCTGTAATGCATGCACTCGTAGAAGCCCAGTCCCACGGCCAGCTCCCGGAGCTCCCGCTGCCAGTCGTAGTCGTTCTCGCTTTCGGGGATGCACCGCACCGCCCGGACGGGGATGATGGGCACGGCGTCGAGGCCGTTGACCCGTGCCACCTCTTCGGCCAGATCCGCCTCCCGTTCCAGGTCGGGCCGGAAGAGCGGCGCGGTGACGACGCAGCTTTCGGGCGTGATGTCGGCCACGTCGAGGCGCAGATCCAGGAAGATCTCCACCATCCGCTCGTCGGCGACGTCGCAGCCGATGAGTTTGCGGATCCGCTCGAAGCGGCAGAGGATCTTTTTTTCCTCGGGGCGGCCCGCGGTCACATCCACGGTCTCGCTCGAAAGTTCCGCTCCCGCAAGCTCGATGAGCAGCTGGACCGCCCGGTCCGAGGCCACAGCGGTCATATCGTAGTCCACGCCCCGTTCGAAGCGGTAGCTGGAATCGCTGGCGATGCCCAGTTTCCGGGAGGTGTTCCGGATGTTGGCGGAGTTGAAACAGGCGCTTTCGAGCAGGACTTCGGTGGTGTCATTGCTGACGCCGGAAAATTCGCCGCCCATGATCCCGGCCAGAGCCATGGGCTTTTCGGCGTCGGCGATGACCAGATTGGCCTCCGAAAGTTCCAGTTCACTGCCGTCGAGGGTGACGATCTTCTCGCCCGGTTTCGCCCGGCGGGCCACCACCCGGCGGCCGGAAAGCTTGTTCAGATCGAAAGCGTGCAGGGGCTGGCCCAGCTCCATGAGCACGAAGTTGGTGATGTCCACCACGTTGTTGATGGAACGCAGCCCCACGGCTTCGAGGCGCTCCACCATCCACGCGGGCGAAGGGCCCACCTTGACATTTTTGAGGGTCCTGCCGATGTAACGGGTGCAGAGGTCGGGGGCCTCCACCGTCACCAGTCCCGGAGCGGGGACGGTGCAGGGGGGCACGGCGATCTCGGGCAGGCGGGCGGGGGTCCGGAGCAGACAGGCCACGTCGCGGGCGATGCCGAACATGGAGAGCCAGTCGGCCCGGTTGGGCGTGACTTCGACTTCGATCTTCGTGTCGGAGCGGTAGATGTCGCAG